>JAPSLQ010000033.1 GCA_031180595.1 Isoptericola sp. | reverse complement strand
AGCAGCGAGTCGAGCGACCGGAAGCTCAGCAGCACCATGTAGTAGAAGGGCAGCAGCGCGCCGATCAGCAGCAGCGCGATCACGACCGGGCGCAGGACCGCGATCAGCCGGTTCTCGAACCGGTCGCGGCTGAACCGGGCCGGCCCGCGACCGGTCTGCCGGGTCGTGGGCGGCCGCCGCAGGGTGGACGTGTCGGTGGACGTGGTCATGCCCGCTCCTCCTGCCGGCCGAAGAGCTTGAGGTAGACGCCGACGAGCACCGCGAGGATGACGGCGAGGACGAGCGCCTGGGCCGACGCCGCCCCGATGTCGCCGCGGGCGGTCAGGTAGTCGAACACCCGTACCGAGACGACCTCGGTGCCCGCGCCGCCGCCCGTGAGCAGATAGATGTCGTCGAAGTTGTTGAACGTCCAGATGAAGCGCAGCACCGACAGCACCGCGATCGTGGGCAGCAGCTGCGGCAGCAGGATGTGCCGGAACCGCTGGGACGGGGTCGCTCCGTCGATGCGCGCGGCCTCGTCCAGGACGTCGGGCACCGCCTGCAGGCGCGCGGTCAGGAAGAGGAACGCGAAGGGCGCGGACCGCCACGCCTCGAACAGGATGACGGTGACGAGCGCGATCGGCAGGTTCACCTGCCAGCCGAGGATCGAGACCGGCAAGGACCGGTCGGACAGGAACGCGATCGGGTCGTCCCAGCCGAGCACGGTCGTCCCGAACCAGTTCACGACGCCGAACTGCGGGTTGAGCATCGTCGACCAGACGAAGGTCGCCGCGACGACGGGCGCGACGTAGGGCAGGAGCAGGGAGGCGCGGATGGCGCCCCGGCCCCGGAACGGCTTGCGCAGGGCGAGCGCGGCGACGAGGCCGACGGCGATGGCGAGCCCGGTCCCCACCACGGAGTAGACGAGCGTCGTGGCCAGCGCGGTGAGGAAGCCCGGGGACGTCACGACGTTCTCGAAGTTCGCGAGCGTGTACTCCCCGAAGAAGCCCGTGCCGCGCACGTTGATGAGCCGCACTCGCTGGAACGCGAGCGAGACCGCCCACACGATCGGCACCACGACGGCCACGCCGATGATGACGAGGGTCGGCGAGATCAGGGTCAGCCCGGCGCGGTTCTCCTCCTTGCCGCGCACGGACCGGCCCGGCGGGGCGAGCCGGGGGGCCGGGCCCGTGACACCCGACCCCCCACCGAGCTGCGTCACTGGATCGAGTCCGCGATGGAGCGCACCGCCTCGGCGGCGTCCTGCGCGGCGGTCGCGGGGTCGTCTCCCTGGGCCACCTGGCTCACGGCCTGGGCGACGGGGAGCTCACCCTGCAGCGCGCCGAGCAGGTCGCCCTGGCCCTGCGCGATGCCCCAGCGGGCCAGGTCCTCCGGACCGGCGGCGACCGTCTCGAGCACCTCGGGGGCGTAGAAGTCCGACAGCGGGGCCTTGGTGTCGACGCCGGCGGGCAGGGTCGACCAGGCGTCGGAGAAGACCGACGGCTCCTCGGGGGTGCCGGTGCGCACAGGCACCTTGCCCTCGGGTGCGATCGCGATCCACGGCTCGTAGCCGTCGTTCATCATGTACTCGATGAACGCCTGCGCGCTCTCGGTGGCGGCACCCTGCGTGATCGTCCACGACGTGATCTCGCCGAACTGCGCAGGCGCGCTGGAGTCGGGACCCTCGATCGCGGTCACGACGCCGGTGTTCGCGGCGAGGAAGCCGGGGTCGTCGACGCACTCGGGGCAGGAGGGCTTGGCGTCCTCGCGCAGCCCGGCGAGCTCGTCGAGGGCGAAGCTCGACCAGATGAACATCGCCGCGTCGCCGGCGAAGTACGTCGCGCGGGTCGTGTCGACGTCCTGCGCACCGGGCACCGAGTAGTTCGTGACCAGGTCGCCGTAGAACTCGAACGCCGCGACGCAGGCGTCGGAGTCGAGCTGGACCTCGCCGCCCTCGTCCACGAGCTCGCACCCGTTGCCGAGCGCGATGTGCTCGAACGTCTGCTCGGTGAACGCGTCGCCCGGGGCGGTCGCGCCGACGAAGCCCGCGACCTCGGGCGAGTCGAGGGTCTGGGCCGCCTCGAGGATCGCGTCGTAGGACGAGGGCTCCTCGAGCCCCGCCGCCTCGAACAGATCCGTGCGGTAGAAGAGCATCTGGGTCCAGGACTCGCTGGGGACCGCGAGGTGGGTGTCGCCGTCGGACGTGAGCTCGATCGCCTGCTCGGAGAAGGTCGCGGGGTCGAGGGACTCCATCACGGCGCCGACGGCCTCGGTGTCGACCAGCTCGTTCGCCGAGAGGGTGCGCACCTGCGGCAGGGAGATCCCGCCGATGACGTCCGGCAGGTCGCCGGCCGCGGCGGCCGAGGTGATGAGCTGGGCGAACTGGTCCTCGGCGACCGAGACGACCTCCACCTCGACACCGGACTCCTCGACGAACGCGTCGACGATCTCCTGGGTCGCGGCGACGCGGTCGGGCAGGTCCTCCTGGAGCCAGAAGGTGATGGGGCCGCCGCCACCACCACCGTCGCCGCCGCCGCCGTCGGTGGGCTCGTCGGAGCCCGTGCAGCCGGCAAGGACGAGCGCCGCCGCGCTCACCGTCGCCGTCATCGTCACTGCTGTGGCACGAGACTTCACCGTGCGCCTCCTTGCGCTGAGGGAACTGCAGAATGGTCTGACCCGCCGCAGGGCGGCGCCTGTTACGCCAAGACGCTATGCGTGTAATGTCTAGTCGTCAAGCATAACGAGTCTAACGATCATGCAACGGAGGTCGACGCCATGCCCGGACCGGGTGACGTGCTGGAGCTCATCCGCACGGGCAGGGCCGTGACGCGGGGCGAGGTGCTCGAGGTCACCGGCCTGTCCCGGATGACCGTCGCGGGGCGCATCGACGCGCTGCTGGAGGCGGGGTTCGTGGTCGAGAACGGCACGGACCGCGTCAGGGGTGGCCGTCCCTCGCGGCGGCTCGAGTTCAACACCGCCCGCGCCCACGTCCTGGCGGCGACCGTCGACACCACGCACACGACCGTCGCGCTGACCGACCTCGCCGGCCGCGTGGAGGACGACACCCGGATCGACGCCGTCGTCGCCGACGGCCCCGACCGGACGCTCGCGGCGATCGCCGAGAGCGCACGCGGGCTGCTCGCCCACGCCGGCGTCCCCGCCGAGCGGGTCAGCGGGCTGGGCATCAGCGTCCCGGGGCCGGTCGACCCCGACACCGGCCGGCCCAGCCAGCCGCCCATCATGCCCGGCTGGGACGCCTACCCGGTGCCCGAGCACCTGCACCACGCCCTCGGCGTCCCGGTGCTCGTCGCGAACGACGCCGACGCCGCGGCGCTCGGCGAACAGCGCAGCGCGTACCCCGGCTCGCGGTCGCTCTGCTTCCTCAAGGTCTCCTCCGGCATCGGGTGCGGGATCGTCATCGCCGGCCAGGTCTACCCCGGCACCGACGGGGGCGCCGGCGACATCGGCCACGTGAAGATCGCCGGGCACGGCGACCCGGTGTGCCAGTGCGGGGCGCACGGCTGCCTCGCCGCGGTGGCCTCCGGCGGCGCCGTGGCCCGGGCCCTCACCGAGCTCGGCAAGCCCGCGGCGTCCGGCTCCGACGTCGGCGCGTACCTCGCGGCCGGTGACCGGGACGCCGCCCGCCTCACCCAGGCCGCCGGTCGCGTGATCGGCGAGGTTGTCGCGGGCGTCGTGTCCCTCCTCAACCCTGCCCAGGTCGTGATCGGCGGGGTGCTCGCCTCACCCCCGCTGCTCACCGGCGTGCGCGAGACCCTGTACCCGCGCTCGCTCCCGCGGGCGACGCGGCACCTCACGGTCACGCAGTCGGTCCTCGGCGAGCGGGCCGGCGTCGCCGGGCTCGCGACGCTCGTCGTCGAGCGGGAGTACTCGCCCGCCGCGGTCAACGCGGCGCTCGGTGCCTAGTCCGCACCCCCCGCCGATCGTGTTGGATGGAGGGGTGACCCGAGCGACCACCACCGCCGCCTACGTCTTCTCCGCCGACCCGTCGCGCATCGACGCCGGGCGCGTCCACCACCTGCTCTCCGAGCACGCGTACTGGGCGGCCGGCCGCCCGCGCGAGGTGCAGGACGCCGCGATCTCCGGCTCGCGGAACTACGGCGTCTACGACGCCGCGACGGGCGACCAGGTCGCCTACGCCCGCGTCGTGACGGACGGGGCCACGTTCGCCTGGCTGTGCGACGTCATCGTGGACCCGGACGCGCGCGGCCAGGGCGTCGGCGTGCAGCTCGTCGAGGGCGTCGTGGCCGACCTCGAGCCGCTGCGCCTCAAGCGCGTCCTGCTCGTCACCGAGGACGCGCACGAGCTCTACTCCAAGGTCGGGTTCCGGAGGCTCGAGGACCCGGAGCGGTGGATGGTGCGTCCCGGCGTTCTCTGAGACCGCGGACGGTACGCCTCACAGCTCCACGGAGTACATGCGCGAGCCGTGCGTCTTGGTGTACCCGAGGCTCGCGTAGAGACCGTTCGCCCCCGACGGGTTGGCGGTGTCCACGTCCAGGGCGGCGAACTGCATCCCGTCGCGGGCGAACGCTCGCATGCCCGCCGCGAGCGCCGCGACCGCGATCTTGCGCCCGCGGTACGCGCGCCGGACGCCGAGGATCTCGGTGTACCCGAACGTGAAGCCCCGGACGCCCCAGTCCTCCTCGAACCGCGCGGCGATCTGGTACCCGACGACGAGCGGCTCGCCGGCGCCCAGGGCCGCGGCGGTGTCGGCGTCCGTGTGCGGGGAGGCGAGCAGCGCGTCGACGTCGGGCGCGTCGTCGACCACCACGAACGACCACTGCGGGGCGAAGGCCGAGCGGCCGTTCGTCCACTGCTCCGGCGTCTGGGGCTCGCTGCCCCAGTGGTCGCGGAACGCGTCGTTGTGCGCCAGGCGCGTGGCGTCGTCGTACCGCGGCTCGAACGGGACGACGCGCAGGGAGCCGTCGAGGGTGACCTCGGGCACGGGCGCGGCGTCGAGGTCGCGCAGGTCGCGCATGAGCTCCGAGTAGAAGCGGCGCGCTCCGAACCCGAAGCGCTCGTACAGGTGGTTCTTGTCGGCGGGGCCGTCGTCCTCGGCGAAGACGGCGATCCGGGCCGGGAGGTCCTTGCCCGACGCCGCCAGCACCTGCCGGCCCCGGGCGACCTGCCAGGCGAACAGCTCGCGCCCGATGCCCTCCCGGCGACGCTCCGGGTGGACCCCGCCGAACAGGAAGGCGCGAACGGTGCGGGTGTCGCCCGGCGTCGTGTCGACCAGGCCGTAGGCGCGCAGGACACCGTCGCGGTCGAAGCCGAGCAGCGAGTCCGTGTCGTACCGGCGCCACGGGGCGTCGAACATCTCGAGGATCTCCTCGAGCGTCTCGCGGTAGGGCTCGCGGTCCGCCTCGGCGATGGTGTTGCGGAGCTCGAGCAGCGCGGGCGCGTCGTCGCGCGTCGCAGGCCGCCAGGCGAGGTCGCCCGCGGTGACGGTCGGCAGCTGGGAGGGCGCGTCGGCGCGCTCGGCGATCGGCGCCAGGTCGGCGGCGGTGTCGGTGGCGGTCATGCCCACGACGGTAGGCCGCCGTGCGCGCCGCTGCACCGTTTTTCTGGCTGGACGTCCCGGCCCGCCCGCTCGCGCCCCGGTTACGCTGCACGGGTGACCTCGACGCTCGACCCGACCGCCGCAGACGCCCGCGCGACCGCCCTCCTGGAGGCCATGCGCACCCGCGTCGTCGTGGCCGACGGCGCCATGGGCACGATGATCCAGGCCGCGGACCCGACGCTCGAGGACTACGAGGGCCACGAGGGCTGCAACGAGGTCCTCAACGTCTCGCGCCCCGACATCATCCGCTCCGTCCACGACGCCTACCTCGAGGTCGGCGTCGACGCGATCGAGACCAACACCTTCGGCGCCAACTGGTCCAACCTGTCCGACTACGGCATCGACGACCGCATCCGCGAGCTCGCCCGTGCGGGCGCCGCGCTGGCGCGCGAGCGTGCCGACGCGTTCGCCACGCCGGACCACCCGCGCTGGGTGCTCGGGTCGATGGGTCCGGGCACCAAGCTGCCGTCGCTGGGCCATACGACGTACGCCCACCTGCGGGCGACCTTCGCCGAGCAGGCCGCCGGGCTCCTCGAGGGCGGCGCCGACGCCGTCCTCGTGGAGACGAGCCAGGACCTGCTCCAGGCCAAGGCCGCGGTCACCGGCGCCCGGGACGCGATGGCCGCCGTCGGGCGCAGCGTCCCGGTCATCGTCTCCGTCACGGTCGAGACCACCGGCACCATGCTCATGGGCTCGGAGATCGGCGCCGCGCTCACGACGCTCCAGGCGATCGGCGTCGACGCGATCGGGCTCAACTGCGCCACGGGCCCCGACCAGATGAGCGAGCACCTGCGTCACCTGGCCCGCCACAGCGAGCTGCCCGTGACCTGCATGCCCAACGCCGGCCTGCCGGAGCTCGGCCCGCACGGCGCGGTGTACCCGCTCGGCCCCGGCGAGCTCGCGGCGGCGCACGCGCAGTTCGTCGACGAGTTCTCGCTGGGACTGGTGGGCGGCTGCTGCGGCACGACGCCCGAGCACCTGCGCCAGGTGGTCCAGGCGGTGCGCGGGCGCGAGCTGTCCGACCGCCCGGTCGAGCGGGAGAACGGCGTCGCGTCGCTGTACTCGCACACCGACCTGCACCAGGACGCCTCGTACCTCGCGATCGGCGAGCGCACCAACGCCAACGGCTCGAAGGCGTTCCGCGAGGCCATGCTCGAGGGCCGGTGGGACGACGTCGTCGACATCGCCCGTGCGCAGACCCGTGACGGCGCCCACCTGCTCGACGTGTGCGTCGACTACGTCGGGCGCGACGGCGTCGCGGACGTGCGCGAGGTCGTCTCCCGTCTCGCGAGCGCCTCGACGCTGCCGCTCGTCATCGACTCGACCGAACCCGAGGTGATCAAGGCGGGCCTCGAGCTCGTCGGCGGGCGCGCCGTCGTGAACTCCGTCAACTTCGAGGACGGCGAGGGGCCGACGTCGCGGTTCGCGCGGGTCATGCCGGTCGTCAAGGAGCACGGTGCCGCGGTGATCGCCCTGACGATCGACGAGGAGGGCCAGGCCCGGACCGCGGCCAAGAAGGTCGAGATCGCCTCGCGCCTCATCGACACCCTCACCGAGCAGTGGGGCATGCGGGTCGACGACATCATCGTCGACGCGCTGACGTTCCCCATCGCGACCGGGCAGGAGGAGACGCGGCGCGACGCGATCGAGACGATCGAGGCGATCCGCGAGATCACCCGGCGCTACCCCGGCGTCCACACGACGCTGGGCGTCTCGAACGTCTCGTTCGGTCTCAACCCGGCCGCCCGGACGGTCCTCAACTCGGTGTTCCTCCACGATGCCGTGCAGGCCGGCCTGGACTCCGCGATCGTGCACGCGGCGAAGATCCTCCCCCGCACCGCCATCCCGGACGAGCAGTGGCAGGCCGCGGAGGACCTCGTGTGGGACCGGCGCCGGTACGACGACGAGGGCAACCTCGTGCACGACCCGCTCGCGCACCTCCTCGAGCTTTTCAGCGGCGTCGACTCGGCGGCCCTGCGCGACCAGCGCGCCGCCGAGCTCGCCGCGCTCCCCGTCGGCGAGCGGCTCGCCCGCCGCATCGTCGACGGCGCGCGCAAGGGTCTCGAGCACGACATCGAGGAGGCCCTCGCGGGCGGCATGAAGGCGCTCGACATCGTCAACGAGCACCTGCTCGGCGGGATGAAGGTCGTCGGCGAGCTGTTCGGGTCGGGCCAGATGCAGCTGCCGTTCGTGCTGCAGTCCGCCGAGGTCATGAAGTCCGCGGTCGCCCTCCTCGAGCCGCACATGGAGCGGGTGGCGGGCGACGAGGCTGAGCAGTCGAAGGGCACGATCGTGCTCGCGACCGTGCGCGGCGACGTGCACGACATCGGCAAGAACCTCGTCGACATCATCCTGACGAACAACGGCTACAAGGTCGTCAACATCGGCATCAAGCAGCCGGTCTCCGCGATGATCGAGGCCGCGCAGGTGCACGACGCCGACGTGATCGGCATGTCCGGGCTGCTCGTGAAGTCGACCGTGGTCATGAAGGAGAACCTCGAGGAGCTGGTCTCGCGCGGCCTCGAGAAGAAGTGGCCGATCCTCCTCGGCGGCGCCGCGCTCACGCGCACGTACGTCGAGGACGACCTCGCCTCGATGTTCCCGGGCACCGTCCGCTACGCGCGCGACGCGTTCGAGGGACTGCGGCTGATGGAACCGCTCGTGGCGGTCGCGCGCGGGGCGTCGCCCGACGAGGTCGGGCTGCCCGCGCTGCGCAAGCGCCGGCACGGCGTCGTCACGGTGACCGAGACGGCGCCCGAGGACCTGCCGGCACGCTCCGACGTCGCGACCGACAACCCGGTGCCGACCCCGCCCTTCTGGGGCACGCGCGTCGTCAAGGGCGTGCAGCTCGCCGACTACGCGGCGTTCCTCGACGAGCGGGCGACGTTCATGGGCCAGTGGGGCCTCAAGCCCGGGCGCGGCGACGACGGGTTGTCCTACGAGGAGCTCGTCGAGACCGAGGGCCGCCCCCGCCTGGCCGAGTGGCTCGACCGCATCCGGACCGAGTCGATCCTGGACCCGACCGTCATCTACGGGTACTTCCCCGTGTGGTCGGAGGGCGACGACGTCGTCGTCGCGCACCACGCCGGCCCCGACGGCGGCTCGGGCGGCGAGGCGGGCACGGAGCGCCTGCGCTTCCGCTTCCCCCGGCAGCGTCGCGACCGGCACCTGTGCCTGGCGGACTTCGTCAAGCCGCGCGCGTGGGCCGTCGAGGCCGGGCGGTTCGACGTCCTGCCCGTGCAGCTCGTGACCGTCGGCAACTCGGTGTCCGTGCACACGGCGCGGCTGTTCGAGGCGAACCGCTACCGCGAGTACATGGAGCTCCACGGGCTCTCGGTGCAGCTGACCGAGGCGCTGGCCGAGTTCTGGCACGCGCGCGTGCGCTCGGAGCTCGGGTTCGCGGACGAGGACCCGTCCGACGTCGAGGGCATGTTCAAGCTCGACTACCGCGGCGCGCGGTTCTCGCTCGGGTATCCCGCGTGCCCCGACATGGAGGACCGTCGCAAGGTCGTCGAGCTGCTGCGCCCCGAGCGCGTGGGCGTGACGCTCTCCGACGAGCTGCAGCTGCACCCTGAGCAGTCGACCGACGCGTTCGTGTTCCACCACCCGGAGGCGAAGTACTTCTCGGTGTGACCCTCGGCTCAGGTGCGTCGGACCTGGTCCGTGGGTAGCGGTTCGGTGAACCAGCCGGCGCCGTGTCAGGGCCGGTGAATGTTCGCCCGCAGGGCCAGCAGCGCCCGGGCGGCGCGGATGCCGGCCGCACCGACGAGCGCACCGTCGGGCCGGTGGAAGCTGGTCAGCACGGCGTCGGGATCGTCGGTCTCCTGCTGCAGTGCGACCGCCCCGGGCGGCACGGTCCCAGAGGCGGCGACCGTGGTGCCGCGCATCCGGAGCGTGAAGCCGGTGGTGGCCACGTACGGGCCGGGGTCGGGTGCCCCGGCGAGGTCGTGCAGGACCGTACGGGCGGCATGGGTGCCCTGCGCCGCGGCCGCGTCCCAGTGATCGATGCGGAAGCGCACGCCGAAGGTCGTCTCGTGCACCGCGGCCCCGCCCGCCGCGTACACGCGTGGTCCGCCCGCCGCGCGCAGGCGGTCGTCGACGAGGATGCCGCCGTCGGTCCCCGTCCATGCGGTGGCGGGCATGGTGCCGTGCGCGACGACCACGAGGTGGGAGCGCAGGCGCGTGCCGTCGTCGAGCGCGATCGTCACGCCGCCCCTGCCGGGTGCCACTCGCTCGACGCGCCGGCCGAGGTGCATGGAGACGTGCCCCTGCAGCAGCCCTGCCACGCGCCGGGCAACGGACTCCCCGAGCGCGCCCACCAGGGGAAGGGTGCTCCGTGCGACCAGGTCGACGTGCAGCCCGGCCCCGGCGAGCGCGTCCGCGACCTCGACCCCGACGAACCCGGCGCCGAGGACAGTGGCGCGCGTGACGCCGTCGTCCTCGAGCAGGCCACGGAGCCGGACGGCATCGGCGGCGGTGTGGACGTGCACGACGCGGCGCTCGCCCGCGCGGACGAGGTCGTGCCGGCGCGGCGCGCTCCCGGTCGCGACGACGAGCGCCGCGCAAGGGATCCGGCGGCCGTCGGACAGCGTCACGGCGGCGGCCGAAGCGTCCAGGGCCGTCGCCCGGGCGGGCACGAGCTCGACGTCGTCAGCGACGGCGGGAAGTGCCGCCTGCTCGAGGGTGAGCAGGCCCTGGAGGATCGCCTTGTCGACGAGGGTCCGGTTGTACGGGGCGCCAGGTTCGCCGTGGACGACGACGACCGACCCGGCGTACCCCTCGCGGCGGAGCGTCGCGGCTGCCGCGTGTCCGGCGGCGCCGGCCCCGACCACGACGACGGTCGACAGGTCTCGCATGATGCTCCTCTTCCTTGACGGGAATACCCCGGCGGGGTATAGATTGTCGAGCGTACACATACCCCATGGGGGTATCACAACGGAAGGGAGCACGACGATGAACGTCATCCAGCTCGAGTACAAGGTCACCGGCATGACCTGCGGCCACTGCGAGACGGCGGTCCGCCAGGAGGTCGGCCGGGTCGAGGGCGTCCAGGGGGTCGACGTCAGCGCGGCCACCGGTGAGCTGGTGGTCACGAGCTCCCGCCCCCTCGACGACCGCGCCGTGCTGGCCGCCGTCGACGAGGCAGGGTACGAGGCGGTGCGGGCCCGATGAACGCTCTCGGGAGGCTCGGCCTCTACGCGGCGGGCCTCGCCGCCGTGTTCGCCGCATCCGCGGCGGTCGCGGGTGCGATCGTCCCCGACGACGCCGCGCGTTTCGTACCGTCGCACGACGACCGCGCGGGCGAGCATCACCCGGCCGGCCCGGTGCAGCCCGTAGGGGGCCTGGGTGTCGCGCAGGACGGATACCTGCTGGAGGAGGTGCGTGCACCCGGCGCCGTCGGCGAGGAGGGCGACCTCTCCCTGCGCATCGTCGACAGGCACGGCGAGGTGCTGCGCGACTACGCGGTCGAGCACGGCAAGGAGCTGCACCTCATCGTGGTGCGCTCGGACGGCGCCCACTTCCGGCACGTGCACCCGGAGCGCGGCGCGGACGGCGTCTGGTCGCTCCCGTGGACCTGGGATGCCGCCGGCGCCTACCGCGTGTACGCGGACTTCGTCCCGGGCGGCACCGGGGAGACACCCGGTGTCACGCTGACCCGCACCGTGCACGTCGCGGGCGCGTACGCACCGGCGTCGACCACGCCGTCGACCACCACCTCCGTCGACGGCTTCGACGTCACGCTCCACGGCGAACTGCGCGCCGGCGAGGCGTCCGAGCTCACCGTCGAGGTGACTCGCGACGGCGAGCCCGTCACCAGGCTCGAGCCGTACCTCGGCGCGTTCGGCCACCTCGTGGCCCTCCGCGAGGGCGACCTCGCCTACCTGCACGTGCACCCTGAAGGTGCCGAGCCCGGTGCCGGGGACCGCTCCGGTCCCAACGTGACCTTCGTGACCGAGGCGCCGACCGACGGGCGCTACCTGCTGTACCTCGACTTCCAGGTCGACGGACAGGTCCGCACGGCCCGCTTCACGGTCGACACCGTCGGGTCCGCTGACGGGCAGCGAGACACGGGCGCGGTCCCCGAGCACGACACCACGACCGACCACGATCACGGGGAGGCGGGACGATGACCACGTCCGAGACGCGGCCGGAAGCGCCAGGAACGCTCGTCGAGCTCGAGATCGGTGGGATGACGTGCGCCTCGTGCGCGACGCGCATCGAGAAGAAGCTCAACAGGCTCGACGGCGTCACCGCGACCGTCAACTACGCCACCGAGAAGGCGCAGGTCAGCGTGCCCGACGGCGTCGAGGTGGCCGCGATCGTCGCCGAGGTCGAGAAGACCGGCTACACGGCTGCCGTGCCCCGCCGCGACGAGCAAGGCACCGCCCCGGGCGGTGACGCCGACCGCCCCGACGCGGAGCTCACCGCGCTGCGGCAGCGCCTGGTCGGCGCCGTCGTGCTCTCCGTGCCGGTCATCGCCATGGCCATGATCCCGGCGTTGCAGTTCACCTACTGGCAGTGGGCGTCGCTGGCGCTCGCGGCGCCGGTCGTCGTGTGGGCGGCGTGGCCGTTCCACCGGGCGGCCTGGACCAACCTGCGCCACGGCACCGCCACCATGGACACGCTCATCTCGCTCGGCACGTCGGCGGCGCTCCTGTGGTCGCTGTACGCGCTCTTCCTCGGCACCGCGGGCACACCGGGCATGACCCACCCGTTCGAGCTGACCATCTCCCGGACCGACGGGGCCGCGAACGTCTACCTCGAGGTGGCCGCCGGGGTCACGATGTTCATCCTCGCCGGCCGCTACTTCGAGAAGCGGTCCAAGCGCCAGGCGGGGGCCGCGCTCCGGGCGCTGCTCGAGCTGGGCGCCAAGGAGGTGGCCGTCCTGCGGGGCGGCGCCGAGGTGCGGATCCCGGTCGCCGAGCTGCGCGTGGGCGACGAGTTCGTCGTCCGGCCAGGCGAGAAGATCGCGACCGACGGCGTCGTCACCTCCGGGTCGTCCGCCGTCGACGTCTCGATGCTCACCGGCGAGTCCGTGCCGGTCGAGGCCGCCGCGGGCGACGCCGTCACGGGCGCGACCGTCAACGCCGGCGGCCGGCTGGTCGTACGGGCGACCCGCGTCGGCACCGACACGCAGCTCGCCCAGATGGCGCGGCTCGTCGAGGAGGCGCAGTCCGGGAAGGCCGAGGTCCAGCGCCTCGCCGACAGGATCTCGGGCGTCTTCGTCCCGATCGTCATCGCGATCGCCGTCGGGACGCTCGGAGCCTGGATCGGGGCGGGAGCACCTCTCGCCGCCGCGTTCACGGCCGCCGTCGCCGTGCTGATCATCGCCTGCCCGTGCGCGCTCGGTCTCGCGACGCCGACCGCGCTGCTCGTCGGGACGGGGCGCGGAGCACAGCTCGGCATCCTCATCAAGGGCCCGGAGGTCCTCGAGTCGACGCGGGCGGTCGACACCGTGGTGCTCGACAAGACCGGGACGGTCACGACGGGCCGCATGAGCCTGGTCGACGTCGTGACGGCGCCCGGGACCGATCGTGCGGAGCTGCTGCGCCTCGCCGGGGCTCTCGAGCACGCGTCCGAGCACCCGATCGCCGCGGCGGTCGCGTCCGCCGCGGCGCGGGAGGTCGGGACCCTGCCCGTGCCGGAGGGGTTTGCGAACGTCGAGGGCAAGGGCGTGCAGGGCGTCGTCGACGGCCGTGCGGTCCTGGTCGGCCGCGAGTCGCTGCTGGCCGACTGGTCGCAGCCGCTCACGCCGGAGCTGGCCGAGGCCAAGGCGCGGGCGGAGGCCCGCGGCGAGACCGCCGTCGCGGTCGGGTGGGACGGTGAGGCACGCGGCCTGCTGGTCGTGGCCGACACGGTGAAGCCGACCAGCGCCGAGGCCGTCCGGCGGCTCAAGGACCTGGGGTTGACGCCCGTGCTGCTCACGGGCGACAACACCACGGTGGCGCGGCGGATCGCGGCCGAGGTCGGGATCGAGCAGGTGGTCGCCGAGGTCCTTCCGCAGGACAAGGTCGACGTCGTCGCGCGGCTCCAGGCCGACGGCAGGGTCGTCGCGATGGTCGGCGACGGGATCAACGACGCCGCAGCTCTCGCACAGGCCGACCTCGGCCTCGCCATGGGGACAGGCACCGACGTCGCGATCGAGGCGTCCGACCTCACGCTCGTGGGCGGCGACCTGCGCGGAGCGTCCGACGCCATCCGCCTCGCCCGCAGGACGCTGGCGACGATCCGGACGAACTTGTTCTGGGCGTTCGCCTACAACGTCGCCGCGATCCCGCTGGCCGCGCTCGGCCTGCTCAACCCCATGCTCGCCGGGGCGGCGATGGCGTTCTCCAGCGTCTTCGTCGTCGGCAACAGCCTGCGGCTGCGCTCCTTCCGGAGCATCCCGTCCGAGGTGTCCGCAGCGGCACCTGCCGCGCGACGGTCCCCGACGCCGCAACCTGCCGGCGTCTGACCACCCGAACGACGAGAGGATCAGCACCATGTGCCACCACCACGAGCACGAGCACGAGCACGGCCACGCTCACGCCGCCCCCGCGGGCGCGACGGACGGCGACGGGCTCGCCGAGTGCCCCGTCATGCCCGGAAGCATGGCGGTCAAGGTCGACGCCGAGGCCGCCGGCCTCGTCCGCGAGCACGACGGGCGCACGTACTGGCTGTGCTGCGCCGCATGCGGCCCGCTCTTCGACGCCGACCCCGCCCGGTACGCCACGGCCTCTGCCTGACGCCACCGACCCGCCGGTGCCGGCGCCACCCTCGCCGGGCGGCGCCGGCACCACCGGCGAACCCTGCAGCCAGCCCTCCGCCGTCGATGTCGAGGGACCGATGCGGGCTCAACCGGGACGCTCCGGGCCCCATGCCCGGATCGCGCTCACGGTCGCGATCCACTCGCTCTCGGTCGCCAGGGGCATGAAGTCCGGGTGCAGGCCACCCAGGACGCCGGTGTAGTTGGCCGCCAGCACGGGCGTCCCGCGCTCGGTCGTCATCGGGACGCTCACGCGCACCGCCGTGACCTCGACCGGGTCGAACCGGACGAGCGCCACGCGCTCCCAGAACTGGTCGCGCACCTCGGCGACGTCCTGCCACCGCCCGTCGGCGGTCCGCACCGAGACCGTGTAGTCCCGCAGCCCTGAGGTGCAGCAGCGGATGCCCGCCGTCGCGACGGCGACACGGTCGACCACCACGGGCCCGTCCGTCGTCACCTCGACGTACGGGGTCTCGTCGACGGAACCGTCGGCCAGCCGTCCCGACCGCCACGGCTCGCGCACCGCGAACGTGCCGGACGTGACCACGTCCGGCGGGCTCGCGTCCTCGTGGCTCGACGACGCGGCCGCGGGCCTGCCCTCGAGGACGTCGGAGCCGAACGCCTCCAGCGCACTCGCCTCGAGCCCCGTGCCGGCCGGTGCCACGAGGAAGACCGGTGCGCCGTTCAGCGTGAGCTCCACCCCGTCGGGCGGGATCTCGAGCGGATGCTCGGCGCCGTAGGGGTCGCGAAGCACGACTCGCGCGCCGTCTCCCGCGGCGACGCGCACCGGCAGGGCCAGGTCCTCCGACCACAGCGCGAGGAGCTCCCCGCCGTCCCGCGCCTCCGCGCGCACGGCGTGCGCACCGGGGGCGCCGACGTCGACCGGCGTGAAGCCCTCGAACCGGTCGAGGAGAGGACCGGTGGCCGCGAACACGGCACCGGCCGGCTTGACGTAGCCCTCGTACTGGACGAGCGACCACGACACGCCCGCCTCGCCGAACCCGCCCTCCGAGAAGAAGTACGTCCACTCGTCGACGTCCTCCACGGAGTACCACAGGAGCTTGCGTGCGACGTCCCAGGCCGACGCGCGCAGGTTGGCCACGCCGTCGGACCACCACCCCGACTCCGTGTCCCACACGGGCACGTCGCCGCACGGCTCGAGCGCGGCGCGCAGCTCGTCGAGCTCGGCACCCTGGCGGGAGAACCCCTCCTCCTCCCAGGACCGGTTGAGCCCGGTGTACGGGTGGATGCCCACGACGTCGAGCGAGTCGCAGCCGCCCGCGGCGGCCAGGTCGGCCCACCAGTCGGGGACGACGCCGAGGGTGTTGCCGCCGACGACGACGGCGCCGGGCACGGCGGCACGGACCCCGCGCGCGAACGGGGCGCCGACCTCGGCCTCGTACCGGGCGGCGTCCTCGTAGCCCGTGTTGTTCGGCTCGTTCCAGGGCTGCCAGTGGCGCAGGGCCGGGGCGCGCGCGTGGAGCTCCGCCGCGATCGCGCGCACCCATCCCTCCCACGTCCCGGCCTCCGCCGCGGCGCGCTCGGCCTCGCCGCCCTGGCCGAGCTGCAGGATCAGCAGGACGCCGGTCTCGTCGGCGAGCTCGGCGGCTGCGGCGAGCTCGGCGAACGGGTCGACGTCGCCCTCCCCCTCGGCTCCCTCTCCCTCTTCCGGTGCGAACGCCGCATCGGGCAGGGAGTCCCACACGAGGCTCGACCGGTCGGCCTCCGCGGTCGGGTCCGGCACGATCGCCGCGAAGTCGAGCTGCGTCCGGTGGCTGCCGACGCCGAGCTGTGCGGCCAGCTGCACGCCGCGCAGCGGCGCCGCACCGCCCCAGTCGGCACCGTCGGCGAGCGCGCCGGGGTCGAGGGCGCTGCCCGGTGCCGCGACGGTGTACCGCAGGCACGTGCCCGAGACCGCCTCGCCCGTGTCGGCGCGCACGAGGGCGGCGTCGACCTCGTAGACGCCGGGACGGGTCGCCGGGAGGTCGAGGGCGACCTCTCCCCCGGCCGGCAGCTCGATCGTCGTCTCGTCGCCCTCGACCGGGTCGGGGACGCGCGGGTCGCCGCGCACCTGGTAGCGCAGCCGGTAGGCGTCCGTCCAGGGCGACCACGCGGCGTCGAACACGGCGCGCACCTCGGGCTGTACCCCGTCCGGGAAGACGCCGTAGGGCCGGTCGAGGACCAGTCCCGCGCCGAGGCCGAGCCCGCTGAGGATCGGCTCGTTCGCCGCGCTGTACGGCTTCGTCGCCGTGAGCTGGAACGCCATGCGCTCGGCCGTGATCTCGGTAAGACCGTACCCGCCCTCCTCGCCCTGCGTGAGCACGTAGTAGGGCGCCTGCGGGTCGGCGCCGCCGCGCACGACCGGCGTGCCGTCCTGGAGCGCGAACGGCTGGTCGGTGTCCGTCCGCGAGTCCGGCCACAGGCCCCGGAAGACGCCGTCCTCGCCGTACCACGCGAACCCGAGGCCGGTCTCGGCGACGACGATGCCGTCCTCGCGCGGGTGCGCCGAGATGCCGGAGGGCTCGGTCCACGGCACGCGCGGGACGGCGAACGGCAGCTCCTCCGGCCAGGAGGCGCCCAGCTGCAGGCTCGTGCGGCCCGCCGCGTCGACGGCGCGCAGGTCGGCGCGGCGCACCTGGCCGTCCACCTCGCCGCCCGTGACGACGACGCGTCCGTCCGGGAGCTGCCCGACGAGGGCGCCCGCCAGGTCCAGCGGTTCGAGGAGCTCGCCGTCGCCGCTCACGCGGTGCAGGACCTGCTCGGCGTCCTGCACCCCGACGACCTCGCCGCCGTCCGCGTCGGCCCACCGCACGACGCCGAGAAGGTCGAGCACGCCCCCCGTCGTCTGCGGACCCTGCGGGAGCGTGGTGCGCCACACGACCGCGCCGTCCGGGGCGATCTTGAGCAGGTCTCGCCGGCCCGCGAGCGTGTCGAGCAGGTAGACGGCGCCGGCGTCGTCCACCTCGAAGTGGCTCGTGCTGAAGATCTCGGTGTCGGCGGTCCTCTCGAGCGCGACCGTCGTCGTCGCCGTCGCCTCGCCCGAGTCGAGGGAGTACCGGGTGACCGTGTACGTCGCGTCCTGGTGCTCCAGCACGAACGCGCTGCCCGCCGCGACGCGGAACGTCACGAGCTCGGACTCCGGCGCCGTCACGACGTCGTCGACGACGGTGCGCACGCCGCCGAGGTCCGCCTCGTCGACGCCGTCCTCGGTGATGGCGTCCAGGACGGGGAAGCCGCACACCGGGACGGGGCCCGCCTCGGCGGCGGGCGCGGCCGGCGGGACGGCAGAAGGCTCGCCCGCCGGGTCCCCCGGCGCCCCGACCAGGATCCTGGTGAGCAGGAGCACGACCAGGGCGAGGGCGACGACGGCGGCGGCGACACCTAGGCGCCACCGGAGCGAGCGCGGGCGCCGCCGCCCGCCGGCGCTGACCCCGTCGTGTACGACCATCCTCGCCCCTGGCGCTGTGCGGCCGGCCGTGGGCCGGTCCGCCGATCCTACGACCGCCGGGACCGGCGGGGACCGCCCGCGGCGGGATTCACCCAGCGACCGTGCTCCCCGGGACTACCTCGCGGGGTGGGCGGCGTGGACGGCGAGCGCCGGGACGCGCTCCAGCCGCTCGACGAGCGTCAGGACGCCGGCGGCGAGCGGCACGAGCACCAGGTTGCCCACGAGCATGGGACGCAGGAACGGCAGCCCGGCCACATAGCTGGCCAGCAGCCCGTCGAGGCTCGCGGGGTAGAACGTCCCGCGGCCCTGGAGCCACACGCCGAAGTTCGTCCAGAGGTAGAAGAAGACGGAGCTCCCCACGCCGAAGCCGAGGGCGGCGGCGAGGCGCCGCACTCCCCCCGTCCCCCGGGTCCACAGCGCGGCGACGCCGATCACGGCCCAGGCCGACCACGTGAAGACCAGCACGGCCGTGTTGCCCAGCACCAGGTCGCTCACGGCGACGACGGCGAGGGGCACGAGCGCCGCCAGGCGGTGCCGCAGGAGCCCCGCCGCGAGGAACGCCGCCGCGGTCGACAGCTCGAGGTTGGGCGGGGCGCCGAGGTCGTCCTTGACCAGCCGCCACACCACGGCGGCGACGACGGCGAGGACGGCCACCACGGGCCGCCACCAGCGCCGCGCCAGCTCGCGCGGCGTCAGGTCTTCGCTCACTCGAACGCCTCCAGCTTCCAGGTGATCTCCTGACCATCCTCCGTCACGAGCGAGCCCGCACCCACCTGGGCCGGCTCCCCGTCGACGTACAGCGCCCAGAACTCGTTCTCGCCCGCCTCGCGGCCTCCGATCCCCGTGACGAACGCGTTCTCGCCCTCGCCCTCGAGCGTGGCCGACGGGTCGGCCTGGAGCAGCAGCTCGAGCGCGGTGCGCCCGTCCTCGCCGGCGTAGGTCAGCTCCGCGGGCGCGGCCTCGGCGGAGTCGTCCTGCGCCGAGCCGGCCTCGAGGGACGCCGTGGCCGTCGGGTCGGCGGCGGTCTCGCCGCCGTCGGCGGAGCATCCCGCGAGCAGCGCCGCCGCGAGCGCGGCGGCGGGGACGGCGGCGAGCAGTCGGCGGGTGGGGCGCATGGCGATCGTCACGACCGGAGCGTAACCACGACCAGGGGGTGCGCGCCGGGCGTGCCGCCATCCGGACCGGGCCGGCCCGGCGGCTCCCCTCGACCAGCCGGCGGTGAACAGTGCGCTCGAGCGGGCCGCGAGGTTCCCGACGTGCTGGCAGGCTTCTGCAGGGCGAGTCCCTACGGGCCTAGAGGGCCTCGATCCGCGGAAGCCCGAACTTCTTCGCGGCCCTCTCGTACAGGTCCTTGGCCACGAGCCATCCGTCTTCGAACGTCGCGCTCAGAGGAACCACGATCTTTCGGTTGCCTCGAGTCCGTCACCGGACCTCACGAGCGTCCGATCTCCTCCTGTATCGGGCGAGACAAGATCTACGACCATGAGGAAGGAGTTCGGCGCGCCTGGCCCCTCGAGCAGGCGCCTGAGCTCGGGGTTTGCCTCGATCACCGCACACGCCTCCTGAGCGCCGCGAAGAGCCTCCCGGCTGAACCTCCGCTCCGGAGATCCCGCGTGGACGCTGAGGTATCCGACGGGAAAGTCCACCGGCTCGCCAAAGCGTTCGCCCGTCTTGTCCTCGAAGGCGGAGGCGACGACCTCCAAGAAGGACTCGGACATCTCGTCGTCGAAGCCCACCTCCACCCGGGTCGATGAGCGCGCATCGTCGAAGGCGACCTTTCCCTTGAGGATGAGACAGATCACTGCCGAGTCGCGTGCGTCCCCGTCGAGCGGCGCGGTGCCCAGATCTGGGTCGACCAGCTCCACCGGGTCCAGCGACCGCCGTGCCTCGTCCAGGGAGTCGACGAAGTCGCGCGTCTCGCTCGGTGTCATCTCCGAGAGCAGGGGTGCCAACCTCTGGCCCTGCCGTCGGGGGTCTGGCTCCCCCTTGATGGTGTCGATCACCTGCCAGAAGCTGCTCGGGTTCACGGTCCTGTGCATCTCCGTCCTGCATCACCGGGGGTATTGCCTATTGCAGAGCGTCTCAGGCGTTGGGCTCCCTTGTCCTTGCGCTGCTTGAGCCGGCCGTCGCCCGGGGCAAGGAAGACGAGAACCGGAGGGTGAGAACAGCAAGGCTGGTGGTTTCGGCCTTGCCAATGGGTCCGGCGAAGGGGATGTCTGCGAGCTTGCCTCCTCGCAGTGCCCGGGCGCTCAGGCGTCGATCTTCGACCGGTCGAGCTCGTTCGCGCCCGCGACGATGAACTCCTTGCGGGGCGCCACGTCGGAGCCCATGAGCAGCTCGAAGACACGCTCGGCCGCCTCGGCAT
>JAPSLQ010000287.1 GCA_031180595.1 Isoptericola sp. | reverse complement strand
CGCGGCACCTTGGACAGCAGGCGGAAGCCGTGCGGCGCGACCGCCGCGTCGAGCGCCACGCCGCCGCCCGGGAGCCCGAGCACGCGACCGATGTGGCCGAAGTCGAGGAGCTGCGCCGAGTCGAGCGCGGCGAGGTCCGCCTGGACGTCCGCGAGCGAACGTCCGGAGCGCTCGAGGTCGACGTAGTCGCGCACCACCAGGTCACGGTCCGCGCCGATGCCGCCCATGAGCTCGTCGAGCTGGAGCGCGAGCAGGCGGCCGTCGACCCCGAGCTCGATCACGTAGCCGTCGATCTCCTCGGAGATGCGCCGGACCATCTCGAGCCGCTGGACGACCGAGCAGACGTCGCGCACCGTCACGAGGTCCTCGATCTCGAGCGCCGACAGGGTGCCGGACACCTCGTCGAGGCGCGCGCGGTAGCGCTCGAGCGTGGCGAGGGCCTGGTTGGCCCGGCCCAGGATCGTGTCGGAGTCCTCGAGCACGTGGCGCACGCTGCCGACGTAGATGGCGACGATGCGCATCGACTGGCTCACGGAGATGACCGGGAAGCCGGTCTGCTTGGCGACACGCTCGGCCGTGCGGTGGCGTGTCCCGGACTCGCTCGTCTCGATCGACGGGTCGGGCAGCAGCTGGACCGCGGCGCGCCGGATGCGCATGGCGTCACGGTCGAGCACGACCGCGCCGTCCATCTTCGACAGCTCGCGCAGGCGCGTCGCGGAGAACTCGACGTCGAGGACGAAGCCGCCCGAGCAGATCTCCTCGACCGTCTTGTCGAGCCCCAGCACGATGAGCGCGCCCGTCCGGCCGCGCAGGATCCGCTCGAGCCCGTCGCGCAGCTCCGTCCCGGGAGCCACCGCCGCCAGGGTCTCCCTGAGCAGGGTGTCGGGGTGCGCGAACGAAGGGGCCACGATGGTCATCCTACGATGCGGCACCGCTCACGACCTGCCCCGAGCGGCACCGTCTCCGGCCCCGGACAGCTCCACGGCCTCGGCGATGTGGCGGGCCTCGAGGATCTGCAGGCCGCCGGGGACGGCCGCCGTCGTGCCGGCGGGCACGAGGGCGCGCACGAAGCCGAGCCGGGCGGCCTCGCTCAGCCGCCGGTCGATCGCCGTGACCGGCCTGATGTCGCCCGCCAGCCCCACCTCGCCCAGCGCGACCGTGCCGGGCGGGAGCGCCTCGCCCGTGCGGGCGGAGACGATGGCGAGCGACGTCGCGAGGTCCGCCGCGGGCTCGGTGACGCGCGCGCCGCCGATCGTCGAGACGTACACGTCCTGGTCGGCGAGGCGCAGCCCGCCGTGCCGGTGCAGCACGGCGAGGATCATGGCCAGGCGCGAGGACTCCAGGCCGCTCGTGGTGCGGCGCGGGTTGGCCAGGGGCGAGGGCGCCACGAGCGACTGGATCTCGAGCGCGAGGGGGCGGCGGCCCTCCACCGTCACGGTCACGCACGTGCCGGGCACGCCGGCGCCGAGGTGCGACAGGAACAGCCCGCTCGGGTCGCTCAGGCCGACGATCCCCGACTCCGACAGCTCGAAGCAGCCGACCTCGTCCGTGGGGCCGTACCGGTTCTTGACCGCCCGGACCATGCGCAGCCGCGAGTGCCGGTCGCCCTCGAACTGGCACACGACGTCGACGAGGTGCTCGAGCGTCCGGGGACCCGCGACCGTGCCGTCCTTGGTCACGTGCCCCACGAGCAGGACGGGGACCTGCCGCTCCTTCGCGGCGGCGATCAGCGCCGCCGCGACCTCGCGCACCTGGCTCACGCCGCCCGGGGCGCCGTCGACCTCGGCCGACGCGATCGTCTGCACCGAGTCGACCACCAGGAGCGCCGGCTCGGAGGCCTCGAGGTGGCCCAGCACCGTGGCGAGGTCGGTCTCGGCCGCGAGCAGGAGGCGCGGCGCGAGCGCGCCGACCCGCTCCGCCCTCAGCCGCACCTGGCCCGCGGACTCCTCGCCCGTGACGTACAGGACCGTGCGCCCGTCCGTGCCGTCGAGGCCGCGCGCGTAGTTGGACGCGACCGACAGCAGGAGCGTCGACTTGCCCACGCCGGGCTCCCCGGCGAGCAGCACCACCGCACCGGGGACGAGGCCGCCGCCCAGCACGCGGTCGAGCTCGTCGACGCCGGTCGGGACGGCCCGCGCGGTGTCGACGTCGATCTCAGCGATCGGCAGGGCCGGGGACCTCGTCGGCGTGACGGCCGTCGTGCGCGGGCCGGCCGCGGCGGGGCCGTCGTCGGTGACCGAGCCCCACGCCTGGCACTCGCCGCAGCGGCCGACCCACTTGGCCGTCGTCCAGCCGCACTCGGTGCAGCGGTACGCCGGGCGGGACGCCTTGGTCGCGCGGGCGGCGCGGGAGGTCGAGGTGCTCACGGCGACACACGCTAGAGGGCGCCACCGACAGGACGGTCCGCGGACGTACGGTGCAGACGGACTAGGGTTCCGTCAGCCCGCCGGCCAGGCGGGCCGACGTACGAGAGGACGACGATGAGCGGTCAGCGGTCGGGCGGGAGCCGGCCCAGCTATCTCTCCGCCGAGTACCGGTCGCCCGGTGAGCGGGTGCACCGCCGCCCCTCGGCGGCGGTCGTGCGGCGCCGGCGCCGGGTGGTCGCCGGCTCGGCGCTCGCCGTCGTCCTCCTGGTCGCCCTCGTGACCGCGTTCGTGTGGCCCGGGTTCGCCCGGCCGGACGACCCCCTGCCGGCCGCCACGGTCACGGCGCCCCCACCGACCCCGACCGTCGAGCCGACCGGACGCCCCGAGCACCAGACGGCGTTCCTCACCGCTCTGCCGGACACCACCCTCCAGCTCGCGCTGCGGG
>JAPSLQ010000286.1 GCA_031180595.1 Isoptericola sp. | reverse complement strand
CGGCGCATCATCGCGTCGCCCAGGACGACGACGTCGTCGGGCCGCCGTAGGCCGACCGCGACGTGGACGAAGGTCTGCGCCGGCGACGTCACGAGCAGCCCCTGCACCTCGACCGTGTCGAGGAACGACTGCCGTGACCAGTGCGCCACGACGCCCGCCCGGTCCGGCCGGTCCTCCGCGTCCCTCGTGACGACGTGGATGCGGTCGTCGTCCTCCAGGGTCCACGGCACGTCGACGCCGAGCAGCCGCAGCGCGGTCACGTGACTGAACGCGACGCCGTCGTCGAGCACCCCGGCGAGCGCCCGGCACCGGGTGAGAACGTCGTCCGGTGCACCCGCCGGCAGCCGGACCCCGGAGAACGGAGCTCGCCATGCCTTCGAACGGAGACGCTTGCGCGTCAGCCCGGAGCCGAGGGCCTCACGGACGGTGATCGCGGTGCCCGGGTCGGTCGAGGGTCTGAGCATGGCCCGCAGCGTGCCCGAGCCGCCGCCCATCTCGCCGGCGCCATCCACAGCCTCCGTGCGAGCAGACTTTTGGCCCACTCTCGGTCGCGAGAGTGGGCCAAAAGTCTGCTCACAGCGTCAGGCGGCGGGCAGGGCCCCGTCGTCGGCGCGCATCTCCTCGTCGCAGCGTCGGGTCACGACCAGCACCGGGCAGGCCGAGTGGTGCAGCACGGCCTGGCTCGTGGACCCGAGCAGGAGCCCGCGGAAGCCGCCGCGGCCCCGCGAGCCCACGACGATCAGGTCGGCCGCCGTGGAGAACTCGGTCAGCAGCTCGGCGCCCGAGCCGTCGAGCACGTGCCGCTTGATCGTCATCCCGGGGTTCTCCGCCTCGAAGCGGTCCACGATGACGTCGAGCCCGGCCTTGACGTCGGCCAGCACCTGCTCGTGGTCGATCTGCGAGGGCAGCCACGCGAGGATCCCCGCCCCCGTGCCGAGGGGCACTCCGGCCACGGCCACGAGCTCGGCGTCCCATACCTTGGCCTGCCCGACGGCGTGCCTGAGCGCCACCTCCGCCGACGGCGAGCCGTCCACGCCGACGACGATCCGCCGGACCTCGTGCACCAGGTCGCCGTCGCGACGCTCGGGGCCACCTTCCCCCTCCTCCGCCCGGTGCGGCACCACCACGGTGGGACAGTGCGCGTGGGCGGGAAGCGCGGACGACACCGTGCCGAGCAGCCGCTCGGTGAAGCCGCCGCGGCCCCGGGTGCCCACCACGGCCAGGGCGTGCTCCTTGGACAGCTCGACGAGCACCCCGGCGGCGTCGCCGGTCGCGACCGTCGCCGTCACCGGCACGCCGCTGTCGGCGACCCGCGCCTGCGCCTCGGCCAGGACCGCCTTGGCGCCCTCCTGGATGGCCGTGTCGTCCAGCGCCGCGTACCCCCCGTCGAGCGACGCCGCGGTGAACGACGGCAGCGAGTAGCTGCACACCATGTGGAGCGACCACCCCACGCGCCTCGCGTACGCCGTGGCCCAGTCCAGCGCGTGCAGGCTGGCCGCCGAGCCGTCGACGCCTACGAGGACGACCTCCGGTCGTGTCATGTCACGCCTCCCGTCTGCGACCTGGCCCGCTGCCTCGGGGGCCGTCGCAGTTCAAGCGTAGCGAAAGGCACACGCAAGGCACACGCAAGGCACAGCAAAGTTCGCGGGACCCACGCCGAGACGTACGAAGGGCGCGGCCCCCGCCCGCCCTCCGGCCGGAGCCGGACGAACGATGGGGGCCGCGCCCGTCGTGAAACGGTGCTGCGGAAGGCGCTCAGCCGTTGACGCGCAGGAACACCGGGTTCGACTGCCAGAGGCTGCTCTGGCGGACGATCCAGCCACCGGGGCGGGTGGCCTCGACCTGCTGGCCGTTCCCGATGTAGATCGAGATGTGACCCGGCGACCAGATGAGGTCGCCCGCCTGCGCCTGGGACGCCGGAACCACCGTGACGTTGTCGGCGTAGCGCATGCCGCTCGACGTGCGGGGCAGCGAGATGCCGAACTGCGAGTACACGTAGGTGACGAGACCCGAGCAGTCCATGCCCGACGGGCTGGCGCCGCCGACCACGTACGGCGTGCCGATGTAGCGCTGCGCGAGCGACGCCACCTGCGAACCGATCGACGACGCCGAGACCGACGCGCTGACGGAGGCGCTCGCGCTGCCGCCGGAGCTCGACGACCGGGTGCTCGTGGTGACCTCGGGCTCGGGCTCCGGCTCCGGCTCGGGCTCCGGCTCGGGCGCCGGGGTGATGGCCTTCTCGACCTTCTCGAGGCTGAGCGTGTCGACCGAGACCTTGGCGTCACCGGCGACGGTGACGACCGGGGCGGCCTCGAGGGCCTGGCGGGCCTGGTCGGTCAGGGCTCCGAGGTCGACGGTGGTGAGCTTGTTCGCCGCGTCGTTGTCGACGGGCGCGGCCTGGGCGGCCGTGGCGGTGCCGAGCGTCGACATCAGCAGACCACCGGCGGTGGCGACGACGGCGGCGCGGCGGCCGGCGGTCGAGGAGCTGACGTCCTGGGCGAGCTTGCTGATCGGCGTGAGCGGACGGCGCGCGGCGCGGTGCCGTGCGCGCGTAAGACGTGCGTTCACGTGTTCCCTCTCCTGCCGCCTACGAGGTGAGCTGTCGGGTTCGGGTGGGAGAAAGCACCCGGCCGTCGGGACCGAGGTCCCTCGGGCTTCACCCCGAGGACGCCATCGCTGGCGCCCGAAGGTGGTTCCCCCGCTCCTGCCAAAGTGTCTCTGAGGTTCCCTCGGCCGGTGGCAGGACTCGGCGTCCGGTCGAGGGTCGACGGGCGGTTGCCCGCCGAGTGGTTGAAACCGTAGCGGAGTTCCGAC
>JAPSLQ010000285.1 GCA_031180595.1 Isoptericola sp. | reverse complement strand
CGCCGGTACGACTGGGTCGCCGGCGCCTACGCGGAGGAGCACACGGTCGACCCGGGTGTGGCCCTCGTCGTCGAGGGGTGCGGGTCCGCCGCGCGCCAGGTCGACCCGTGGGCCTCCCTCGTGGTCTGGGTCGAGGCCGACGACGACGAGCGGCTGCGGCGCGGCCTCGAGCGCGACGGCCACGACGCGCGGGACCACTGGTTGCGGTGGATGGACGACGAGGCCGCGCACTACGCTCGCGAGCGGACGAGGCAGCGGGCGGACGTCCTGCTGGACGGGTTCGGCCGTGAGCTGGGGCGGGAGGTGAGCGTGCCGTGAGCGCTGCGGCGCCCGAGGACGGCCAGGCGATCGAGCCGTGGCAGGTGCCCGGCCGTGAGTGGTACGACCGCGACGTGCACGACGTCGCGCGGGAGCTGCTCGGTGCCCACGTCACGCGCCGCACACCGGTCGGCGACGTCACCCTGCGCCTCACCGAGGTCGAGGCGTACGCCGGGGCGGTCGACCCGGCTTCGCACGCGTACCGCGGCCGCACCGAGCGGAACAGGTCGATGTTCGGCGAGCCGGGACGGCTCTACGTGTACCGGCACCTGGGCCTGCACCACTGCGTCAACGTGGTGTGCGGACCGGTGGGCAGGGCGTCGGCCGTGCTGCTGCGTGCGGGCGAGGTGGTCGAAGGGGCCGATCTCGCGAGGGCGCGGCGGACCGCGACCGGGCGCTGCGACTCCGACCGGCAGATCGCGCGCGGCCCCGCCCGGCTGACGGTCGCGCTCGCGCTCGACCGCGACGACGACGGCGCGGACGTCACCGACGCGGCCGGCGCCGTCGTCGTGCACCTGCCCGAGGACCGGCCGCCGCGCACGATCGCGAGCGGCCCGCGCGTCGGCGTGAGCGGCCCTGGCGCGAGCGCCGAGGAGTACCCGTGGCGCTACTGGCTCGTCGACGAGCCGACGGTGTCGGCGTACCGCCCGGTGACCCGCCGGCCGCGCTGAGCGTCGCCCCGCGGCCCGCGTCGCGTCCGCCGTCGGGCAGACTAGGACCGCGGCCCGGCCGGGCCGCGACCGCACGCGAAGGAGTACCACGGTGACCGACGTTCTCGACGAGCTGCACTGGCGGGGCCTGGTGGCGCAGACCACCGACGAGGCCGCGCTGCGCGACGCGCTCTCGGAGGGCCCGGTCACGTACTACACGGGGTTCGACCCGACCGCGCAGAGCCTCCACGTCGGCCACATGGTGCAGCTGCTCAACATGCGGCGCATGCAGCTCGGCGGCCACAAGCCGCTCGCGCTCGTGGGTGGCGCGACCGGCCTCATCGGCGACCCGCGCCCGACGACGGAGCGGTCGATGCAGTCGCGGGACGTCGTCGCGGGCTGGGTCGAGCGCATCCGAGCCCAGATCGAGCCGTTCCTCGACTTCGAGGGGACCTACGCCGCGCGGATGGTCAACAACCTCGACTGGACGGGGGAGATGTCGGCCATCGACCTCCTGCGCGACGTCGGCAAGCACTTCCGCGTGGGCACGATGCTCTCGAAGGACATCGTCGCCCGGCGCCTGCGGTCCGACGAGGGCATCAGCTACACGGAGTTCAGCTACCAGGTCCTGCAGGGCATGGACTTCCGCGAGCTGTACAAGCGCTTCGGCTGCACGCTGCAGATGGGGGGCAACGACCAGTGGGGCAACCTCCTGGCCGGCGTCGAGCTCATCCGAAAGACCGAGGGCGTGGCCGCCCACGCGCTGACGTCGCCGCTCATCACCAAGGCGGACGGCTCCAAGATGGGCAAGTCGGAGGGCGGCGCCGTCTGGCTCGACCCGGAGCTGACGAGCCCGTACGCCTTCTACCAGTTCTGGCTCAACACCGCCGACGCGGACGCGGTGCGGTACCTCAAGGTCTTCACCTTCCGCACGAGGGAGGAGATCGCCGAGCTCGAGGCCGCCGTGGCGGAGCGGCCGTTCGCCCGGGAGGCGCAGCGCACCCTCGCCTCGGACGTCACCACGCTCGTGCACGGGCAGGCGGCGACCGACGCGGTCGTCGCCGCGAGCCAGGCGCTCTTCGGACGCGGCGAGCTCGGCGCGCTGGACCCGGGCACGCTCGCCGCCGCCGTGGCCGAGCTGCCGCGGACCACGGCCAAGGCCGGCGACCTCGTCGTCGACGCCCTGGTCGGCACGGGGCTCGTCGCGTCCAAGGCCGCCGCGCGACGCGCGATCGCCGAGGGCGGCGCGTACGTGAACAACGTGAAGGTGACCTCCGACGAGCAGGTCCTCCAGCCGGCGGACCTGCTGCACGGCCGGTACGCCGTGCTGCGCCGCGGGAAGAAGACCCTGGCGGTCGCCACGTCCGACTGACGAGTCCCTGCGACGGGTCCCCGCGCGGGACCGACGCGTGGAGATCCCGCGGCCCTCGAGACCCCCGCACCGACCGGTGCGGGGTCTCGGCGTCCGGGGCCGAAACTGGCGCTGACCTGCGGACTTGTGCGCTCGGCGACGGCGTGTGTAATGTTCACGTCGTTCGCCCGGCAGGGAGGAACGGACACCGAGGAGACAGCCGAACGGCTGGACACCGGTGGTCGGTCCCGCCGCGAACCACCCCATCTTCAACACCGCGGACGTCGTGTGCGCCCGCGGTCGGGGAACGCGACTTCGGTCGCTCCGCCATCCGGCAGCAGTGGTTCACGCCACCGCGAGCGGGTTTTGACGGAGGGCGCGGAAGCGAGTAAGTTTGGAGATCTGCCCCGGACGGGTCGGAGCCGTGAGTGGTTTCGGTCGGATGGTGTGCGTCGGTTGTTTGAGAACTCAACAGTGTGCTTGATAGTCAATGCCAAGTTTGTTTGAACCTCGTGCCCTGTGTTGTGCAG
>JAPSLQ010000032.1:3971-20476 GCA_031180595.1 Isoptericola sp. | reverse complement strand
CCGACCGACACGCGGCTCAGCGCGGCGCCGCGCCGGAGCGGGCTCGCACAGCGGCCTCGGTGCGGCTGGAGACGCCGAGCTTGCGCAGGATCGCCGAGACGTGGACCGAGGCGGTCTTGCGGCTGATGAAGAGGCGGTCGGCGATCTGGCCGTTGGTCAGCCCGTCGGCCACGAGGTCGAGCACCTGACGCTCGCGCTCGGTCAGGCGCTCGGGGTCGCCGCCGCCGCGCCCGTTCGCGGCGCCGCCGCCGCGCCCGTTCGCGGCGCCGCCGCGGACGGGCGAGAGCCCCGCGCCCGCGAGCAGCGCGCGGGCGCGGCCTGCGACGAGGCCGCACCCGATGGCCTCGGAGGCCGCGACCGAGGCCTCGAGCCGGGAGCGCGCGCCGGTCCGGTCGGCGACGCCCAGCAGCGCGGCACCGTCGCGGTACAGGGCGTACGGGCGCAGGTACGCGGGCCCCTCGGCCCCCGCGACCGCCGACCACGGACCCTCGCCGAGCTCGGCGGCGAACACCGCCGCCCAGACCCCTGACGTCGGCCACCCGGCGGCCGCCGCGAGCGCCGCCCGGTACGGCTCGACGTCGACGTCGCGGCCCTGGTCGCGCGCCACGGCCATGGTCTTTGCGGCGGTCGCGAGCACGGGCAGCGCGTAGTGGCCCGCGAGCGCGTCGCGGTCGGTCGCCGCGGCGACCACCTCGAGGGCGTCGTCGAGGTCGCCGCGCTCGAGCGCGAGCTCGGCGAGCGTCGTCGCCACGCGCGAGCGGATCTGCATCTCGGCAGGCGCGTGCCGCAGCCAGCTCGCGCGCCGGGACCGTGCCATGGCCTGGGCGCGCTCGACGTCGCCGCGCCAGAGCGTCAGCCAGGTCCACCGCTCGTGGAGGTAGACCGCGAACGTGCTCGGCGCGACGAGCGGCACCGAGCGCTCGTACCAGGCGTCGGCCTCCTCCCACCGGCCGGCGCCGACCATCGCCTCCGCGGCGTTGCCCTCGAGCATCGCCCGCGGGCCCCATCCCGCGCCGCGCTCGCGCGCCCGGGCCGCGCCCTCGGAGGCGAGCGCGTGCGCGCGTGCCCACTCGCCGAGCTTGATGCGCACGTCGGAGGCGTTGGTGTAGTAGCGGCTCAGCGCGTACCAGTCGTCGCCCGCCAGCTCGCGCGCCCGTTCGAGGTCGGCGATCGCGCCGAGGTCGCCCTCGGTGATCCGGCTCATGGCGCCCACGTTGACCAGGACGGACGCCGTGGAGGTGTCGCCCGCGGCCATCGCCGCCTCGTACCCCGCGGTGGCGGCCTCGGCGGTCTCGGCGGCGCGTCCCGCGAGCATGGCGGCGCGGGCCTTGACGAGCAGGAGGCCCGCGCGCGTCTGCTGGTCGTCGGGAGGCACGGCCGCGAGGGCCTCCTCGAGGTAGGCCTGGCCGGCGGGGTCGCCGCCGCGGGTCGTGTAGTAGGCGACCACGCCGAGCATGCGCGCGCGGCCCGAGGCGTCCTCGGCCGGCCACTCGTCGAGCGCCTGCCGTGCGACGGCCAGCGCTCGGTCGAGGTGCGTCGCGCTGTGCAGGGCGGCGGCGACGCGGCGCAGGAGCTCGGCGTGGGTCACGCCCGCGACCTGCTCCGCGCCGGGCACGAGGTCCCACAGCTCGAGAGCGCGCTCCCCGAGCGCGAGGGCCGTCGAGGTGGCGGCGTCCTCCTCGGCCGCGGCCTGCCCGGCGACCGCGGCGGCCAGCGCACGGTCCGGCACGCGGGCGCGCCACCAGTGGTCGGCGACCTCGGCGAGGCGTGCGACCGTGGGCGGCAGCGCCTCGAGGGCCTGCGCGTACGCGGTGTGCAGGCGGCGGCGCTCGCCCGGCAGCAGCTCGGCGTCGACGGCCTCCTGCATGAGGGCGTGCCGGAACCGGTAGCCGTCCGGGTCGGCGCGGAGCACGAGCGCGTCGACCGCCTCGCGGGCCGCGACCTCGGCGGCGGCGAGCGCCTCCTCGCCGAGCGCGGCCGCGAGCAGCTCGTGGGGCGCGTGCTGGCCCGCGGCCGCGACGGCCCGGCAGAACGCCTGCGCGTCGTGGCCGAGCTGCGAGTAGCGCAGCAGGAGGACGTCGCGCAGCGAGTCGGGCATCTCGGTGCCGAGGAACCCGGCGAGCTCCTCGACGTAGAACGGGACGCCCTCGCTGCGCTCGACGAGGTCGTCGAGCCCCGGACCGAGTTCGTCAGCGTGCAGCAGGCCGCGGGCCAGCTCGACCACCTCGTCGGCGTCGAGCCGCGGCACGTCGACGCGCGTGGCGAGGCGGGCGCGCTCGAGCTCCGCCAGCGTCGTGCGCAGCGGGTGCCGGCGCCCGACGTCGTCGCTGCGGAAGGTCACGACGACGAGCAGCCGGGTCGTGGTCGCCGCGCGCGCGAGGCGCGCGAGCGTCGCGCGGGTCGCGTCGTCGGACCAGTGCAGGTCCTCGACGACGACCACGACGGGGCGCGTGCCGGCGAGAGCGGTGACGAGGTCCACGATCGCCTCGGGTGCGCGGCCGGTGTCGACCCCGGGCCGGACGTCCACCAGCCCCGGCGCGACGGCGCCGAGCGCGTCGGCCGCCGGCCCGGCCGCGAGGAGCGTCTCGGCCGGCCCGAGCGCGTCGACGACGTCGCGCACGACACCCTCGAGCCCCGCGTAGGGCACCGGTCCGGAGCCCGAGTCGGCGCACTGCCCGCGCGCGACGAGCGTGCCGTCCGCGCCGATCGTCGCGAGCAGCTCGTCGACGAGCCGCGTCTTGCCGATGCCCGCCTCGCCCGCGACCACGACGGTGGCGCCGGAGCCGCGCCTGGCCGCGTCGACCGCCGTGCGGAGCGTGGCCAGCTGGGGCGTCCGGCCGACGAGCGGTGCCCGGGTGACCTGCATGCCGCCATCGTGCCAGGCGGGGGCGACGGCCGGGGCATCTCCCGCCGGCTCAGCCGCGGAGCACACCGGAGCGGGCACGGACGGCGGCCTCCGTGCGGCTGGAGACGCCGAGCTTGCGCAGGATCGCCGAGACGTGGACGGACGCCGTCTTGCGGCTGATGTACAGCCGCTCGGCGATCTGGCCGTTGGTCAGGCCGTCGGCCACGAGGTCGAGGACCTGGCGCTCGCGGTCCGTCAGGTGCTCGCCGCCCGGGGAGGCGTCGGCGTGACGCGTGCCCGTGGCGAGGCCGCCGTGGGCCATGAGCCGCGCGGCCTCGTCGCGCACGAGGCCCGCCCCGATGCGGTCGGCCTCCGCGACCGCCTGCGCGAGCTGGTCCCGTGCGCCGGCCCGGTCACCGTCCGCGAGCAGGCGCTGCCCCCAGCGCAGGTGGGCGTACGGGCGGAGGTGGGCGGGCTCGGCCGTCGCGGCGACGGCCGACCACGGCCCCTCCCCGAGCTCGGCCGCGAAGACCGCCGCCCACACGGCGTGCGTCGGCCACCCCGCGTACCCGGCGAGCGTCGCACGGTAGGGCTCGAGGTCCGTCGCGTCGGCGTCGAGCGCGGACAGGGCACGGGCGGCGACGCCGAGCAGCGGCAGGTCGTACGGCGCGGCGTTGCGGGCAGCGGGAAGGCCCACGGCCTCCAGGTGGTCGAGCGCCTCGCGCGGCGCACCCCGCACGAGCGCGAGCTCCGCGCGGGTCCGCGCGACTTGGATGCGGATCTGCTGCTCGAGCTCGCCGTAGCGGTCGAACGCGGCCCGGTTGGCCCGCTCGTACGCCTCGGCCCCGGTGACGTCGCCGCGCCACAGCGTGAGCCAGAACCGGTGCACCCGCAGGTACATGGCGAAGACGCTGTCGGTCAGGGTGGGGATGGTGCGCTCGTACCAGGCCGAGGCGTGGTCCCAGTCGCCGAGCGCGATGCGCGCCTCGATGCCGTTGCCCTCCAGCATCACCGCCCGGCGCTGCACCCCGCGGCGCCGCGCGTCCGCGGCGCCCTCCTCGGCGAGGTCCAGCGCGTCGCGGTAGCGGCCCAGCAGGAGCCGCAGGTCGGTGGTGTTGATGTAGTACCGCACGAGGGCCGACCAGTCGTCTCCGGCCAGCTCGCGCGCCTCCTCGAGGTCCTCGAGACCCGCAAGGTCGCCGTCGTGCACCCGGCAGGTGCCGCGGATGTTGGAGGCGGTCGAGGCCACGGCGCGCTGCCCGAGCGCGGTCGCGGTGCGGTACGCCTCCTCGGCGAGCCGGATCGCGCGCGGCGTGTCGCCGTCGAGCATCGCGGCGCGGGCCTGGTGGACCAGGAGGTCGGAGCGGACGGCGTCGTCGCGCCCGGGCGGCAGGAGGGCGAGGGCCTGGTCCAGGAGCAGCAGCCCCTTCTCGGACCCCGCCTGCGCCGCGATGACCGCGGTGTCGCCCAGCATCCGCGCGTGCCCGGTCACGTCCTGGCGCGGCCACTCGTCCAGCGCCTGGTGGGCCAGCGCGAGCGCGCGCTGCAGGCGCGTGTCGCTGCGGAGCTGGTCGGCCGTGCGGGCGAGCAGGTCGTGGTGGGAGATACCGGCGACGGCGTCGGCGTCCGGCACCTCGTGCCACAGCTCGAGCGCGCGCTCGCCCTGCTCCGCGGCGGTCGAGCTGGCACCCGTGGCCTCCGCGGCGGCCTGCGCCGCGACCGCCGACGCCAGGGCGCGGTCGGGCACGCGGGCGCGCCACCAGTGGTTGGCGACCTCGGCCAGGGTACGGGCGGTCGCCGGCCGGGTCTCGTACGCCCGGGCGTACGCGGCGTGGATGCGCGAGCGCTCGCCGGGGAGCAGCTCGCCGTACACGGCCTCCTGGACGAGGGCGTGCCGGAACGCGTACTCCGCGCCGGCGGCCACGAGCACGTGCGCGTCGACCGCGGCGCGCGCGGCGGCGTCGAGGGCGTCGGGGTCGCCGACCACGGCCGCCAGGACGTCGTGCGGCACGCTGACCCCGCCCGCGGCGACGGTGCGCAGGAACGTCCGCACGGCCGGGTCGAGCTGCTCGTACCGCAGCAGCAGCACGTCGCGCAGGGACTCGGGCAGCGCCGTGCCGACGAAGCTCACGAGCTCCTCGACGTAGAACGGCACGCCCTCGCTGCGCTCCGCGATGCGGTCCAGGTCGACGGCGTCGAGCCCGCCGTCGCCGAGCGCGCGGGCGAGCTCGGCGACCTCCCCGGCCGAGAGCCGTGCGAGGTCGACGCGCGTGGCCAGGCGCCCCCGCTCGAGCTCGCCGAGGAGCGGACGCAGCGGGTGGCCCCGGCCGACGTCGTCCGAGCGGTAGCTCAGCACGAGCAGCACCCGGGCGTCCCCGGGGAGGCGCGCCAGGCGCGCGAGGGCCGCCCGGGTGGCGCCGTCCGCCCAGTGGAGGTCCTCGACCACGACGACGACCGGCCGGTCCGCGGCGACGGACCCCACGAGCTCGGCGAGCACGTCGGGCAGCCGGTCCAGCCCCGCACCGGGACGCATCTCGACGAGGCCCGGGACCACGGCCCCCAGCACGTCGGCACCCGCGCCCGCCGCGGCGAGGACCTCGTCGCGACCGAGCTCGCGCACCAGGGCGAGGACGATCCCGGCGACGGCGGCGTGCGGGAGCGGTCCCGACCCCGAGTCGACGCACCTGCCGACGACCGCGAGCGCCTCCGGGCCGACGCCGGAGACGAGCTCGTCGAGCAGACGCGTCTTGCCGATGCCGGCCTCGCCGGCGACGACGACGGTGCGGGTGGCCCCCGCGCGCACCTCGGTCAGCGCCGCCCGCAGGGCATCGAGCTCCTGGGAGCGTCCGACGAGCGGTGCGGTCGGTGCAGGCATGCGTCCATCGTGCCAGGTGGCCGGCCGTCCCGGGATCGTGCCGGCGGTCATGCCGGGCGGCGCCGGTCGCCCGCCGGGGCGGCGAACCGGCGGCGCAGCGCGCCCGGGGCGAGGGCCCGCGCCCAGCGCCGGGCGCCGTGGTGCGCGTGCTCGGGCACGTCGCGCGCGGGCGTCCCGGGTGCGGGGCGCTCGCGGTCGGCCCGCTCGGCGGCCCGACGGCGCAGCTCGAGCTCGCGGGTCACCTCGGCCTCGTGGAGGAGGAAGGTCTGGTGGTGCAGGTTGGCGTCCATGACCTCAGCCTCAGCGTCTGAGGTAGGCCCCCGGATCGGTCAGGTGCCCACAGCTCGGCGCGAACCGGCGGTGCGGAGCGTCTGGGGTACCTCAGACCCGCCGGGGGCGGCCTGTGCGGCCCGCTCGGGGTGCGGTAGCGTCCGGGTTCGCCTTCGGCGGAGGGCCACGCCGGGCCGTCACGCGTAGGATGGCACTCGGAACGTCCGAGTGCTAAGCAGCGGCTCGGCAGCACGGCGGGAGGGGAGGACCGTGAGCGAGGAACGTCGGCTCGAGGTTCTGCGGGCGATCGTCGAGGACTACGTCCAGACGCGCGAGCCCGTCGGGTCCCGCGTGCTCACGGAGCGGCACGGGCTCGGCGTCTCGCCCGCCACCATCCGCAACGACATGGCCGCGCTCGAGGAGGCCGGGTACATCGCCCAGCCGCACACCTCGGCGGGCCGCGTCCCCACGGACAAGGGGTACCGCCTCTTCGTCGACCGTCTGGCCGAGGTGCGCCCGCTCTCGGTGGCGCAGAAGCGTGCGATCGAGACGTTCCTGTCGGAGGCGGTCGACCTCGACGACGTCGTCGCGCGCGCCGGGCGGCTCATCGCCCAGCTCACCGGGCAGGTCGCGGTCGTCCAGTACCCGTCGCTGCGCCTGTCGGGGCTGCGTCACCTCGAGCTCGTGCCGCTGGGCGACCGGCGGCTGCTCGTGGTCGTCATCACCGACACGGGCCGGGTCGAGCAGCGGTTCCTCGACGCGGGCGCCGGGCCGGGCGGGCCCTCCGACGGGCTCGAGCTCGACGAGGGGACGCTCGGCGAGCTGCGAGCGCGCCTCAACGCCGCCGCGGCCGGCAAGCGGCTCTCGGAGCTCGCCGCCGCGTTCGCCCGGGTCGTCGACTCGGTCGCGCCCGAGCTGCGCCCCGTGGTCCAGGGCGTCGCGGACCTCGTCGTCGAGACGCTCGGCGAGGAGGGCGAGGAGCGCATCGTGCTGGCGGGCACGGCGAACCTCGCGCGCGCCGACATGCGGTTCGAGCAGGGGCTGAGCCCGGTGCTCGAGGCCCTCGAGGAGCAGGTCGTCCTGCTCGGCCTGCTGACCGAGATGGCGGCCGACGGGGTGGCGGTGCGCATCGGGCACGAGAACCGGCTCGACGGGCTCGCCGAGACGTCCGTCGTCGCCTCGGGGTACGGCACCGACGGCGACACGGTGGCGATCCTCGGGTCCGTGGGCCCCACCCGCATGGACTACCCCGGCACGATCGCCGCCGTCCGTGCCGTCGCCCGATACCTGTCCCGCGTCCTGCCGAGCTGAGCGACCCCGCCCGACGGACCACCGACCTCGACGCCTCGCAGAGAGAGACCTGTGACCGACTACTACGAGATCCTCGGCGTCCCCCGCGACGCCTCGCCCGAGCAGATCAAGAAGGCCTACCGCCGGCTCGCCCGCGAGCTGCACCCCGACGTGGCGGGCGCCGACGGGGAGGAGCGGTTCAAGGACGTCGCCCGCGCCTACGAGGTGCTGTCCAACCCGGAGAAGCGTCAGCAGTACGACATGGGCGTGGACCCGACCGCGCCCGGTGGCGGCGCCGGGGGCGGCTTCGGCAACGGCTTCGGCTTCCAGGACATCTTCGAGACGTTCTTCGGGGGCGGTGCCGCGCAGACCGGGCCGGTCCCGCGCGCCCGGCGCGGGCAGGACGCCCTGGTGCGCCTCGACGTCGAGCTCGCCGAGGCGGCGTTCGGCGCCAAGCGCGAGATCCAGGTCGACACCGCCGTCGTGTGCGGGACGTGCGGGGGCAACGGCTGCCGGCCGGGCACCTCCGTCACCACGTGCGAGGTCTGCCACGGCCGCGGCAACGTCCAGCGGGTGGCCCGCTCGTTCCTCGGCCAGGTCATGACGACGTCGCCGTGCGCGGCCTGCCAGGGCTTCGGCACGATCATCCCCGAGCCGTGCGCCGACTGCTCCGGCGAGGGTCGCGTGCGCTCGCGGCGGTCCATCACGGTCAACGTGCCGGCGGGCGTCGACACGGGCACGCGGATCAAGCTCACCGCGCAGGGCGAGGTCGGACCGGGCGGAGGCCCGGCCGGCGACCTCTACGTCGAGATCCGCGAGCGTCCGCACGAGGTCTTCCTGCGGCGCGGCGACGACCTGCACTGCACGCTCCAGGTCCCGATGACGGCGGCCGCGCTCGGCACCGTGCTCGAGCTCGAGACGCTCGACGGCCTGCAGGAGATCGACCTGCGGCCCGGCACGCAGCCCGGCCAGATCGTCACGCTCAAGGGCCTCGGGGTGGGTCACCTGCACGCCGGCGGTCGCGGCGACCTCAACGTCCACATCGACGTCCAGGTCCCGGCCGCCCTGGACGAGCAGCAGACCGAGCTCCTGCGCTCCCTCGCACGGCTGCGCGGCGAGGAGCGGCCGGAGCCCCGGCTCACCGCGGCCCATCCCGGGGTCTTCTCCCGCCTGCGGGACAAGCTGAGCGGCCGCTGACGTGAGCGCGCCGGTCTTCCTCGCCGACGGCGGCGGGCTCGACGCACTCGCGCCCGGCGACGCCTACCTGCTGGACGGCGCGGAGGGCCGGCACGCCGGCGTCGTGCAGCGTCGCGGGCCCGGTGAGCGCGTCGACGTCGTCGACGGCGTCGGCACCCGCCTGCGCTGCGTCGTCGAGGCGCAGGTCCCCGACGGCGTGCGCCTGCGCGTCACGGACGTGGTCCGCGAGCCCGCGCCCGCCGTCGTGGTCACGCTCGTGCAGGCGCTCGCCAAGGGGGACCGGGACGAGCTCGCCGTCGAGGCCGCGGTCGAGGTGGGCGTCGACGCCGTCGTGCCGTGGCAGGCGGAGCGCTCGATCGTCGTGTGGCGCGGGCAGCGGGCGGCGAAGTCGCACGCACGGTGGGTCGCGACGGTGCGCGCGGCGGTGAAGCAGGCGCGGCGCGCGTGGCTGCCGCCCGTCGAGCAGGCCCTGACCACCCGGCAGCTCGCCGCCCGCGCGCGGGACGTCGTCGCCGCCGGAGGGACGGTCGTCGTGCTGCACGAGGAGGCCGCCACGCCGATCGCCGGCGTCGCGCTGCCCGCGCCCGCCGACGGGGCCGTGGCCGAGCTGCTGGTGGTGGTCGGGCCCGAGGGCGGCATCTCGGACGCGGAGGTCGCCGCGCTCACCGAGGCGGGCGCGGTCACGGCGCGGCTCGGGCCCCACGTCCTGCGCACCTCCACGGCCGGGCCCGTCGCCGTCGCGGTGCTCGGCGAGCGGCTCGGACGCTGGGCGTGACCGGCCGGCGCTGGGTAGCGTGACGCCCATGACGAGCACCGAGCACGACGACTGCCTCTTCTGCAAGATCGTCGCCGGCGACCTCCCGGCCGACGTCGTGGCGCGGAGCGACCGCGTGATCGCGTTCCGCGACATCGACCCGCAGGCGCCCGTGCACGTCCTGGTCGTGCCCAAGGAGCACCACGGTGACGTGTCGGTGCTCGCGGCCGCCGACCCGCAGCTGCTCGCCGAGGTGGTCGAGGTCGCCGACCGCGTGGCCCACGACCTCGCCGACGGCCAGTACCGCTTCATCTTCAACAGCGGCCCGCGCGCGGGACAGAGCGTCTTCCACGTGCACGGGCACGTCGTCGCCGGCAAGCAGCTCGGGTGGTCGCCGGCCTGACGCGTGCGGTGCACCGGGGGCGGCGGACAATCCGCGTGCCGCGTGACGGACCTGCTCGATAGACTCGTGCGCAGGCCCTCCCGGCCGCCACCCGTCTCGCGAAGGAGTGCATCGGCACCAGCCGGCCCATGACATCCACACCCAGCACCGAGCGCTCGCAGCGTCCCGCCGAGCGTTCGACAGAGCACCGCATCGTGGTGCCCACGCACGTGCCCATGGTCGCGCTGCTCGGCAGCCGGGACGCCGTGCTGCGGGCCGTCGAGGACGGCTTCCCCGGCGTCGACGTCCACGCCCGCGGCAACGAGATCGTCGTGAGCGGCCCCGCGGGCGACGTCGCCCTCGTGTCCCGCCTCCTCGACGAGCTCGTCGAGGTCGTCGAGTCGGGCACGCAGCTCACGCCCGACGTCGTGACCAGGTCGGTCAGGATGCTCACCGCGGCGACGGCGCAGCGCCCGGCCGAGGTCCTGACGTTCAACATCCTGTCCAGCCGGGGGCGCACGATCCGGCCCAAGACGGTGGGCCAGAAGCGCTACGTCGAGGCGATCGACGCCAACACGATCACCTTCGGGATCGGGCCGGCGGGCACGGGCAAGACGTACCTCGCGATGGCCAAGGCGGTGCAGGCGCTGCAGTCCAAGCAGGTCAACCGGATCATCCTGACCCGCCCGGCCGTCGAGGCGGGCGAGAAGCTCGGGTACCTGCCCGGCTCGCTCACGGAGAAGATCGACCCGTACCTGCGCCCGCTCTACGACGCGCTGCACGACATGATGGACCCCGACGCGATCCCCAAGCTCATGGAGGCGGGGACGATCGAGGTGGCGCCGCTCGGGTACATGCGCGGCCGCTCGCTCAACGACGCCTTCGTCATCCTCGACGAGGCGCAGAACACCTCGACCGAGCAGATGAAGATGTTCCTCACGCGCCTGGGGTTCGGCTCGAAGATGGTGATCACGGGTGACGCGACGCAGGTCGACCTGCCCGGCGGGACCACGTCGGGCCTGCGCGTCGTCGAGGACATCCTCATGGGCGTCGACGACGTCGAGTTCTGCCGCCTGACGTCGTCGGACGTCGTGCGGCACCGGCTCGTGAGCGACATCATCGACGCGTACGCGCGCTGGGACGTGGCGCGCCCGCCGGGCGATCGGCGGGACCGCCGGGACCGCGGCGACCGAGGAGCGCGCGGGTGAGCGTCGAGGTCAACAACGAGACCGGGTTCGACGTCGACGAGGCGGAGTTCGCCGAGCTGGCGCGCTTCGTGCTCGACACGCTCCACGTGCACCCGCAGAGCGAGCTGTCGATCCTCTTCGTCGACAGCCAGGCGATGAGCGAGCTGCACCAGCAGTGGATGGACGAGCCCGGGCCCACCGACGTCCTGTCCTTCCCGATGGACGAGCTGCGACCCGGCCGCGACGGCGAGGTCACCGCGCCCGGGACGCTCGGCGACGTCGTGCTGTGCCCGGAGGTCGCGGTCGAGCAGGCGCGGGCCGCCGGGCACTCGACGGTCGAGGAGCTGCTCCTGCTCACGACCCACGGCATCCTGCACCTCCTCGGGTACGACCACGCAGAGCCGGAGGAGGAGAAGGAGATGTTCGGCCTGCAGCGCAAGCTGCTGCTCACGTTCCTCGCCGGCCGATGAACGCACCGGACCTCCTGGTCGCGCTCGTCGCGCTCGTCTGCCTGGGCCTGGCCGGCATGCTGTCGGCCGGTGAGGCCGCGGTGCTGCGCGTCACCCGCGCCTCGCTCGCGGACGCGCTGGCCGACGCCGAGGCGGACGACGAGCGCCCCGAGCAGGCGCGCGCGATCCGCGTGGCCCGGATCCGCCGGGCCCAGGCGCTCGCGGTCGACCCGACGGCTGCCGTGGGGTCGTTCGCCCTCGTGCGGGTCTTCGCGCAGACCGTCGCCCTCGCCGCCGCGACCCTGCTGCTCGCGCACTGGCTCGGCGAGTGGTGGCGCGTGCTCGCGGCGGCGGCCGTCGTCGGGCTCGTCGCCGGCGTGGTGTTCGTGCGGCTCAGCCCGCGCACGCTCGGCTTCCGCCGCCCCACGCGGATCCTCCTCGCCCTGGCCGGGCCGCTGACGGCGGTGCACCGCGGCGCGGCGTGGCTGACGCGGCGGTCGGCCGCCGGCGCCCCCGACGCGACGGCGTCGGAGGAGGAGCTGCGCGACATGGCCGACCGGGTGCGCGAGAACGCCGCCATCGAGGCGGAGGAGCGCGAGCTCATCCGCTCGGTCTTCGAGCTCGGCGCCACGCTCGCACGCGAGGTCATGGTGCCGCGCACCGACATGGTCACCGCCGACGTCGGCACGCCGCTGCGCAAGGCCATGCGCCTGTTCCTCAGGTCGGGGTACTCGCGGGTGCCCGTCGTCGGCTCGTCGGTCGACGACCTGCTCGGCGTCGCCTACCTCAAGGACGTGGCGCGGGTGCTCGAGAACGACCCCGAGGCGGGGGACCGGCCGGTGTCCGACGTCGCCCGGCCTGCGGTGTTCGTCCCCGAGTCGAAGCCGGTCGACGACCTGCTCCGGCAGATGCAGGCGTCGCGCTCGCACATCGCGATCGTGGTCGACGAGTACGGCGGGACCGCGGGCCTCGTCACGGTCGAGGACGTCATCGAGGAGCTCGTGGGCGAGCTCACCGACGAGCACGACGTCGTCCAGGTCGCGGCGCCGGAGGACCTCGGCGGCGGCACCTTCCGCGTCCCCGCGCGGCTGCCGGTCGACGAGCTCGGCGAGCTCTTCGACCTGCGGCTCGACGACGACGACGTCGACACCGCGGGCGGCCTGCTCGCCAAGGCGATCGGCAAGGTGCCGCTCGCGGGCTCCACGGCCGAGGTGGGCGGGCTGCGCCTCGTCGCCGAGCGCGTCGAGGGTCGCCGCAAGCAGCTCGCCACGATCCTCGTGAGCAGGACCGCCCCAGAAGCAGCGGACGACGTGAGCGTCCCGCCAGACCAGAAGGAAGCGCACGCATGACGACCACCGACCGCCCCGACCCCGGGGTGCACCGATCCGGCTTCGCCTGCCTCGTCGGGCGGCCCAACGTCGGCAAGTCGACGCTGACCAACGCCCTGGTCGGGGAGAAGGTCGCGATCATGTCCGCGCGCCCGCAGACCACCCGCCACACCATCCGCGGCATCGTGCACCGCGACGACGCGCAGCTCGTGCTCGTCGACACGCCGGGCCTGCACCGCCCGCGCACCCTGCTCGGCGAGCGGCTCAACGACCTGGTCAAGGAGACGTTGAGCGAGGTCGACGTCGTCGCGTTCTGCCTGCCCGCGGACCAGAAGGTCGGTCCCGGCGACCGCTTCATCATGAACCAGCTCGCGCCGCTCATGGAGGGACGGCGCGCGGTGCCGGTGGTCGCCGTCGTCACCAAGGCCGACCTCGTGGACCGCGGGCGGCTCGCCGAGCACCTCATCGCCGTCGACCAGCTCGCCACGTCCATGGACTGCGACTTCTCGGCCATCGTGCCCGTCTCGGCGCGCGACGGCTACCAGGTCGACGAGCTGGCCGACGTCCTCGTCGCGCACCTGCCCGAGGGGCCGGAGCTCTACCCCGGCGGCGAGCTGACGGACGAGCCCGAGCAGGTCATGGTCGCCGAGCTCGTGCGCGAGGCCGCGCTCGAGGGCGTGCGCGACGAGCTGCCCCACTCGCTCGCCGTCGTCGTCGAGGAGATCGTCGAGCGCGAGGGCTCGGGCGACCCCGAGCGGGGCCGCCCGCCGATGCTGGACGTGCGCGTCAACCTGTTCGTGGAGCGCGAGTCCCAGAAGGCGATCGTCATCGGGCGCGGCGGGTCGCGGCTGCGGGAGGTGGGCACGACGGCGCGCCGCGGTATCGAGCGGCTGCTCGGCACGCGCGTGTACCTCGACCTGCACGTCAAGGTCGCCAAGGACTGGCAGCGGGACCCGAAGCAGCTGCAGCGGCTCGGGTTCTGAGCGCCGGTAGCATCCCCCCGTGGTGTTCCGGACGACAGCGACGAGCGCGGCGCTCCTGGTCGGGCTCGCGCTCGTGGGCGCCGTCGCGGGCCCGCAGTGGGACCCGGTGCCGGTGAGCGACCATCTGCAGCCCGCGACGCCGGACACCGCCATCCGCGGTGTGGCGCCGGGGCTCGGGGACGAGATCGGCGAGGTCGGCGACCACGAGGTCCGCGAGACGACCGTCACCGTGCCGCTGGACGGTACCGAGGTCGAGGCGCTGCTGCGCCAGCCGCTCGACGGGTCGGGCGAGCTCCTGCGCGACCGGCCGGGCGTCGTCTTCGTGCACGGGGCGGGCACGGGCCGGTTCGCCGAGGCGTTCACCGACGTCGCGAGCGCGCTCGCGAGCGCGGGCGTCGCGACGCTCGTGCCCGACAAGCGGCTCGACACCTACTCCACGCGCGACCGCGACTACGTCGCCATGGCCGCCGACTACCGGAGGTCGGTCGACCTGCTGCGCACCGTCGACGGCGTCGACCCGGAGCGGGTGGGGGTCTACGGGGAGTCGGAGGGCACGTGGATCGTGCCCGTCATGCAGGCCCAGGACCCGACGATCGCCTTCACGATGCTCGTCTCCGCGCCCGTCGTGCCCCCGCGCGAGCAGGCGGCGTTCGCCGTCGACAACTACCTGCGCAACACGGGCGTGCCCGAGCAGGTGTTCCGCGCGATCCCGCGCGCCGTGGGCATGCAGCTGCCGGGCGGCGGGTTCGACTACGTCGACTTCGACGTGCGGCCGTGGCTCGAGCGGCAGACCGCCCCCGTGCTCGTCGTCTACGGCACCGCCGACCCGTCGATGCCGGTCGAGCAGGGCGCCCGGCAGGTCATCGCGGACACAGCCGTGCGGGGCGACGACGCACCCGTGACGGTCCGCTACTACGCGGGAGCGAACCACGGGATCAAGGTCCGCGAGGAGACGGCCGAGGGCCGGGTGCTGCGGCTGCACCCGGACTTCGCGCGGGACCTCGCGACGTGGGTCCAGGGCCTGCCCGGCACCGCCGAGGCACCGCCGCGCATCGCGGGCGACACCCCGAACCAGCTCTTCCTCGCCGTGCCCGTGCCCCAGCCGCGGTGGTGGGGCAACGGCGACATCGTCCTCGGGGCGGTCGCGGCCGGCGCCGGCCTGATCCTCCTGGGCCCGCTCGTCTGGGGAGTCCACGCGCTCGCGCGCCGCACCGTCCGCCGGCGGTCCACCGCACCGCCGCCGCGGCTGGGCGCGGGCCTGCGCCAGGCCGTCCTCGTGCTCGCGATGGGCTCGATCGCCACGACGGCCGCCCTGGTGGTGTACCTGCTCGCCGTCGCCCGGCTCGCGCTCGACTACCAGCGCGACGACCTCGTGGTCCAGGGCGGGTGGGTCGGAGTGCGGCTGCTGGGCGTCGTCACGGTCGTCGCGGGCGCGGTCGTGCTCCGGCAGGTCGCGGACGCGCGCGCGGCGCGGCGCACGGCGGTCGCCGGACGCGCCGTGCAGGCCGACGAGGGCTCGGGCTCCGCGCCGCAGCCCGTCGCGCCGGAGGTGGCGCGGGGGTGGCCGGCCCACGTCACGTTCTGGTGCGTCGTCGTCGGCGCCGTGACGCTCCTCGTGACGCTCGCATACTGGGGTGTCTACCAGCTCGGCATCTGACGGCGTGTGACGAACGCGGGGCCGCGCGGAGCGACGAGCGGCGCCCGGATCGGGTAGAAACGAGGCGGGCCGCGCCGCGGTCCCTCGACCGACAGGAGGGCAGCACCATGAACGACGCCGCACCGACCGACGCCGCGCGGGACCGCGAACCGTTCGCGGGCGTGCCCGTGCGCGGCGTCGTGCGCGACGTCCTGGCTCTCCTGGCGCTGCTCGTGGCGCTGCCGATGCCCTGGGACGCGACGCAGCGGGGCACCGACCGGCTCGAGGTCGTCCTCGTCACGATCCTGGCCGTCCTCACCCTCGTCGTGCCCTACGCCGTGCGCGGTGGTGTGCTTCCGCCGTCGTGGGAGCGATTCGCCACACCGCGCGCACGCGTGCTGGGCGTCGCTCCGTACGCGGTCGTGGCCGTGCTGTACCTCGTGCTGGACGTCGTGCGCTCGGCCGACGACGCCGGGCTCGTGGGCGGCGGCCTGGCGCTCGGCCTGTCCGGAGCGGTCCTCGGCGCGGTGCCGCGCTGGCCGCACGGGCTGGCGGCCGCGTCGGCGGTCGTGGCGGTGCTGGCGCTCGCGACGCCGGTGCTCGCGGCGGTGGACGGCGACCCGTGGCCGACGATCGTCGGGTCGGTGCTCAACCTCGTGCTCGTGCTGGGCGTGCTGGCGTTCACGGCGCTCGCCCTGCTGCGCGGTGACCTGGTGGGCGGCATCGTGCTCGTCGGCGTCGGGGCCGCGATCGCCCTGGAGCTGGTCCTGCTCGGCGGCGGCGAGGGGCGGCCCTGGTTCGAGAGCGTCCACGGCGAGCGGTTCGGGCTCCTGCTGCTGCCGGTGGTCGCGGCCTTCGCGGTGCCGCGCGTCCTCGACGACGTGCGTGCGGTCGCCGACGAGCCCGCCGGTGCGCACGCGGCACGGTGGGTCGCCGTCGCGGTGCGGCTTCTCGACGTGGTGCTGCTCGTGGCCGGGTTCGTGGCGCTCGTGGCCGTCGTGCGGACCGTCGCCGACGGCGTCGCCGTCAACCTCGTCCTGCGGATCGTGTTCGGCCTGCTCATGGTCCTCGTCGCGGTCATCGCGCGGCGCGCCCTCGTGCGCGACCCGCGCAGCGGTCACGTCACGGCCGTCGGCGCGGCGTGCGTGCTCGTCGTCCTCGGGCTCGTGATCGTGGTGGCGCGAGCCGGCGTCGGGACGCGCTCGAACCTCGAGGAGCTGCTGGTCACGTTCGCCCTGCCCGCGATGGTGCTCCTGGCGCTGCTCGTGCCGTCGTCCGTGCGCGAGCTCGTCGCGGCCGACGACGCCGC
>JAPSLQ010000032.1:0-3871 GCA_031180595.1 Isoptericola sp. | reverse complement strand
GCGCAGCCGGGCGGCCAGCCCCAGCCCGACCACCCCCAGCCCGACCACCCCCGGCCCGGCAGGTCGCAGGCCGGCGGCGGGCAGGACGCCGACGCCACGCAGACGCTGCCGCCCGTGGTCGACGTCCCGGGATCGCGGTGGACCGCCGCGCAGGCGCTCGACCCGTCGACGCCCCTCGCCGACCTCGCGCTCATCGTCCAGGAGGCCCCGCACCTGCGTCCGCACGTCGCCGCGAACCCCTCGACATACCCCGCTCTGCTCGACTGGCTGGGGGCCTTGGGCGACCCCGCGGTCGACGCGGCCCTCCGCTCGCGCCGCTGACCGACGGCGTGGACGAGCCGGGTGACGCGCGCCACGCACGGTGTACGGTGTGTCTGTGCAGAGCGCGGTGACCCTTCTCCTTCGCTGCCGCGGCGAGGCCTAGTCCAGGCCGGTTCCTCGCCGCGGTGGACACTGGTGTGCCGGCCGTCACCGAGCCCCACCGAAGGACGACTCCGATGCAGAACATCCAGGTACCCCCTGCGACCACTCCTGCCACCACGGGCATCGCGGCCACGAACCCGCAGCGCCCGTCCGGCATGCCGTACCACCGTTACACGCCGTTCCACGAGCAGATCAAGGTCGACCTGCCGGACCGCACGTGGCCCGACGCGCGGATCACCAAGGCACCGCGCTGGTGCGCCGTCGACCTGCGCGACGGCAACCAGGCCCTCATCGAGCCGATGAACGCCGAGCGCAAGCTGCGGATGTTCGAGCTGCTCGTGCAGATGGGCTACAAGGAGATCGAGGTCGGGTTTCCCTCGGCCTCCCAGACCGACTACGACTTCGTGCGCCTGCTCATCGAGTCGGGCCGGATCCCCGACGACGTCGTGATCCAGGTGCTGACGCAGTGCCGCGACCACCTCATCGAGCGCACCTACGACGCGATCCGCGGCGCCAAGCAGGCGATCGTGCACATCTACAACTCGACGTCGATCCTGCAGCGGGAGGTCGTCTTCCGCACCGACATGGACGGCATCGTCGACATCGCCCTGCAGGGCGCCCGGCTGTGCCGCAAGCTCGAGGAGACGATCCCCGAGACGCGGGTCTACTACGAGTACTCGCCCGAGTCGTACACGGGCACCGAGCTCGAGTTCGCCGCCCGCATCTGCAACGAGGTGCTCGAGGTCCTGGAGCCGACGGCGGAGCGCCCTGTCATCGTCAACCTGCCGGCCACGGTCGAGATGGCGACGCCCAACGTCTACGCCGACTCGATCGAGTGGATGAGCCGGCACCTGAACCACCGCGAGCACGTCATCCTGTCGCTGCACCCGCACAACGACCGCGGGACGGCCGTCGCCGCGGCCGAGCTGGGCTACCAGGCCGGGGCGGACCGCATCGAGGGCTGCCTGTTCGGCAACGGCGAGCGCACGGGCAACGTCGACCTGGTCACCCTCGGCATGAACCTGTTCAGCCAGGGCATCGACCCGCAGATCGACTTCACCGTCGGCGGTGGCATCGACGCGATCCGCCGCACGGTCGAGTACTGCAACCAGCTGACCGTGCACGAGCGCCACCCCTACGTGGGCGACCTCGTCTTCACCGCGTTCTCGGGCTCGCACCAGGACGCGATCAAGAAGGGCTTCGAGCACATGGAGGCCCGGGCGCAGGCCGAGGGCCAGCCCGTCGACGAGCTGGTCTGGGGCGTCCCGTACCTGCCGATCGACCCCAAGGACATCGGGCGCTCCTACGAGGCCGTCATCCGCGTCAACAGCCAGTCCGGCAAGGGCGGGGTCTCCTACCTGCTCAAGCACGAGCACAGCCTCGACCTGCCGCGGCGCCTGCAGATCGAGTTCTCCCGCGCCGTGCAGGAGCACACCGACGCGCAGGGCACCGAGGTCACGGGCGAGGACATCTGGCGGATCTTCACCGACGAGTACCTGCCCGTCGAGGCCGGCCACGTCGCGGGGCTCGAGCCGTGGGGCCGCCTGCGCCTGCGCGAGACCCGCACGACCGCGGCCGAGGACGGCACGACGACGCTCGCCGTCGACGTCGTCGACCGTGGCCGCGAGGTCACGCTCACCGGCACGGGGAACGGTCCTGTCGCGGCGTTCGTCGACGCGATCACGCACGTCGGCGTCGACGTGCAGGTCCTCGACTACGCCGAGCACGCGATGAGCGAGGGCGGCGACGCGACGGCCGCCGCGTACGTCGAGTGCGCGGTCGGCGACAAGGTCCTGTGGGGCGTGGGGATCGACCCCTCGATCACGACCGCGTCGCTGCGTGCGATCGTCTCGGCGGTCAACCGCGCCGAGCGCGGCTGAGCGACGGGCGTGTCGGCCGGACCTGGGACAATGGTCCGGTGCCCCTGTACCGAGACGACGCGATCGTGCTGCGCACCCAGAAGCTGGGCGAGGCGGACCGCATCGTCACGTTCCTGACGCGCGAGCACGGCAAGGTCCGGGCCGTGGGGCGCGGGGTGCGGCGCACCTCGTCGCGCTTCGGGGCGCGCCTCGAACCGTTCATGTCGGTCGACGTGCAGCTGCACACGGGCCGCAACCTCGACACGGTCACGCAGGTCGAGACGGTCGGCCCCTACGCCGGCGCGATCTGCGCCGACTACGGGCTCTACACGGCGGGTGCCGCGATGCTCGAGGCGGCCGACCGCCTCGTCGCGGCCGAGCACGAGCCCGCCGTCCAGCAGTACTGGCTGCTCGCCGGCGGGGTGCGCGCGCTGGCCGAGCGGGCTCACGCGCCGGGCCTCGTCCTGGACTCCTACCTGCTGCGGGCGCTCGCGGTGGCGGGCTGGGCGCCGTCGTTCACGGACTGCGCCCGGTGCGGCGAGCCCGGCCCGCACCGCAGCTTCTCGGTCGCGCAGGGCGGCGCCGTGTGCGGGCGGTGCCGCCCGCCGGGGTCGACGTCGCCCGCCCCGGAGACGTTCGAGCTGCTGGCCGCGCTGCTCGTCGGGGACTGGGAGGCCGCCGACGCCTCCGAGCCCCGGCACCGCAGGGAGGCGTCGGGCCTCGTCGCGGCCTACTCCCAGTACTACCTCGAGCGCACCCTGCGCTCGCTGCGGATGATCGAGAGAGAGGTCTGATGCCGCGCCGCACCTACGCCGAGCCGTACCCGCACCCGTCGGGCGCCACGCCGCCGCGCATCCCCGCCGAGCTCGTGCCGAACCACGTGGCGATCGTCATGGACGGCAACGGACGGTGGGCCAACGCACGCGGGCTGCCGCGCGTCGAGGGGCACAAGCAGGGGGAGAAGTCGCTGCTCGACGTCGTCGCGGGCGCGGTGCAGATCGGCGTCAAGCACGTCTCCGCCTACGCGTTCAGCACCGAGAACTGGAAGCGGTCGCCCGACGAGGTGCGGTTCCTCATGAACTTCAACCGGGACGTGATCCGGCGGCGGCGGGACGAGATGGCGTCGTGGGGCGTGCGGATCCGCTGGGCAGGCCGCAAGCCGCGGCTGTGGGGATCGGTCGTCAAGGAGCTGCAGGTCGCCGAGGAGATGACCAAGGGCAACGACCGGTGCACCCTGACGATGTGCGTCAACTACGGCGGCCGCGCCGAGATCGCCGACGCGGCGGCCGCGATCGCGCGGGACGCGGCCGCGGGCCGGATCAACCCCGAGCGCGTCACCGAGAAGACGGTCCAGCGCTACCTGGACGAGCCGGACCTGCCCGACGTCGACCTGTTCCTGCGCTCCTCGGGCGAGCAGCGCACGTCGAACTTCATGATCTGGCAGGCCGCGTACGCCGAGATGGTGTTCCTGCCGGAGCCGTGGCCGGACGTCGACCGGCGGCACCTGTGGCGCGCGGTCGAGGAGTTCGCCCGGCGGGACCGCCGCTACGGCGCCGCGGTCGACGCTGTACCGGACGAAGCGGTGCCGG
>JAPSLQ010000284.1 GCA_031180595.1 Isoptericola sp. | reverse complement strand
GCGGCGGAACGCCGTCGTCGTCTTCGCGTACCAGTCGGGCTGGTGCGTGGTCGGCCGGGCCTGGCCTAACCTTGCGACATGACGGAGACGCCGAGGGGTGCGGAGTTCTGGCGGTTGCTCGGCGAGCAGGTGGGGCACGAGCTCGCGGCGCACCAGCAGTACACGGCGATCGCCGTGTGGTTCGACAGCCACGACCTCCCGCAGCTCGCCCGGCACTTCTACCGGCAGGCGCTCGAGGAGCGCAACCACGCGATGATGATCGTCCAGCACCACCTCGACCGGTCGCGTCCCGTCTCGATCCCGGGCACGCCCGAGGTGCGCAACGACTTCGCCGACGTCGTCGAGCCCCTGCAGCTCGCGCTCGACCAGGAGGAGCAGGTCACCGCGCAGATCGAGGCGATCTTCCGCGCCGCGCGCGCCGAGGGTGACGCGCTCGGCGAGCAGTTCCTCATGTGGTTCCTCGAGGAGCAGGTGGAGGAGGTCGCGGCGGCGAACACGCTGCTGACGGTCGCCAAGCGGGCGGGGGACAACCTGTTCGACCTCGAGAACTACGTCGCGCGCGAGTCGATCGGCGACGGCGGCGAGTCCGCCGACGCGCCCCGCGCGGCCGGCGGCACCCTCTGACCACGCTGTGAGCGGAGAATGGGCCCGGTCCGGTGTGCCGGACCGGGCCCATTCTCCGCTCACAGCGCTCAGCCAGCGTTCAGTAGATGGTGCGGCCGTGCTCGTCCGGGATGCCTGACTTCCGCAGGAAGTACGTGCTGACCTGGTCGCGCCACTCGGTCGCCGAGCGCAGCTGCTCGGCGAGCCGCTCGCGCACGCGGACGGCGACGTCGACGGGCACGAGGTCCGCGACGGACTCCCACGTGCGGACCATGCGCTCGACCCGCTCGACGCCCTCGAACCTCGAGTCGTAGACGTGCTGGATCACCGTCGTCCCGCTGTGCAGCACGTGCGTGTACGGCACGTGGTGGAAGAACAGCAGCAGCTCGTCGGGGCACGTCTCGAGCGACTCGTACACGTCCCGCCACGGCTCGGGGTACTGGCCGGTGTACCCGGTCCCCGTCGCGCGGGTGCGGTCCACGCCGACGCCGTCGCGGTCGGCGAAGTGGTAGGTGCCCCACGGCGTGTACTCGTACCCGTCGACGTCGGGCCCGTAGTGGTGGCCCGGGCGCACCATGAAGCCGACGCCGAGCGGCGCGGTGTAGAGCTCGTAGGTGCGCCACGAGTCGTCGAGGATCAGGTGCAGCCCGGCGCGCAGGGCGTCCGGCGCGCCCGGGAACGTCAGGTCGATCCACTCGTCGAGGATGTCGACCGGGTCGAGCGCCGGGTCCCACGCGAGGCGGCCGTACGCGTAGAGGTTGGCCTGGGCGAGCGGGTGGCCGGTCCAGAACCGGTCGTCGCCCACGTTCGACACCGCGGCGAACCCGCCCGCGCCCGCGACGACGTCGGCCACGCTCGCGCCGGCGTCGCCCCACGGGCGCCAGCGCAGGACCTCGCTCCACGCCGTGCCGAGGTAGACGGCGTGCTTCTGCTGGCCGGTGTACTCCTGCGTGACCTGCAGCTCGAGCGCGAGGCGCGTGGCCGGCATCGCGGCGAGGACGGGGGAGACCGGCTCGCGGACCTGGAAGTCGAGGGGGCCGTGCTTGACCTGGAGGACGACCTCGGCGGCGAAGCGCCCGTCGAGCGGGGCGAAGTGGTCGTACGCGGCGCGGGCTCGGTCGGTCGACCGGTCCCGCCAGTCCTGCGTGTGGTCGTAGACGAACGCACGCCAGTGGACCAGCCCGCCGTGCGGGGCGACCGCCTCGGCGAGCATGTTCGCCCCGTCGGCGTGGTCGCGCCCGTAGGCGAACGGGCCGGGCTGACCCTCGGAGTCCGCCTTGACCACGAAGCCCCCGAAGTCCGGGATCGCCTCCCACACGCGGTCGGCCGCGGCACGCCACCACGCGCGGACGTCCTCGTCGAGCGGGTCCGACGTCTCGAGCCCCCCGACGGTCATCGGCGCGGCGAAGCTCACCGAGAGGTGGACGCGGACGCCGTACGGGCGGAAGGCCGCGGCGATGCGGGCCACCTCGCCGAGGTCGTCCGTCAGCAGCCTGGCCTCGCGGGCGTGCACGTTGACGTTGTTGATCGCCACCCGGTCGATGCCGACGGCGGCGAGCAGCCGGGCGTAGGCGCGCACGCGCGACAGGTCCTCGCGGACCCGGCCGTCCGCGTAGAAGATCGACCCGCCCGCGTAGCCACGCTCGACCTGCCCCATGACGGGGTGGACGTCGACGTTGTCCCAGTGGTCGAGCATGCGCAGCGCGGCCGCGGGGGCGTGCGACTCGTCGGCGTCGGGCCCCGTGAATGCAGCGTCCCCGAGCCGCACCACGTGGAAGAACCCGTGCAGCAGCCCGCGGGACGAGCCGGCCGTGACCGTGAGGCGGCCACGCTCGCGCCGGAGGCGGAACGACTCCTCGCCCTCGACCGGGCCACCACCCGACAGCTCGAGGAGGAGCGCCGGCTCGCCGTCGTACGGCCCGAGCGCGTCGATCTCCGCGCCCAGCGCGTCGAGCACCTCGTCGGTGTCGACGCCGGCGCGGGCGGCGCCGTCGGGCACCACGAGCACGGCTCCGCGACGGGCCACGGGCTCGAACGCGGCGTCGGGCAGCCAGGCGGGGTGGACGTCGGTGGCGTGCAGGGTCGTCGTCATGCGGACGGGCGCTCGTACGCGGCGAGCGGCAGGCGGTAGGCCAGGTCCACGGCGGTGTCCACGGCCTCGTCGAGGTCGAGGCGGTGCTCGGCCACGAGCCGTGCGAGGTAGCCGGCGTCGACGCGGCGCGCCAGGTCGTGGCGGGCCGGGATCGAGCAGAACGCGCGCGTGTCGTCGACGAA
>JAPSLQ010000283.1 GCA_031180595.1 Isoptericola sp. | reverse complement strand
AGGTAGCACGCGACGGCGTCGCCGAGCTGCGCGCGCGCGTCGCCGACCTCGAGCGCGGCGGGCTGACCGCTCTTGTTCGCGCTCGAGACCGCCAGCGGCCCGGTGCGCCGCAGCAGGGCGAGCGCGGCCTCGTGGTCGGGCATGCGCAGCGCGACCGTGCCGTGCGTCTCGCCGAGGTCCCACTGCAGGGACGGCTGGGACCGCAGGATGATGGTGAAGCCGCCGGGCCAGAACGCCTCGACCAGCGTGCGCGCGCTCTCCGGCACGTCGGTCGCGAGACCGTCGAGGGTACGGGCGTCCGGCACGAGGACCGGCGGCGGCATCTGGCGCCCGCGGCCCTTGGCCGCGAGGAGTGCCGCGACCGCCGAGGCGTCGAACGCGTCCGCGCCGATGCCGTAGACCGTGTCGGTGGGCAGGACCACGAGACCACCACGGGAGATCGTGTTGACGGCCTCGTCGATCGCGGGACCCCAGGAGTTCGGATCGGTGACGTCGTGCACGCTGCTCACGGGGTCAGTCTGTCACGTCTCGCGGGTCGTCCTCGGCGGCGGCCGGCCGGTGCGCGGCCCGGCGGGCGACGACCATCCGCGGACGTCCGGTGAGGTCGGTGCGCGTCGCCGCCGCTCCGAACGCGCGGAGGTGCCTGCCCGCGGCGCCGGGATCGGGCGTGTCGTCCACCATCGCTCGCGCGGCGGCGTCCTGGACCTCGGCGTGCTCCATGACGTAGAGCCCACCGGGGCGCAGGAGCCGCGCGGCCGCCGCGGTGACGCCTCGCGGCACCTCGAGCCCGTCGAGCCCGAGCCCGTAGAGCGCGACGGCCGGGTCGTGCTCGGCGACCTCGGGGTCGCGCGGCACGGCGTCCGGCGGCACGTAGGGCGGGTTGGAGACGACGACGTCGACCGTGCCGTCGAGCTCGCGCAGCGCCGTGCGCGCGTCGCCGCGCACGAGACGGACGACCGGGCCACCGTCGTCGCCGGGGAGCGCCTCGACGTTGCGCCGCGCCCACGCGTGCGCGGACTCGTCGAGCTCGACCGCGTGCACGCGCGCGCCGGGGACCTCGGTCGCGACCGCGAGCGCGATCGCCCCGGTCCCGGTGCAGAGGTCGACGACGACGGCGGTCCCCCGCTCGGCCACGACCCGCAGCGCCTCGTCGATCGCGACCTGGGCGACCTCCTCGGTCTCGGGGCGCGGTACGAACGCGCCGGGCCCGACGGCGAGCTCGAGGTGCCGGAACGCCGCCACGCCCGTGAGGTGCTGCAGCGGCTCGCGCGCCTCGCGGCGCGCGACGAGGGCGGTGAACGCGGCCGGGAGTCCGTCGTCGGGCAGCGGGGCGTCGAGGAGCGCGAGCCGCCGGACCTCGCCGCGGCTCGTGCCGAGCACGTGCGCGAGCAGGAGCTCGGCGTCGACGCGCGGGCTCGGCACGCCCGCGGACGCGAGCCGGTCGGCCGCGCCGCGCAGCAGCGCCGAGGGCCGGAGCCCGTCAGGCATCGGCCGCGGCCGCGAGCCGGGCGGCCTCGTCGGCCTCGACCGCGGACCGCACGACCGGGTCGAGGTCGCCGTCGAGCACGTGGTCGAGGTTGTAGGCCTTGTACCCGGTGCGGTGGTCGGCGATGCGGTTCTCGGGGAAGTTGTAGGTGCGGATGCGCTCGGAACGGTCCACCGTGCGCACCTGCGAGCGCCGCAGGTCTGCGGCCTCGGCAGCGGCGGCCTCCTGCTGCGCGGCCAGGAGCCGGGCGCGCAGGACGCGCAGCGCCTGCTCGCGGTTCTGCAGCTGCGACTTCTCGTTCTGCATCGAGACGACGATGCCCGTGGGCAGGTGCGTGATCCGCACGGCCGAGTCGGTCGTGTTGACCGACTGCCCGCCGGGGCCCGAGGAGCGGAAGACGTCGATGCGCAGGTCGTTCGGGTCGATCTCGACCTCCCCGGGGTCGTCGACCTCGGGGAACACGAGCACGCCGGCGGCAGAGGTGTGGATGCGGCCCTGGGACTCCGTCACGGGCACGCGCTGGACGCGGTGGACCCCGCCCTCGTACTTGAGGTTGGCCCAGACCCCGTCCCGCGGGTCCTGGAGCGACCGCGCCTTGATCGCGACCTGCACGTCCTTGTAGCCGCCCAGCTCGGTCTCCGTGGCGTCGAGCACCTGCGTGCTCCAGCCACGACGCTCGGCGTACCGCAGGTACATGCGCAGCAGGTCGCCGGCGAAGAGCGCCGACTCCTCGCCGCCCTCCCCCGCCTTGATCTCCAGGATGACGTCGCGGCCGTCGTCCGGGTCCCGCGGGACCAGGACGTGCCGCAGCTGCTCGGCGGCCTGTTTCTCCGCGGCCCGGAGCGTCGGGAGCTCGGCGGCGAACGACTCGTCCTCGGCGGCGAGCTCGGCCGCCGCGGTCGCGTCGTCGTGCGCGGCCGCCCACGCCCGGTACGCGCGCACCACCTGGTTGAGCTCGGCGTAGCGCCGCCCGAGCGTGCGGGCGCGACCTGCGTCGGCGTGGACCGCCGGGTCGGCGAGCTCGCGCTCGATCTCGGCGTGCTCGTCGAGCAGCGGGCGTGCGGCGGCGAACGGGTCGGTCATGGCGTCTCCGGTCCGGCGAGAGGGCTGCGGATACGACAGCGCCGGTGGTCCGACGTCCGACTGCCCCTGGAGAGGTTGTCGGGCGGACCACCGGCGCTGCGAGGAAGCTACTTGCCGGACTGCTTGCCGTAGCGGGCCTGGAACCGGGCGACGCGGCCACCGGTGTCGAGGATCTTCTGCTTGCCCGTGTAGAACGGGTGGCAGGCGCTGCACACGTCGGCGTTGATCTTGCCGGACGTCTGGGTGCTGCGCGTCACGAAGGTGTTGCCGCAGGTGCAGGTCACCTCGGTGACGACGTACTCGGGGTGGATACCGGACTTCA
>JAPSLQ010000031.1:17048-20676 GCA_031180595.1 Isoptericola sp. | reverse complement strand
GGGGCCATGCGCGGCGACTCGACCGGAATCAGTGCACGCCAGCCGTACCCGATCTTCCCGGGTATGGAGGCCACCGAGGCCAAGGAGGAGCTCCGGCGAGAGATCCGCGCCCGCCGCGCGGCCCGGCGCCCGCGGCACCGTGCGGAGGCGTCCGTCGCGTTCGCCGACGTCCTCGAGACCGTCCCGGCCGTCCGCGACGCCCAGGTCGTCGCCACCTACGCGTCGCGGCCGACCGAGCCCAGCACCTGCGAGCTGCTCGAGCGCCTCGTCGCGCGCGGCGCCCGCATCCTGCTGCCCGTGCTCGGCGCCGGCCTGGCCCGGGACTGGGCGGAGTACACGAGCCAGGAGGACCTGCGCGAGCGCGCCCCCGGGCGCCCGCCCGAGCCCGGCGGTCCCACGCTGGGCCCGGATGCGATCGCGGAGGCGGACGTCGTCGTCGCGCCCGCGCTCGCCGTCGACACGCGGGGGATGCGCCTCGGGCAGGGCGGCGGCTGGTACGACCGCTCGCTCAAGCGCGCCCGCCCGGACGTGCCCGTCGTCGCCATGGTCTTCCCGGAGGAGATCTACGACGCCGACGAGCGTCCGCTCCCCGTCGAGGAGCACGACATGCCGGTGCACGTCGTCGCGACGCCCGAGGGCTGGCAGGCGCTGCCCGCGTAGCTCAGGGGACGAGCGTCGCGGTGGTCTCCGCGGCCTCGGACACGGCCTCGCGCGAGAACGGCCAGGGGAACGTCCGTCCGGTCGCCCACGCCTCGAGCTGGTCGTCGTAGTGCGGCGAGGCCGGGTGCCCGGAGACCCCGGTCACGGTGACCCACGTCGAGGCGTCGAGGTCACCCATGTCGACGACCATGCGCATGGACGCCCCCGTGTCGACCCCGAAGCTGCCGCTGCCCGCGTCCCAGCCGGTCGCGTTGACGATCGCCGAGCCGCCGGCCAGCGGCACCGGGGCAGGGTTCACGTAGTCGCGCACGAGGGTCGGGACCCGGGCGCCGCCGAGCACGGAGTGGCTGAGGTCGAGCGTGTGCAGCGTGCCCCAGGACCAGTCCTCGGGGTTCTTCGACAGCTCGACGGTGAGGTCCCGGCGTGCCGACACGAGGGCCTGGGTCAGGATCTCGTCGCGGCTCTCGACGACGTTGAGCGTCGAGCGGTCGTCCCACAACGGGTCGTCGGGCTGCTCCAGCAGGGCCTCCATGACGACGAGCCAGCGGTCGTCGCCCGACGGGCGCATCGTCTCGGGCAGGTCGTCCCAGAATGTGTCCTTGAGCAGGTTCCGCCAGACCGCCGCGAAGTAGGCCGCGGCCGGCGAGTCGGCGTCCATGCGCCCGTCCCAGTCGGCGAGGAGCTCCTGACCCGCGGCGTCGTAGTCGTTGTCCAGGTCGACGTCGAGCATGATCGGCACGAGGACCTCCGCGAACGGCGACCAGTCGTCGTTCTGGATGCGGTTCATGTCCGCCACGGTGAACGGCCGCCCCGCCGCGATCTGATCGGTGAGCAGCGTGCGGATGCGCTGCGACCGGAACCCGTAGTCCCAGTCCCGCGTGATGAACGGCTCGGACTGGGCGGGCAGGATCGCCTGGTTCGCCGCGACGACGAACCCCGACTTCGGGTCGAGCGCGCGCGGCATCTCCTCCGGCGGCACGTACCCCTGCCAGTCGTAGCGCGGGTCCCAGCCCGGCCGGGGCCACGTGCCGTCGGACGGGACCGGGCCGCTGACGTCGGCGCGCACCGGGATGCGCCCCGGCGCCTGGTAGCCGATGTGGCCGTCCGCCGTCGCGAAGACGATGTTCTGCGCGGGCACCTCGAACAGGGCGGCCGCGGCCTGGACGTCGTCCGCGTCCTGGGCGGTGTTGAACGCGAAGAGCGCGTCCGCGGTGCGCCCCGGCTCCAGCGCCGTCCAGCCGAGCGAGACCGCGTACTCGCCGAACTCGGTGCCGGCCTCCGTGGGGGCGTCGACGACGTCGTCCACGTCGAGGACGCCGGAGACGATCGGCCCGTGCGCGGTGCTGCGCACCTCGAGGTCGATCGGGCGCGCGCCGGCGACCCGGATCGTCTCGGTGCGGACCTCCATGGGCTCCCAGCTCTCCGCGGTCCTGTCGGACAGCCAGGTGTCGTCCCGCACGCGCTCGATGAAGAAGTCGGTGACGTCGGCGCCCATGTTGGTCAGCCCCCATGCGAGCTGCCCGTTGTGGCCGATGACGATCCCGGGGAAGCCCGCGAAGCCGAATCCGGCGACGTCGAACGGGCACTCGTCGTTCATGGTCTCGCAGTGCAGGCCGGCCTGCGCCCAGATGCTCGGCGCGCCCAGCGTGAGGTGCGGGTCGTTGGCCAGCATCGGGGCGCCCGAGACGGTGTGCTCGCCCGAGACGACCCACGAGTTCGACCCCGTGCCCTCGCCGCGGCCCACCAGGACGGGCACGGCGTCGAGCGCCCGGCGGGCGGCGTCGAGCGCACCGCCGACGGCGGCGGTGCCGTACTCCGGGGCGATGCTCGTGCCGGTCCGCTCGCCGGCGCCCGTGCCGGCGCCCGTGCCGGCACCCTCGTCCGCACCCCCGTCGACCCGGTCGGCGTTGGTGAGGATCGGCTCGTTGCCGGCCACCGAGTAGTCGGGGAACAGCTCGTCGACCAGGCCGACGTCGCCGAGCGTGCTGTACGCGAGGGCGCGCTCGAGCTCGCTGTCGTAGTTGCCGCGCAGGTCCCACGCCATGGCCTTGAGCCACGCCAGCGAGTCGACCGGGTCCCACGGCTCCGGCTCGGTGAGCGGGACCCGCAGGCCCAGCACCGTGTACTCGAGCGCGAGCTGCTCCGGGTCGCGGGACTCGAGGTAGGCGTTCACCCCCTCGGCGTACGCCTGGAGGTAGGCGCGCGTCTCGGGCGAGACGAGGTGCCACTCCTCCTCGGCCACGCGCCGCCAGCCGAACGTGCGGATGACCATGTCGGCCTCGATCGCCTCCGGCACGTCGCCGACCAGCTCCGCGAGCCGCCCGGACGTGACGTGGCGGCGGTAGTCCATCTCGAAGAAGCGGTCCTGCGCGTGGAGGTAGCCCTGCGCGAGGAAGAGGTCGTGCGAGGTCTCGGCGTAGACGTGCGGCACGCCCTGGGCGTCGCGGACCACGCTCACCTCGCCGTCGAGGCCGGCGACGTCCTGCGCGCCGTCCCAGGTGGGCAGGGGGCGGCGGACCGTCACCACGGCGAAGGCGGTCGTCGCGACGAGCGCCAGCACGACCACCACGGACAGCCCCACGACCAGTCGGCGGAGCCGCGAACGACCGCGGCGGGGAGGTGCGGGAGCGTCGTCGACGTCGGGTGCTTCAGCGGTGGGGGTCGCGGACACGCAGGCGAGACTACCGCCCGCGTATGATTGGCACTCACAGCGGCTGAGTGCCAGGTCCTCGGGGCCGGGCACCCGGCCGTCCGGTCCGCCAGGACCGGTCGCCGACCTGTTCGTCCGAGGAGAGCACGTGCCCACCTACGCCTACCGGTGCGCCGACTGCGCCCACGCCTTCGACATCCACCAGGCGTTCACCGACGACGCCCTGACGGTCTGCCCCGAGTGCTCGGGCCGTCTGCGCAAGGTGTTCGGGTCCGTGGGTGTGACGTTCAAGGGGTCCGGGTTCTATCGCACCGACTC
>JAPSLQ010000031.1:0-16948 GCA_031180595.1 Isoptericola sp. | reverse complement strand
CTGGCGTGCGCGCTTCGCCCTCGTCGCGCTGTGCTGCGGCCTCGCGGCGACGGCCACGACCCAGGCGCTGCGCCCGGAGCCGCCGCCGACGCTCGACGTCGTCGTGCCGGTGCACCCCCTCGTCGCGGGCGAGGAGGTCGACGCCGAGGACGTGACCGTGCGCGCCGTGCCGGCCGGGCTGGTGCCCGACGGCGTGCTCACGGACACCGGCGACGCGGTGGGCCGCGTGCCTGCCGTCGACGTCCCGGCGGGCCTGCCGCTGCACTCGACCCTGGTCGCGGGCGGGGGCGTCGTCGCGCAGGCGCCGGACGGCACCGTCGTCGTCCCCGTCCGGCTCGACGACGCCGCGACCGGCCTGCTGCGCCCCGGCGACCGCGTGGACCTCGTGACGACCGACGCGGGTCCGTCCGGCACCCACCCCGAGAGCGCCCACCCGGACGAGGGCGACGCGGCCGGCGACGGCACCCGCCACCTCGCGCGCCGAGCGCTCGTGCTGCCCGGCCTCGGCGGCGGTGCCGCGGGTGCCGGGACGGGCTCCCTGCTCGGCGGCGTCACCGGCGAGCCGAGCGAGCCGGTCACCCTCGTGGCGGTGGGACCGGAGGAGGCGCCGGCGCTGTCGGCAGCGTCCGGGCGGGGCACCGTCTCGGCCGTGCTGGTCCCGTGAGGTCCGGCCGGCGGAGCTTCCGTTGCGGTCCGCCGCGCCCGGGGAAAGAATCCTGCCCGGCATGGTCGGGCGCGCGCTCGGCCTCAGCGACGCACCCAGGGGGAACCGTGCTCAAGGGCTTCAAGGAATTCGTCATGCGGGGCAACGTCGTCGACCTCGCGGTCGGGATCATCATCGGCAGCGCGTTCGCGGCCGTGGTGTCCTCGCTCGTCGACGACGTCCTCAACCCGCTGGTCGGGGCGATCTTCGGCAAGCCGGACCTGAGCGGGCTGTGGGACGTCACGCTCCGCGCCGCCACCGCGACGCAGGAGGCGTCGGTCATCTCGATCGGCGGCTTCCTCAACGCGATCCTGCAGTTCCTCATCATCGCGGCGGCGCTCTACTTCGCCGTCGTGCTGCCGCTCAACAGGCTCGCCGGGCGCCGCAAGGCCGGCACCGAGCCCGAGCCCGAGGCTCCCGCAGAGGACGTCCTGCTGCTGCAGGAGATCCGCGACCTGCTCGCCGCGCAGCAGCGGCAGGGCCGCTCGAGCGTCTGAGCGGCGCGGCGGCCGTCGCGACCCGCGGCGTCGTCACCAGTGCGGCGGGACGTCGCGCCGGAGCCGGTCGTCGTTCGGCTCGTGACCGCCGCGCTCGTCCGCGGTCACACCGAGCACGGCCTCGCGCTCGGTGCCGCGCCGCACCACCCGACGCGGTCGCCGCCGGCGCGGCGCCCGCTCCTCGGCGGCCGGCGTGGCGCCGTCGGGCACCTCGGGGCTCTGCTCGCTCACGCAGCCATTGTCCCGCACGGTGCGGGCGTCACTCGGTGGGCGGGGTGCCGTCGTCCTCGTCGTCCTCCTCGGGCAGCACGGGGACCTCGCGCGGGGGCACGACGCCGCCCGCGGTCCCGATGCGCTCGTCGCGCACGCGCTGCACCAGCCGGCGGACGCGCTCCGCCTCGCCGTCCGGGTCGAGGAACGCGGCCGCCGACCACACCTGCGTCACCACCCAGCCGAGCCGCTCGAGCCGCTCGGCGAGCTGACGGTCGCGCACGCGCACGGACGGCTCGGCCACGTACGCGGCGTCGTCGGTCAGCACGGCGACGAGCAGCTCGCCCGGCAGGTCCGGGTGCCCGACGACGAGCGGGATCCGGTCGCCGTCACCCGTGCCGTAGTCGGTCTCCACGAGGTAGCCGAGCCGCCACAGGCGTTCCCCGACGTCCACGAGCAGCTTGTCCGGTGCCCGCGCGACGTCGACGCCGTTGCCCAGCTCCACCTGGTCGGCGGCCCCCGAGCGACGCTCGGCGAACGCGAGCACCTCGGCGAGCAGGTTCGGCCCGGCGCCGCGGAGCCGCTCGGGGTCGAGCGCGTCGGACGGGAAGCAGCTCACGACGTGCAGGCGCTTGCGGGTCGCGCCGAGCGCGCCCAGCAGCATCGCCTCTCCCCCGGTCTCGCCCAGGACGCCGAAGCGGTGCAGCACCCGCCCGTGCGGCGTGCGGCCGAACCCGACCGAGAGCAGGATCGCGTCCCGCGAGAGGCCCGCCACGCCCGTGATGTCCGCGACCACGACCGGCTCGGGGCGGCCGCCGGAGAAGAACGGGGCCAGGGCCGGGTTCGACCGCACCTCGGCGAGCAGCGCCTCGCGGATCCGGTCGGCGTGCGCGGCGGTGACCGTCACGATGCCGAGCGTCTCCTCGGGCCGCGTGAGCGCGTGCTCGATCGCGACCTCCACGACGCGGTCGACCTCGGCCTGCGTGCTCTCGACCGTGCCGGAGACCGGGTCGGGCATCCCCGCGCCGTCGACCACGTCGAGGTGCACGAGCGCCTCCGCGCGCGGCAGCGGCGCCGGCCGGAGCAGCCCGTCGTACCCGTGCGCGGCGAGCAGGCGCGTCAGCTCGGGGTCGCGGCGGTTCTCGCGCGGCTGCAGGGTCACGGTCGGCAGGAGCGCGGAGAGCTCCTGCACCGCGGTTCCCGACGCCGAGCGGGGGTCGCCGACGACGACCACCTGGCGGCCGCGCGCGATGGCGGGCACCACGACCTCGACCGGGACGTGCTGCACGGCGTCGAGCACGACGACGTCGACCGTGCGGTGCGCGGGCAGCAGGTGCGGCACGAGCGTCGGCGTCGAGACCAGTGCGGGGCGCAGCCTGCGCAGCACGTCCCCGTGCCGTTCGGCGAGGTCGCGCAGCGTCGTCATCCGGCCCTCGATGAGCTCGGTGAACAGCGCCTCGGCGTCCTCGCGGTGCTCGCGCATCGCGGTGCCGAGGTGGGCCCGCGCGGCCACGCGCGCCGGTACGGAGAGGGCCTCCACGTGCCGGCGGTCGAGCTCGCGGAAGCGCCGGGCGAGAGCGTCCAGGCCGGCGCCGTCCTGCCCGGCGAGGGCCGGGTCGGCGCCCAGGATCTGCTCGAACACCGACGACCACCACGCCAGCTCGAGCTCCGCCCCGACGAGCTCGGGGCGGACGCGCCGCGCGGTGAGGTCGTCCACGAGGTCCGACAGCCCGGCCGCGCGCACGCGACGCAGCGCGGCCGTGCGCTCGGGCAGCGTCTGGAGCGCCTGCGCGTCGCCCGCGAGCCGCTGCAGCCGCTCGGCGAGCGCGTCCAGGTCGAGGTGTGTGAGGTTGCCGCCCATGGGCGTCGGCGCGAGCACGGGCTCGAGCGCCTCGAGGTCGATCCGGACGGCCTCGTAGGTGTCCTCGATGCTCGACAGCCCCTCGGGCAGCGTGGGCCAGCCGCCGCGCACCGCGTGCTGGGCCCACACCTCGCGCTGCGCCTGCACCTCGACGAGGGCGCCGTGCATGTCGGGCACCCGCACGCCCGGCCGCACCATGTCCTTGGCCCGCTTGCGCAGGCGGCGGCGCGTGAACCAGCCCATCTCGATGCCGTGCTCGGCGCGCCACCGGCGCGACGCCGTCGCCTGGACGAGGTCGGCCGCGGTCCGCTCGAACACCATGGGGTGGAACACGTCGAGCGTGCTGCGCATCCCGGCGAGCATCGCGAGCTGGTCACCCCAGCGCGCGACCGTCGTCGGCGGGGTGAGCCCGGTGACCTCGCCCGTGTAGCCGATCTGGCGCCGCAGCTGAGGCAGGGTCGCGTCCTTGAGGCGGTTCACGCGCACCAGCGCGTCGCGCGCGTCCTCCGCGTCGTGCAGGTCGGCCCCGAACCACGGCGTCGACGACGGTCGCAGCGTGAACGCGCCGAGCTCGGCCGCCCGGTGCAGGTCGGCCGCCACCTCCCGCCTGCGTGCGGCGTCGAGCCCGAGCACCGACTCGGACGGCAGGCGCACGGTCGTCGCGGGAGAGGGACGCTCGGAGGTCAGCCGCGCCAGGGCCTGCAGCGCGTCGTAGGCGGACACGCCCCACGGCGAACGCGGCCGGTGCAGCGCCTCGATGTACCCGGTGAGCTGCGTCCGGGCGCCGATGAGCGCGTCGCGCACGCGCGCGATCTCCTCGGTGTCGACCTCCTCCGGTTCCGACGCCATCGCCGCGAGCAGCCGCCGGGACACGTCCTGGCGCCAGGTGGGGTGCGGCGGCACGTCGAGCAGGAGCCCGTCGAGACCGAGCCCGGCGAGCCGGTGCGACAGCCGGTCGGCCGCCCGCCGGTGCCCCGTGACGTACAGGACGGACCGCCCGGCGGCCGTCGCCTCGGCCACGACGGCGGCGAGCGTCCCGGCGACGTCGGAGCTCACCGGCGCGTCGACGAACACGTGGCTGCCGGTCGCGAGCGCCTCCACGACGTGCCGCTGGTGCGGGTCCAGGTCGCCGACGCCGCGCTCCCGCGCGGGCTCCGGGTCCGACCGGGTGAGCTCGGGCAGCGGCGCCGCCGCGAGCGCGGCCTGCGCCTCGTCGACCCCCGCCAGGGCGGCGACCACCTCGTGCCGCTCGAGCGACGGGGCCAGCTCGTCGAGGTCGTCCACGAGCACCTGGCCCGGGTGCACGAACGTGCCCACCAGCATGCGCCGGTCGAGCTCGAAGCCCTCGAGCACCGCGTCGCCCAGGGCCGCGATGCGCGCCAGGACGTCGGTCGGGTCGAAGCCCGCGAGCGTGAACGTCGCCTGCGCGAGCGACGCCGGGTCGAGCAGCGCCCCGTGCGCGCGCAGCGTGCGCGCGACGACGGGGTTGATCTCCGCGGTCGGCTCGAGCGTCAGGTCGTAGTCGACCTCGCCGTCGCCGCGCGGCGTGAGGGTCACCGGACGCAGCAGCACGGGCGCGTGGACCGTGCGCCCGGTGGCCGGCAGGTCGTCGGGGCCCGGCGGGTGGGGCGCGAGCGGCGAGCGCGGCGCAGGCCGCGCGGCCTCGCGCGCCGTCATGGTCACCACCGGGATCGAGGTCGTGAGGACGAGCTCGCGCTCGTCGTCGCCCGACGGCGCGGCGGGGGCCGTGCCCTGCGGCTCGCCCTCCGGGCTCTCCTCACCGGTCCCCGGCGCCGGGTCGTCGTCCGGCGTGTCGGCGCCCTCGGCGGGTGCCGGCGCTGGGGCCGCCGCGGCGACCCGCGCGAGCGCGGCGACGTCGTGCCGCTGCGGGCCCGGAGGCTCCGTGCCGTCGGTGGGCTCGGTCCACGTGGCGACGCCGATGGCGAGGTAGGTCGCCGCGACGCCGTACCGCGACGCGTGCTCGGCCGAGCGTGCGGCGACGGCCCGGGCCCGGCGGCGGGCCGCGGGCAGCGTGGCGCCCTCGCGCACGAGGTTGCTCAGCCGGGTGGGGCGGCCGGCGAACAGCTGCGCGACGCCGGACGGGTGCGCCGCGGACAGGTCGACGACGGCCTCGCCGAGCATGCCGACGTCGGTCAGGCTCGAGCCGCCGACGAGCTCGACGAGCGAGGCGCGCCAGCGTCCCGTCGCCGCCTCGACCTGCTCGGCGGGCGTGGGTGGCGTGACGAGCCGAGGACGGCGGTCCGCCGGGGCCGCCGACGACTCCGTCGCGGGACCGGCCGGCGGCACCGCGGCCGAGGGCTCGGCCGCGGTCGCGGTGGTGGATCGACGGGCGTTCACGTCAGCACGGTAGACCGGGCGGGGCACCGGGCCGGACCCGGCACGCCGACGACTTCCCGAACGCCCGCGGGCCACGTGCCTGGCAGCGCACCTGGCAGCACCGCCGCCGGGCGGCGTGCGGGGCGCTGCGGGGACACCGACGCCCCTCCGGCAGGGGGGCCGAAGGGGCGTCGAACCGGGGCGTCCCCGGCGTGGGACAGCACGCACCGCGCAGGGGGCGGGCGATGCGTGCTGCCACTGGAAGTCTGCCCCTGGACAGTTAAGACGTCAATGTCTTCTGGACACCTGTCCAGGGATCGCGGGGTCCGGAAATCGATCGTCGCGGGGCGGCCGGCACCGTAGGCTCTCCGGTCCGTGGGGAAGATGCTCGAGGCGATAGCTCCGGCCCGGATGGGCGTGGCCTTCCGGTGGCTGCTCGCGTCGTCGTGGACCAGCAACGTCGGGGACGGCATCGCGCTCGCGGCGGGCCCGCTGCTCGTGGCGTCGCAGACCGACTCGGCCTTCCTCGTGGCGCTCGCCGCCATGCTGCAGCGTCTTCCCTGGCTGCTGTTCGGGCTCTGGGCGGGCGTGCTCGCCGACCGGCTGGACCGCCGTCGGGTCGTCATGGTCGCCAACGGCCTGCGCGCCGTCGTCGTCGCGCTCCTGGTCGCGATCGTCGCGACGGGCCACGTCAACATCGGCACCGTCCTGGCCGCCATGCTGCTCATGGGCGTGGCGGAGGTGTTCGCCGACACGACGTCGCAGACGCTGCTGCCGATGCTCGTGAACAGGCGCGACCTCGGCATCGGCAACGCCCGGCTCCAGGCCGGCTTCCTCACGGCGAACCAGCTCGTCGGGCCGCCCGTCGGCGCGTTCCTCTTCGCCGCCGGCATGGCGTGGCCGTTCGCGGTCCAGGTGGTCACCGTCCTGCTCGCCGTGGTGCTGATCGGGCGCATCTCGCTCCCCGCGGTGCCGCGGCCGGAGGCGCCGTCGCGCGTTCGCCAGGACATCGCCGAGGGTCTGCGGTGGATCTGGTCGCACCCGCCGGTGCGCACGCTCGCGCTGGTCATCCTGGTCTTCAACGTCACGTGGGCGGCACCGTGGGCGATCCTCGTGAAGTACTCGCTCGACCACCTGCAGATGGGTCCCGTCGGCTTCGGGCTGCTGACGACGGCGTCGGCGGTCGGCGGGCTGCTCGGCACGTTCGCGTACGGCCGGCTCGAGCGCCGGTTCTCGCTCGCGACGCTGATGAAGGTGTGCCTGTCCCTCGAGGTGGTGTTCCACCTGTCGCTCGCCCTGACGACCACCGGCTGGGTCGCGCTGGTGATCCTGTTCGTCTTCGGCGCGTACGCGTTCGTGTGGGGCACCGTGTCGAGCACGGTGCGGCACCGGGCGGTGCCGACCCGGTTCCAGGGCCGCGTCGGGTCGGTCTACATGATGTGCGTGTTCGGCGGCGTCGTCGTCGGGAACGCGCTCGGTGGCCTCATCGCCGAGCGGTGGGGGCTCACCGCCCCGTTCTGGTTCGCGTTCGTCGGGGCGGGCCTGACGCTCGTGCTCGTGTGGCGGGAGCTGTCCCACATCGCGCACGCCGAGGCTGCCGACTGACGGCGAGGTAGCGCACTCTTCGCCGAGGTTGCGCGCCCACCGCCGAGGTAGCGTCGCGGCCGAGCGTGGGAGGAGGCGCTTGCCTACCGCGTCCCCTCGAGCCACGCGCTCGCGTGCGCGACGACGTCGTCCACCGACCCGCTGACGTCGACGACGACACCCGTCTCGTCACCGGCGAGGGGCTCGAGCGTGGCGAGCTGCGAGTCGAGCAGGCTCGCCGGCATGAAGTGGCCGCGCCGCGCGGCGATCCGCGCGGCGAGCACCTCGCGGGGCGCGGTGAGGTGGAGGAACGCGACGTCGTGACCCGTCCCGTCGCGCAGCACGTCCCGGTAGGTCCGGCGCAGCGCGGAGCACGCGACGACGACGTCGTGCCCGGCGTCGGTCTCGGCACGCATCGCCCGCCCGACCGTGTGGAGCCACGGCAGCCGGTGCTCGTCGGTGAGCGGGGTGCCCGCCGTCATGCGCGCCTTGTTCTCCTCGGGGTGCAGGTCGTCGGCGTCGATGAACGGGGCGCCGAGCACGTCCGCGAGCGCCAGGCCGATCGTCGACTTCCCGGACGCGGACACGCCCATGACGACGACGGCACGCGGGCTGGCCTTGCGGCGGTCGGCGCTCACGCCGACCGATCCTCCCACCTACTCCCCCGTCACGCCGTCGGCGAGCTCCCGGGCGATGTCCAGGTGGCCCGCGTGACGCGCGTACTCCTGGAGCACGTGGAAGCAGATCCAGGTGAGCGTGGGCGGGTCGGCGTCGAAGCGCCCGCCGACGGCGCCGCGCTCTGCGAGGTCGTGCGTGGCGAGGATCTGCCGCGTCCGCCCGCCGCCCGCGTGCAGCGCGGCGACCAGCTCCTCCGCGCCGACGCCGTCGGGCACCTGCCACGCACCGTCCGGCCTGCCGTCCGCGTGGTCACCCCAGGGGTCGGGGACCTGCTCGCCGAGGAAGCCCCACACGAACCAGCGGCGCTCCATGTGGACGAGGTGCGTCAGCAGCTCGAGCGGCGTCCAGCCCGACGGGAGCCGGCTCGTGCGCAGCTGCGCGTCGGTCAGCCCGGCGAGCTTCCGCTCGACGACCCCGCGGTAGTAGTCCAGGTAGGCCGCGACCTGCGCGGCCGGGTCGGCTGAGTCGAGCGTCGGTTCGACGTCGGAGAGCGGCATGCCTGCAGCGTACGGCGCGCGGCGGCCGCGTCCGGCGTGTGACCGACGCCACGTCACGTTCGCGCGCGCCACCGTGTCGAAGTGGTGAGACCACCTTGGAGGTTGCGATGCGAAGGATCCTCATCGTCGGCGGCGGCTACGCCGGGTTCTACACCGCGTGGCACCTGGAGAAGCGGCTCCGGCGCCACGAGGCCGCGATCACGATCGTCGACCCGCGCGGCTACATGACCTACCAGCCGTTCCTGCCCGAGGTCGCGGCCGGCTCGGTCGAGGCACGGCACGTCGCGGTCTCGCTCCGTGCGCACCTGCGGCGCTCGCGGATCGTCACCGGGCACGTGACGGCGATCGACCACGCGCACCGCACCGCCACGGTGCGCACCGTCGACGGCAGGTCGCACGTGATCGGCTACGACACGGTCGTCGTGACGGCGGGTGCGGTGACGCGCACGTTCCCCGTCCCGGGCCTGCGCGCCGAGGGCATCGGGCTCAAGCACGTGGAGGAGGCCGTCGCCGTCCGCGACCGGCTCCTCACCGCGGTCGACCGGGCCGCCGCGCTCCCGCCCGGGCCCGAGCGCGCCAAGCTCCTGACCGTCACGGTGGTCGGGGGCGGCTTCACGGGCGTCGAGACGTTCGGCGAGCTGCTGTCCCTGGCGACCGGGCTCCTGCGCTCCTACCCGGAGCTGTCGGCGTCGGAGCTCGCGTTCCACCTCGTCGAGGCACGCGACCGGATCCTGCCCGAGGTGACGGACGGCCCGGGCCGGTGGGTGGTGCGGCACCTGCAGGAGCGCGGCGGGCACGTCCACCTGGGCGCGCAGGTCGTCTCGGCCACCGACGGCCACGTGGTGCTGTCGACCGGCGAGTCGTTCGACACCGGCCTGCTCGTGTGGTCGGCCGGCAACGGCACCAACCCGGTGGTGGCCAAGCACACGGACCTCCCGGTCGACGAGCGCGGGCTCGTCGTCGTGCGCGCCGACCTCCGGGTGGGCACGGACGCGCACCCCGTCCCCGACGCGTGGGGCGCGGGCGACAACGCGGCGGTGCCCGACCTCGCGTCGCCGCAGGCCGGTGCCCGCACCGTGCCGAACGCCCAGCACGCCGTACGGCAGGGCAAGCTGCTGGCGGCGAACATCGTCGCGGAGCTGCGCGGCAGGGAGCCGCGCCCCTACGTCCACCACAGCCTCGGCGTCGTGGCGACGCTCGGCGTCAGGCACGGCATCTTCCAGTACCGCCGGCTGGTCATCAAGGGCAGGCCGGCCTGGTGGATGCACCGGGGGTACCACGTGCTCGCCGTCCCGACGTGGGAGCGCAAGGTCCGGGTCCTGCTGATGTGGGCCGCGGCCTGGACGTTCGGGCGCGACATCGTGGCGCTGCCCACCATCGACCGGCCGCGCGCCGCGTTCCTCGCCGCCGGAGACCCCGACGTCCTGGTGCCGCTCCGCGACGACGCGCCCCGGGACGGCGGCGCCCTCGACCACGACCGTGCGCACGACCTGATCGGAGCGAACCATGGCCACTGACCTCCGGCGCGCCGCGGGCCCTCGGGCAGCACGCCCTGCCACCCGGGGCTCCCTCCGCGAGCGCTACGCCAACCTGGTCGGCGAGCTCCGCCGACGCCGCGTGCAGCTCCACTGGTCCAACCTGTTCGGCGTCGTGGCGTTCGCCTGCATGCTCGTCCTGACCGTGACGGGGATCTTGCTGACGCCGTCGTACACGCCGTCGAGCGAGCCCGTCACGTACGTCGGACCGTACGGACCGCTCGTCGGGACGGAGGTCTCGGCAGCCTTCGACTCCACGATGCGGATCTCGCTCGAGCAGCCCGGCGGGATGCTGCTGCGCCAGACCCACCACTGGGCGGCGCTCCTGATGCCCGCCGCGATGATGGTCCAGATCCTGTCGATGTTCTTCACCGGCGGGTTCCGCCGGCCGCGCCGCCTGAGCTGGGTGCTGCTCGTCGCGCTCTTCGTCGTCGTCCTGGTGGGCGGCTGGAGCGGCTACGCCCTGCCCGACGACATGCTCTCGGGCACCGGGCTGCGGATCGTCGAGGGCATCGTGATGGCGATCCCCTTCGTCGGGACCCAGCTCGTCGTCTGGATGTTCGGCGGGCGGTTCCCCGGCGAGATCATCGAGCACCTCTACCCGGTGCACGTCCTGATCGTCCCGGTGCTGATCGTCGGGCTCCTGGCCGCGCGGGCGGTCCTCGGGTACGCGCGCGGCCAGGCGGCGCTGCCGCCGTCCGCGACGACGCCCGCACCGCGGCTCGGGGTCCGGCTGTGGCCGGACGCCGCCGTGCGCGCGGTCGGGCTGACCGCGATCACGTCGGGTGTGCTGGTCCTGCTCGGCGCGACGTCGACGATCGCCCCCATCTGGGCGTACGGGCCGACGTCGGCGGGCAACGTGGGCGCCGGGAGCCAGCCGGACTGGTACATGGGCTTCCTCGACGGAGCGCTGCGCCTGGTGCCGGCCGGGTGGGAGACCGAGTGGTTCGGCTGGACGTGGACGTTCGCGATCCTCGTCCCGCTGGTCGTCGTCGGGCTCTGGTTCCTCGGGCTGGTCGCCTACCCGTTCGTGGAGTCGTGGGTCACGCGGGACATGGGGGACGACCACGTCCTCGACCGGCCGCGCAACGTCCCCGCCCGCACCGGTGTCGGCGTCGCCGGGATGCTGTTCTACGCGGTGCTGTGGGCCGCCGGGAGCGCCGACGTCATCTCCACGCAGTTCAGGGTCAGCTTCGAGTCGGTGATCACGGCCTTCCAGGTGCTGCTGGTCGTCGGACCGCCGCTCGCCTTCGAGCTCACGCGACGCATCTGCATCGGCCTGCAGCTCAGGGACCGGGAGATCGCCGAGCACGGCCACCCCACCGGGCGGATCGTGCGGTTCGCGAACGGCGAGTACGTCGAGGTCCACGCGCCCGCGACCGCGGCGCAGCGCCGCGTGCTCGCCGTGACGGCCGTGGGCTCGCCGCCGGCGCGGCTCGATCGTGCCGGGCGGGTGACCGGGCTGGAGCGGGTCCGTGCCGGTCTGGCGCGGCGCTTCGCCGTCGGGCACGTCGCGCCGCGCGACGACCGGGCGCTCGACGCCGGCCCACGTGTCCCGGACCGCCTGCCGTCCGGGACGAAGGAGTAGGCGAGCAGCGGCGTCCGTGGCTCAGGCCGCGCCCTCGGCGAGCCCGTCGGCGAGCAGCCCGACCAGGGCCTCGAGCTGCACGTCGGTGGACGACGAGACGTCCTCCTCCGCCGCCCCGTCCAGCGCCACGGCGGCCAGACCGGACTTGCTGTCGATCAGCTCCGCGATCTTGACGTCGATGGTCTGCGCCGCGATGACCCGCCACGCCGTGACCGGCTCCGACTGGCCGATCCGGTGGATCCGGTCGATCGCCTGCGTCTGCTCGGCGTCGGTCCAGGACAGCTCGGCGAGCACGAGGTTCGAGGCGACCTGGAGGTTCAGCCCGACGCCGGCGGCCATCAGGGAGCACACGGCGATCGACACGTCGGGGTCGCCGGTGAACGCGGCGACGTTCTTCTCGCGCACCTTGGGCGTCTGGTCGCCTCGGATCGAGGCGTACCGGATGCCGCGGTCGGCGAAGGTCTGCTCGGCCTGGTCCATCACGTCCACGTGCTTGGCGAAGAACACCACCTTGCCGACGTTGCGGGCCAGCTGCGCGGCGTAGTCGGCGGCCAGCCCGGCCTTGGCCTGGCCGATCCGGCGGACCATCGTGAACACGTTCTCGCCACCGGCCTTCGAGCTCGAGTCCTTGAGCTCGGCCGCCGCGACCCGCCGGGCGAGCTCGAGGTCGACGCCCTCCGCGACGACGTCGTCCCCGCGCGCCGCCACGGCGGAACGGTAGCGGTCGACGAGGCGCCGCTGGAGCGTGGCCTCGGCCTCTCGGACCGAGCGGCCGACGGCGCCCTCGAGCTCGACCGGCAGGTCCGCCACCCGGCGGGCGGGGATGTCCGCCGCCACGTCCACCTTGCGGCGGCGCACGATGCCCATGTCGACGACGGTGGCCCGGGCGGCGGCGTAGAACCCGCGGTCCGCCGGCGTCAGGCCGGTCTCCTCCAGGGCGGTCATCAGCCTGCCGATCGGCTTCGTGTCGTCGATCCAGCCGAGGAACTGCCAGATCGCCCGGAAGTCCTCGATGTCGTTGATCAGCGGGGTGCCGGTGAGGGCCATCAGGAGCGGCCGGGCGGTGCGTTCCCGGATCCGCTCGGAGAGCGCGAGGACGTGCTGGGAGCGCTGCGACCCCTTGTTCTTGATGAAGTGCGCCTCGTCGACGACCATCCCGCGGAAGCCGAGGTCGCCGAGCCAGCCGACGTGCCGGTTCAGGATGTCGTAGTTCACGATCACGACGTCCGCGAAGGCGTCGACCCGGTCGCCGTCACCGTGGACGACCGTCGCCCGCCGCAGCGGCGTCCACAGCTCGACCTCGTGGGCCCAGTTCGTCTTGACCACGTTGGGCGCCACGACCAGCAGCGGGTAGGCGTCCGCCGCCTGCGCCGCGAGCAGCGCCTGGGCGGTCTTGCCGAGCCCGGGCTCGTCCGCGAGCAGGAACGTGCGGTGTCCGCGCGCCGTGGCGGCGACGACCTGCGCCTGGTGCGGCATCAGGGCGCGGCCGTGCGGGACGGGTACGGAGCCTGGCTCGGGCAGCGCCATGCAGGAGGGCGCACCCGGGGACGCCTCCTCGAACGACCGGAAGAGGGGTTCGAGCAGCTCCCACCCGGCCAGCCGGCGGGGGCGCGCGGCCGCACGCTCGGCCGCCGCCTCGAAGTCCGGCGCGAGGAAGGGGTTGGCCAGCCGGTGCGAGATCGCCGACTGGGGCACCACCCGCTTCTCGGCGCCGGGCGGCGGTGCGGCCGGTGCCGGCGGCTCCGGCTCCTCGGGGGGCTCGAGCCCGCCGGCGCGCATCACGCTCGCCTTGTACGCGCGCGCCGCGTCGGAGACCCGGGCGTCCTCCGCGAGCAGCTCGAGCAGCGACGTGTCCCGGGCGGCGATCCTCGCCAGCAGCGTCGCCACCCCCTCGAGCCGCTTGAGCGCCTGGTCCCGCTTCGCCGCGGTCAGCGCGACGTCGGACTTCAGCCGGGCCCGCTCCTCGCGCACGAGCAGCGCCACGACCTGGAACTTGGTGCGCACCGCCGGGCGGGTGGGAGGTCGCCGCACAGCGTCGTCGACGTCGCGGGCGATGTCGGCGAGCACCGGGACGAGTCCCTGCTCCGAGGGGCGCGGCGCGCGGCGGCGCTGGGCGTCGGAATCCGTCCGCGCGCGCCCCGACCGGCGTCGGCCTGGTCCTGCCACATGTCCTCCTTCGCCGTGCTGCACCGCGACCGCGGCGCAGCGCGCGTACCACGGCCGACCCGGACCCGCCGGGCCACCGGTTCACCGCGCAACGTCCTCGCCTCACCCACCCGCGTGCGCACGCTCGCGCCGATGACGGCCGGCGCCGTCCGGCCGACCATCCCCGCGGACGTCTGCCGCGGTCCGCTCGCATCTCGCCACGGGTCTTCCGCAGCGGGACGACCCCTGACCGCAGTCGACCACGAGCCCCTCTCGTAGCCCTGCGGCTCGCTCCTGCGTCCGGGTCTCGAGAACCCCTCTGACCTGGACGGACAGACTGTGCGCCTGGGCAGATTCGAACTGCCGACACCCGCTTTAGGAGAGCGGTGCTCTATCCACTGAGCTACAGGCGCGTGCACCGCGGTGCTCGACGACGCGTGCGTCGCCGTCACGCGGCGAACCGCCACATAGACTAGCGCGCCGGCAACTCGGCCAGGACACTGGCCGTCCGGGCCCGGCCGCGCCACACTGACGCCATGCCGATCGAGCAGACCCTGCGCCGGGTCGACGACGACCTCGAGCACGGGCGCGTCCTCCCGGCGATCAACCGCCTGCGCGGTCTCGTCCACGAACGCCCGGACCGCCTCGACGTGCGCCGACGGCTCGCCGCCGTCTACCGCGGCCAGGGCGAGCTCGCGCAGGCCGGGCGCTGGTCGTTCCTCTGCGAGGAGACGGACCCGAGCGAGCTCGCCGCCTTCGAGCGCCAGTTCCGCACCGCCAGCGGCCGGCTCTCCGCCATCGCCTGGACCGGCGGCGCGGAAGGCCTCGGTCCCGAGGCCGCCGAGCGGCTCGCCGCCCTGCGCGAGGCTGCCGCGAGGGAGTCCGTACGCCGCGTCCGGCGCCCCGAGCGGTCACGCCGCGAGAAGGTGGTCGAGACGCTCGGCTACACCGTGGCGTTCGTCCTGGCGGCGCTCGTCCTGATCGGGCTCTGGGCGGTCGTCGTGCAGGGCGTGCGCGTCGTCGTGGGGTGGTTCTAGCGGGTCGTGCGGTGCTCTCGGGTCTCCTCGCGGGTCACACCCACGCGGCGGGGTAGGCCACGACCTCCCGCAGCACCTCGCGCGCACCACCGCTGAGCGCCGCGTACTGCCCCGCCTGCGCGGCGCGCACCTCGAGCGACACGAACGGCGCGGCGAGCACCCGCTCCCCCATCACGGTGAGCACCTCGTCGCGCAGCCACGGCTCGAGCTCGGTGTACACGCCACCGAGCACGACGGTCGACACGCCCAGCAGGTTGACGAAGTCGGCGAGCGCCGACCCCAGCGCTCGCCCGGCGCGCTGCACCGCGGCGCCCGCGCCTCGGTCGTGCGAGCGCAGCAGCTCGAGCAGCTCGGCGAGGGATGCGTCCACGGGCAGGCCGGCGGACCGCAAGATCTCCTCCTTGCCCGCGTACTGCTCGAGGCACCCGTACGCACCGCACGAGCAGCGCGGTCCGGCGGGGTCCACGACGACGTGCCCGACCTCGCCGTTCCACCCGCGCTCGGCCGCCAGCAGGCGCCCGTCCACGACGATCCCCGCGCCGATGCCGACGTCTCCGGAGACGTAGAGGAACGACGACGGCACGTCGCCCGCGAGCTCGGCGAGCGCCGCGAGCTTCGCCTCGTTCGCCACCACCACCGGCACCTCGGAACCGTCGGGCCCGCGGAGCCCCAGCAGCGGGACGGGCTCGAGCGACGACCACCCGAGGTTCGGTGCGACCTCCAGCTCGGCGGTCCGCGCGTCGACGAGCCCGGGCAGGGCCAGGCGCGCCCCCGCGAGCCGCATGCCGCCGTCGTGCACCTCGGCGACCACGTCGCGGGCGAGGGTCCCGAGCGTGCCGAGCACGTCGGCCGGGTCGGAGTCGTGGAACGACCCGGCCGTCACGCGGGAGACCACCACCTCCCCGGTGAGGTCGAGGACGCGGGCGCCGAGGTAGTCGACGTTGACCTCGAGGCCGAGCCCGACGACGGAGCGCCCGGCGGGCACGAGCGGGACGGCGGGGCGGCCCGCACGCTGGGCGGCCACCGGCGGCAGCTCGCTGACCAGCCCGCCCTCGACGAGGCGGTCCACGAGCGTCGACACGGTGGCGCGCGTGAGCCCCGTCGCGGCCGCGACGTCGGCCCGCGAGAGCGGCGTCGGCGCGTCGAAGACCGCCCGCGCCACGAGCTGGAGGTTGCGCTCGCGCAGGGTGTGCTGGCGCGCGGCGCCCGGGCCCTGCGCGGAGGGGCGCGGCGTCGTCGACGGCTCGGCGGTCACGGTGTTGACTCTAGCGGAGCGGCACGCAATAGTTCAGCCATACAACAAAACGCCGCGGCCCGACGTCGGACAACCGCGGTGAACCACCACCTCGCGCCGTCGGCGCGACTCGACGAGGAGACCTGCGTGAGCGACATCAAGTACTCGTTCGGCCTGTGGACCGTGGGCTGGCCCGCCAACGACCCGTTCGGCACCGCGACCCGGCCGGACCTCGACCCGGCCGAGTCGATCCGCAAGCTCGCCGAGCTGGGCGCGTGGGGCTTCACGTACCACGACAACGACATCTTCGGCTTCGGCGCCGACGAGGCCGAGCGCCAGGCCGGCATCGACAAGGTGAAGAAGGCGGCCGAGGAGTCCGGGCTCGTCTGCGAGATGGTCACGACCAACACCTTCAGCCACCCGATCTTCAAGGACGGCGCGTTCACCTCGAACAACCGCCAGGTCCGCCGCTTCGGGCTCAAGAAGGTGCTGCGCAGCGTCGACAACGCGGCCGAGATGGGCGCGCAGACGTTCGTCATGTGGGGCGGCCGCGAGGGCACGGAGTACGACAACTCCAAGGACCTCGTCGCCGCCCACGCCCGCTACGCCGAGGGCATCGACACCGTCGCGTCCTACATCAAGGAGAAGGGCTACGACCTGCGCATCGCGCTCGAGCCCAAGCCCAACGAGCCGCGCGGCGACATCTTCCTGCCGACCATCGGCCACGCGATCGCCCTGATCGACACGCTCGACAACGGCGACATCGTGGGCCTCAACCCGGAGACCGGCCACGAGCAGATGGCGGGCCTCAACTACACGCACGGCCTCGCGCTCGCGCTGTACTGCGGCAAGCTGTTCCACATCGACCTCAACGGCCAGCACGGTCCGAAGTACGACCAGGACCTCGTCTTCGGTCACGGCGACCTGCTCAGCGCGTTCTTCACGGTCGACCTGCTCGAGAACGGCTTCCCGAACGGCGGCCCGCGCTACGAGGGCCCGCGCCACTTCGACTACAAGCCCTCGCGCACCGAGCACCTCGACG
>JAPSLQ010000030.1 GCA_031180595.1 Isoptericola sp. | reverse complement strand
CGCCCGCGCGTGACGAACGCGGTCGGCTCCGCGGTGGTGACTCCGCCGCCCGCGCTGCGGGCGGTGACCACCCAGGCGTAGGTCGTGCCCGGGCGCAGGTCCGCCCACTCGACGCTCGCCACCTCGCCCGAGGCCACGGTCGCCGCGCCGATCTCGCGCGTGGGGACGTACACCGCGAGCGTGTCGGTCGCGATCGACGTGGTGCGGCTCGTCAGGTCGACGGGCAGCACCATGTTGTCCTCGAGGCCGTTGAACCGCCGGTCCGCGTCGTACTCCGTGGCGCCGAACTCGCCGAGCAGCGGCGAGTACGTGTCGACGCTCATCTCGCCCCGCTCGACGTCGAACTGCAGCATGCGGAAGAAGCTCGCGCCGAGCCGCAGCTGCGCGTCGGGCTCGTAGAACGCCTCGAGCCCGACCTGCCCCGCGGGCACCGTGTAGAACTGGTAGTCCGCGAGCAGCTCGACGACCCCGTGCCCGACCTGGCCGACCTGCGGCCGCACGTTCGTGCCCACGCCGTGCCGGTGGCCGGCGAGGACGAGGAACACGTTGGGGTTGGTCTCGACCACGGTGCGGTAGAGCTGCGGACCGTCGGTCCCGCCGAGCTCGGCGCCGCGCCCGTCGGGGTTGGTGCTCGGCTCGAGGTAGTCGTGGGTGAGCAGGATGCCGTTGCGGTCGGAGAACCGCTCGAACACCGAGGCCGCCCACTCGGCCTCCTCGCGCGTCACGCCGTAGCTCAGGCCCACCACGACGAAGTCGAGCCCACCGGCGGAGAACAGGTCGTAGTGGTTCTCGTTGTCGCCCTCCCGCCAGGGGCCGCCGTAGCTGGCGTGCTCCCAGCCGGCGGACAGCGCCTCGTACCGGTCGGGGCCGAAGTACTCGTTGTACAGCGTGCCGTCCGTGCCGGCGCGGTTGTCGTGGTTGCCCGCGACGACGCCGTTCGGCACGCCCGCCTCGTCGAGGATGCGCTGGGCGGAGGACGAGAACTGGAACTCGCCGAGGATCTGCCGCTCCATCTCGGGCGTGGCGGGGACCCGGTGGTTGTTCTCCGTGATGTCACCCGTGTGGGCGACGTACGAGATCTTGCGCTCGTCGGCGTTCGCCGCGATCCACTCCGTGATGCCGGTGTAGGCCGACGCCCACACGGCCCGCTCCTCGGCCGCCTCGTGCTCGACGGCGCCCTCGGAGAGGTACTGCGTGTCGGTGAAGTGGACCATCGCGAAGTCGTAGTCCGCGGGGTCCTCGAACGCGTCCGGCTCGCCGGGGTCGATGTCGTCGGCGAACGGGTCCTCGCCGGTCACCATGACGTGCACCGTGCGCCCGTCGAGGTGCCGGTCGGCGACCGTCGCCGTGAGCACGGTGGCGCCGTCCACGGCCCCGCGCGCCGAGCCGAGGGCCTCCCACGCGCCGGCGTCGATGTCCCACACGTGCAGCGTCACGAGCCGCTCGGGGTCGACCTGGCCCTCCCAGCGGACCACGGGCGCGTCCGTGGGCCGCGGCACGGTGACGTCGAACCGCTGGAACGTCACGTCGCCGGACGCCGGCGAGGCGAGCGTCGCCTCGTCGCCCGGCTCGAGCTCGCGCAGCCCGCCGATGCCCTTCTCGCCGGCGACCCGGAGCGTGGTCGGCACCTCGGTCGCGGTGCCCTGGAACCCGCGCTGCGGCGTGATCACCTCGGCTTCCGAGAAGGTCGCGGTGACGTCTCCGCCGTCGGGCTCGGCGACGCGCGCCGAGAGCGTCGCGGGGCTCGCGACGCCGGTGCTGCCGTGCCCGGGCGTGAGGTCGGTCGGGACGTCGGGGACGCCCGCCGAGGTGAAGACGATCTCGTGCGTGCTCGCGTTGCCGAGGCCGTCGACCGCGCTCACGGCGAGCGTGTGCTCGCCCGCCCGGAGGCCCGGCCCGACGAGCTCGCCCTCGGCGACGGCCTCGCCGTCCAGCGTCAGCCCGGGCGCTCCGGTCACCCCGGAGGCGTCTGTGACCTCGACCGCGAGCGGCACGCTCGAGGTGAGGGTCGCGCCCGCCGCGGGCGTGCTGGAGGCCACCTCGGGGCCGGTGTTGTCGGTGCGCAGCAGCCGCGTCGCGGTCTCGCCGGTCGTGGACGTCGCGGCGATCTCGTGGTCGCCGTCGTCCAGCCGCGTCGTGTCGAGGTCCACGCGCAGCCCGCGGGCCTCGGCGTCGACGACGAACGTCAGGTCCACCTCGGTCATCGGGTTGACGCTCGAGCCGCAGTTGCCGTCGCCCATGTTGTACGTGGTGCGCGGGCTGACCAGGCTCGCGGTGCCGGCCGCGGGCGTCAGCTCGAACGCCGACAGCGCGTAGTCGTCGCGGTTGTCGCCGCAGGACGAGCCGGGGAGCGTCCCCGTGACGACCTCGACCCGGTTGGCGCCCGGGCTCAGGTACTCGTTCGGGACCAGGACCTCGACGCGCTCGCTGACGTAGTCGCGGTCGTCCATGTCGACGCGGCGGTCGTTGACGAGGAGGTAGCTGTGGTACCGCGCCTCCATGGAGTTGGACGCGATGTCGAACGCGAGGACGGCGTCGCCTGTGCCGAGCGCCGGGACGGTGGTCGCTCCGTCGGCGTCGACGGTCCAGCGTGTCTCGGCCTCGAGGTGCAGCGAGTCGCGCGGCGCGCAGTTGCCGTCGCCGAACGGGTACGTGGCCGCGACGTCGTGGCCCGTGACCGTCGCGCCGTCGAGGGCGAGCTCGAGGTTCGAGATCACGAAGTCGTCGCGGTTGACGCCGCAGGACGACTGGTAGTCGCCCGAGACGATCGTGATCGTGTTCTCGCCCGGCGCGAGCAGCCGGCCGGGGATCGCGACCTGGACTCGCTCGCCCGCCCAGTCGCCGCCGATCTCCACGCGGGCGCCGTTGACGAGCAGGTGGTTGTGGTAGGCGTCGTCGATCGAGTTCGAGCCGACGTCGAAGCTCAGGGTCGCGATTGCGGTGCCGAGCGTCTCGCGCGCAGGGGGCGCGACGCCGTCGACCGTGAGCTCGGCGACCCCGCCCGCCTCGGCGGCGGGACGCGCGGCGGTGACGGGCACGGTGCCGTTGGCGAGCGTGCCGTCGGCGGGCTGCACGGCCGGCGCCCCGGCGGGCGCGTTGTTGACCGTGACGGTGTGCGTGGTGACGCCGCCGGCGGCGGTCCTGGCCTCGATCGTGTGCTCGCCGGCGGCCAGGGTGGTCGTGTCGAGCTCCGCCGCGAGACCCGTGGTGCGCTGCGGGTCGCCCTGGACGTAGAACCGCAGCTGGGCGTGCTTGAGGAGCGACGTGTTCGACCCGCAGCTGCCGTCGCCGAAGGCGTAGCTGAGCTCGTTCTCCTCGCCGTCGGCGATCTCGCCGAGCAGCGTGAGGCCGAACTCCGAGAGCACGAAGTCGTCGTGGTTCGCGCCGCACGACGTCGTGAAGGTCCCGGCGTAGACGTCGACGACGTTCTCGCCCGCCCGCAGGTGCTCGTTCGGCACCTCGAGGTCGACGCGCTCGCTCACGGCGTCGGGCAGGTCGATGCGGTGCTCCCCGTTGACGACGAGGTAGTTGCCGTAGCGCGACTCGGTGGAGTTGCTGCCGACCGTGTACGACAGCGTCGAGGTGCCCACGGTCGTCGTCGCGCCGGGGACCTCGGCGCCGTCGACGGTCAGGTGCGTGACCGAGTCGTCCGCCGCGACGGGCGTCGCCGCGACGGCGACCGTCCCCTCGAGGTAGGCGCCGTCGTCGGGCACGAGCGCCGGGCCGGCGACGTCGCCGCCCTTGTCAGGCCGCTCGGGCCCCCCGGGTGCGGCCGTCGCCGGCGCCGCGGCGAGCATCCCGGCCGCGGCGAGCGCCGCCGCCGTCAGGCCTGCTGCCCACGCCGCGCCGCCGCGTGCTCCGGGCCTGCCCCGTCCTGCTGGACGCATGGTCGTCCTTCCGTCGTCGTCGATGGCGCCCGCGGGGCGCCCGGAGCAACGGTGCCGACGTCCGGTGAACGGGGAAGGTGCAGGAGACGACGTCGCGGCGAACGCTGGGCGACGCCCGCTCGCCGACAGCGTCCGGTCAGTGGCGGGCGAGCTCGATGAGCGCCAGCAGCGCCCGCCCGTAGGCCTCGGCCGGCTCGGGGTCGGCGAACACCCGGGGCTCGCCCAGGAGCTCGACCTCGACCTCGTAGCCGTCGGCGGTACGGCGCAGGGCGCGGAACGTCGAGCGCAGGAGCGTGCGCAGCTGGTCCTCGCGCGGCAGCCAGAGGGCGTCCTCGATCGCGATCGAGTCGAGCGCCCACTCGGTGGTGCCGTTGAAGCCGAGGATCGTGCCGGTCGGGAAGTCGTGCGCCTCGATCGTCATCGTGCTCACGGTGAAGACGTCGCCCGCGAGCTCCGGCGCCTCGATGCGGAACTGGTCGCCGTCGGCCGGGCTCCACACCAGGCCGGCGTCGCGGAGCTTCGTGGCGAGCTCGGTGGAGATCATCGGCCCATTGTCCGGGAACGACGACGCCCTCGCCGGTTCACCGACGAGGGCTCGCTGTGCGCCATCAGGGACTCGAACCCCGAACCCGCTGATTAAGAGTCAGCTGCTCTGCCAATTGAGCTAATGGCGCGCCGGGCGATGACGCCCGATCGCGACGAGGTCCTGGCCGGAAGGATGCCCGGCGAGGACCTCGTGCTGGTGCGCCATCAGGGACTCGAACCCCGAACCCGCTGATTAAGAGTCAGCTGCTCTGCCAATTGAGCTAATGGCGCGCAACGGAGAGCAACACTACCAGCCGGGCACAGCCGTCCGGAAACCCGATCGACGGCGCAGGCCTGTGACCTGCACGACAGCCCTACCGGAAGGCCTGGTGGCCGGTGAGGTGCCGGCCGAGCACGAGCGTGTGGATCTCGTCCGTGCCCTCGTAGGTGCGGACCGACTCGAGGTTGGCGGCGTGACGCATCGGCGAGTGCTCGAGCGTCACGCCGTTGCCGCCGAGGATCGTGCGGGCGGTGCGGGCCACGTCGAGCGCGGCGCGGACGTTGCTCAGCTTGCCGACCGAGACCTGGTGCGGCTCGAGCCTTCCTGCGTCCTTGAGCCGGCCCAGGTGCAGCGCGAGCAGCTGGGCCCGGCTGACCTCGAGCGCCATCTCGACGAGCTTCGCCTGCGTGAGCTGGAACGCCGCGAGCGGGCGCCCGAACTGCTCGCGCCCGCCGGCGTAGGCGAGCGCGACCTCGAGGCAGTCGCGCGCCGCGCCGGCCGCGCCCCACGCGATGCCGTACCGCGCCTCGTCGAGGCAGGCGAACGGCCCCCGCAGCCCGGGGTGGTGCGGCAGGATCGCGTCGACGGGCACGCGCACGCCGTCGAGCGCGACGTCGCACTGGACCGACGCGCGCAGCGAGAGCTTCGGCTCGATGGGGGTCGCGCGGAACCCCGGGGTCGACGTCGGGACGAGGAACCCGCGCACGCGCTCGCGCCCGCCGTCGCCCTCGGTCACCTTGGCCCACACGACCGCGACGTCGGCGATCGAGGCGAGCCCGATCCAGCGCTTGGCGCCGTCGATCACCCACGTGTCGCCGTCCCGCACGGCACGGGTGCGCATCGCGGCGGGGTCGGAGCCGGCCGTGGGCTCGGTGAGCGCGAAGCAGCCGATCGCCTCCCCGGCGGCCATGCGCGGCAGCCAGCGCTGCTTCTGCTCCTCGGAGCCGTGCTTGGCGATCGCCGACATGGCGAGCGAGCCCTGGACCGAGACGAACGTGCGGATGCCCGAGTCGGCCGCCTCGACCTCGGCCATCGCCAGGCCGTACTCCACCGCGGAGCGACCGGCGCACCCGTAGCCGCGCAGGTGCATGCCGAGCAGGCCCGCCTCGGCCAGCACGGGTACCAGCTCGAGCGGGAAGACGGCGTCGGCGAACCACCGGGCGACGTGCGGACGGACGTGGGTGTCCATGAGCGCGCGGACCCGGTCGCGGGTGTCGCGCTCGGCCTCGCTCAGCCCGGCGTCGAGCGCGAGCAGGTCGATGGGGTCGCCGCCCCGGAGGGCCTCGTCGCCGGTCATGGGCTCAAAGGTAGAGGCCCGTGGCCTGGGCGTCCTCCTCCGCCTCGGCGACGCCGTGCACGTCGCGCTCCCGCAGCAGCACGTAGTCGGTGCCGCCGAGGTCCACCTCGGCGCGGTCCTCCGGGTCGAACAGCACCCGGTCACCGACGGCGACCTGGCGGACGTGCTCGCCCTTGGCCACGACGACGGCCCACGCGAGGCGCTTCGGCCCGGCGGCCGTGGCGGGGATCACCAGGCCGGCCGACGACTGCCGCTCCGAGGCGTCGACCTCGGGCTGCACGAGCAGCCGGTCGTGGAGCATGCGGACGGGCAGGGGCTTGCTCGGCGCGCCGGCCGACGGCGAGGCCGCGCGGGATGCTGCGGAAGTCACGACTCCAACGCTAGACGACCGCCGAGGCTAGGCTCGACGTCGTCCCCGCCCGCAGCCCGTCCCCAGGAGCGTCTGTGACCCGTCTCGCCGTCGGCGACCCCGCACCCGACTTCACCCTGCCCGCCGTCCTGCCCGAGGGTGACGGCCGCACGACCGGCGAGCTCTCGCTCGCCGAGGCGCTCGCCGCGCCCGGCCGGGCCGGCGTCGTCGTGTACTTCTACCCGGCCGCGATGACGCCGGGCTGCACGACGCAGGCGTGCGACTTCCGCGACTCCCTCGCGTCGCTGCAGGGAGCCGGCTACGCGGTCGTGGGGGTCTCGCCCGACGACCTGGGCGCGCTGGAGAAGTTCTCCGAGCGCGACTCGCTCACGTTCCCGCTCGCGTCCGACGCGGACCACGAGGTGCTCGACGCCTACGGCGCGTGGGGCGAGAAGAAGAACTACGGCAAGACGTACGTGGGCGTGATCCGCTCGACCGTCGTCGTCGGGCCCGACGGGAAGGTCGCCGTCGCGCAGTACAACGTCAAGGCGACGGGCCACGTCGCCCGCCTGCGCAAGACCCTCGGCCTCGACTGAGGAGCGCTGTGGGCGGAGAAGTGGCCCACCTCCCGGCCGGGAGGTGGGCCACTTCTCCGCCCACACGAGAACCCGGTGCCGGAGGCGGGACTTGAACCCGCACGCCCTGGGGCACGGCATCCTAAGTGCCGCGTGTCTGCCAGTTCCACCACTCCGGCGCGCGCGTCAGTTTAGCCGGGCGTCTTCCGCGCCGATCGACTCAGCGAGTGACGGGACGTCGATCCGGGTGTATGCGCCGCCGTACTTCCCGCGACCCGCCCCCGCGAATCCCGGTGTCTGGCTGTGGCAGTTGGGACACAGGAACCGAAGGTTCTCGGCCACATTGTTGTGGTAATCGCCGTCGATGTGGTCGACGTGCAGCACGAGCGCCTTGCCCCTCCACGTCGCGTCGCATCCGCAGAGCGCACAGACGTAGGCCCGACCGAGCTCGGTGAGGGCACGACGAAGCTGGGGAGGCTTCGCTCGGCGGCTCCCGCGAGGCTGGACCACGAGGATCTCCTCGGGGCGCCGTCGGTTCCAAGACCGTTGCCCCGGCGGCTGGCGGACGAAGTGACTCGTGTCGATGCCCATCTGCTTGAGCGTTCGGCTGATGTGTGCGTGAGTGCCGCCCGCCTGGTTGAGGCCGAGATATCGCAGCACTCCGGCGACCGACGTGGAATGCTCGACGGCTTGCTGCAGGAGTTCCCTCGTGTAGATGCGCCTGGGCATGCGTGAAAAGTACGGGGAGCCGCCGACATCAGTCGGCGGCTCCCCGTCGCGCACAACTCTCCGCCTCGCGCACTCAGCCCTGCGGCGTGCCGTTTCCGGCCGCGGCGAGCTGCCTGCGGACGTCGTCCATGTCGAGGCCCTTGACCGCCTCGACGAGCTGCTCGAGGGCGGGCGCCGGGAGCGCCCCCGCCTGGTTGAAGACCATGATGCCCTCGCGGAACGCCATGAGCGTCGGGATGGCGGTGATGCCGGCGGCGGCGGCGATCTGCTGCTGGGCCTCGGTGTCGAGCTTGGCGTGCACCACGTCCGGGTGCTGCTCGCTCGAGGCCTCGAAGATCGGGGCGAACATGCGGCACGGGCCGCACCAGGCCGCCCAGAAGTCGACGAGGACGATGTCGTTGTCCTTGACGGTCTGCTCGAAGGTCGCGTCGGTCAGCTCGACGGTGGCCATGGGTGTCCTTTCGACGGGTACTCCTTGGTGCAGCATGGACGCGTCGCCCGATATTCCCCGTCCGCGCTCCGCTCACGGCGATCACCGGCGTCCGGAGGCGCCGCCGCGCACGCGCGCGTGGTAGGAACGAGGGCGTGACCGACACCGCCGAGTTCCCGCCCGACGACGAGTTCTACCACCGGGACCCCGACCCCTCCGGCTGGCTCACGCCCGAGGACCTCGCGGCGGTGCGCGCCCAGCTGCCGCTGCTCTACGTCGACGCCGTGCCCGTGCGCGTCGACGACTCGGGTGACGTCGTCGCCGTCGGGCTGCTGCTGCGCGTCAACGGCATGGGCACGATGACGCGGGCGCTCGTCTCCGGTCGCGTGCTGTACCACGAGCGGGTGCGGGACGCTCTGCTGCGCCACATCGAGAAGGACCTGGGACCGGTGGCCCTCCCCCGCGTCCCGGCGTCACCGCAGCCGTTCACGGTCGCCGAGTACTTCCCGACGCCGGGCATCACCCCGTTCCACGACCCCCGCCAGCACGCGGTGTCGCTGGGATACGTGGTGCCGGTGGCCGGCGACTGCCGCCCCCAGCAGGACGCGCTCGACCTGGCCTGGCTCACGCCCGAGGAGGCGTGCAGCGACACCGTCCAGGCGGAGATGGTCAACGGGCAGGGCGCCCTCGTGCGGCAGGCGATGGCCTGGGTCGGCCGGCTCGGCTGAGGCTCCGCGCTACCTCGGCGGATCGCGCGCTACCTCGGCGGATCGCGCGCTACCTCGGCGGATCGCGCGCTACCTCGCGGAGAGGTCGAGGACCGGCCAGCCTGCCAGGTCGGCGCGCATGCGCCGGTCGTGCGTCGCGACGACGACGGCCGCCGGCGTCACCTGCAGCGCGCGCGTGAGCTCGTCGACGAGGTCGATCGACAGGTGGTTGGTCGGCTCGTCGAGCAGCAGCAGGTGCGGCGCGTGCAGCAGGGCCCGCGCGAGCTCGAACCGCCGCCGCTGCCCCGCCGACAGCTCGGCGAGCGGCCGCTCGAGGTCCTCCTCGCTCAGCAGCCCGAGGGCCGCGACGGGCACGAGGTGGTCCGGGTCCAGCTCACCGCGCGCGAGGAGTGCGAGCGCCTCGGCCGCGTACGCGTCGAACCCCGACTGCAGGCGCGCCTCGCCCCGGAGCGGGTCGCCCTCCTGACCGACGACGCCCGCGCGGACACCCGCGACGACGGAGCGCGTGCCGCGCTCGAGCGCGAGCTGCCCGGCGAGCGCCTGCAGGAACGTCGACTTGCCCGTGCCGTTCGGTCCGACGACGAGCAGCCGGCCCGACGGCGGCACGGCCACGCGCGTGCCCGGCAGGTCCAGCCGGACCCGGCCGTCGGGCGCGACGACCCGCGGCGAGCGCAGCTCGACCAGCGGCTCGCCCGGGTCCCAGCCCGGCGACATCGCGGGCAGGTCGGGGAACGCGAGCTCGAGCGGCGGGACGGGCACGTCGACGGCCTCGGCCTCGAGCTTCTGGACGAGCCGGTCGGCCGCCTTGACGTGGATGCGGGCGCGAGTGGCCCGCCGGTGCTTCTGCGAGCCCTTGGGCGGTCGCCACTCGTCCGAGAGTCCCTCGTAGGACGCGTCGAGCCGCTCGGCGAGCGCCTCGGCCCGCTTCCGCTCGGCGCGGTAGCGCTGGCGCCACCGGTGCAGCGCCTGGTTCTTGGCGAACCGGTAGGACAGGTACCCGGGCTGCCCGTAGAGCACGGGCCGGCCGTCCATCGACGGGTCGAGGTCGAGGATCGCGGTGGCGACGTCGTCGAGCAGCTCCCGGTCGTGCGTGACGAGGACGACGCCGCCGCGCCAGGCGACCAGCTCGCCGGTGAGGAACTCGATCGCGGAGTCGTCGAGGTGGTTGGTGGGCTCGTCCAGCAGCAGCAGGTCGGAGCGCTCGGCGAGCCGGCACGCCAGCCGGGCGCGGTAGCGCTGGCCCACGCTGAGGGAGGCGAGCGTGCGGTCCCGGTCGCGGACCGCCCCGAGGCGCGCGAGCGCGACGTCGACCCTGCGGTCCGCGTCCCAGGCCGCGAGATGCTCGACCGTGGCCAGCATCGCGCTCAGCTCGGCCAGGTCGCCCGCCTCGTGGTCGAACGAGGCCGCGGCCGCCTCGAGCCGGGCCGCCGCCGCGCGCAGCCCGGCGAGGGTGCCCGCGACGAGGTCGCCGACGGTCTGCCCGGGGGCCACGGCCAGCTCCTGCTCGACGAGCGCGACGCTGCCCGACCGCCGGACCTCGCCGTTCTGCGGCGTCAGGTCCCCGGCGAGCAGGTGCAGCAGCGTGGACTTGCCCGAGCCGTTCTCGCCGACGACGCCGAGGCGCACACCGTCGGACACGCGCACCTCGACGTGCCGCAGGACGGGCCTTCCGGGGTAGGCGAACGCGAGGTCCGAGGCGACGAGGTGCACCCGCACCACCCTATCGACGCCGCGGGTGCGCTCGTGGCCCACCTCCCGGCGGAGAGGTGGGCCACGTGCGACCGCCGCACGGATCAGTCGGCGGTGGTCGCCCGCACGGCCCGGCGCGCCGGGTAGCGGATCTCCTCGACCATCTCCTGGACCTCGTGGGACGGCGGCGCGGTGAGCTTCGAGACGACGATCGTCACGGCGAAGTTGACCACCGCGCCGAGCGTGCCGATGCCCTCGGGGCTGATGCCGAGGAGGTGCTCGTTGGCCGAGGTGCCGAAGACCTCGAGCGTGTAGATCATGTAGCTCGCGGTGAACACGAGGCCGGTGAGCATGCCGGAGACGGCGCCGGCCGCCGTCGTGCGCTTCCAGAAGATCCCGAGCAGCAGGATCGGGAAGAACGTCGACGCGGCGAGACCGAAGGCGAAGGCGACGACCTGGGCCACGAAGGCCGGCGGGTTGATGCCGAAGTAGATCGCCACGAGCACGGCCAGACCCATCGCGATCCGGCTCACCAGGAGGCGGCGAGCCTCGGACGCGTGGTGGTCCACGTAGCGGAAGTACAGGTCGTGCGACGCCGACGACGAGATGACCAGCAGCAGGCCGGCCGCCGTCGACATGGCCGCCGCCAGGCCTCCCGCCGCGACCAGGCCCACGATCGGTGCGGGCAGGCCCGCGATCTCCGGGCTGGCGAGCACGAGGATGTCGTTGTTGAGGAACATGTCGGCCTGCCCGGCGGCGAAGTCCCCCGCGTTGTTCGTGATGCTGGTGATCGTGTCGGAGTCCTCCGCCACGGAGACCAGCCCGGTGGCCCGCCAGCTGTCGACCCAGCTCGGCAGCGCGTCGGTGGACACGCCCTGCACGCCCTGGAGCATGTTCAGCTTGGTGAACGCGCCCACGGCCGGCGCCGTCGTGTAGAGCAGGCCGATGAAGACCAGCGCCCAGAGGGCGGAGTAGCGCGCCCCGCGCACCGTCTTGGTCGTGTAGAACCGGATGATCACGTGCGGCAGCCCGGCGGTGCCGATCATGAGCGCCATCGTCACCAGGAAGACGTCCTGCATGGGCCGGGCGGTGAACGCCTCGGTGTAGACGGGCAGCCCGAACTCCTGCCCGATCGCGTCGAGCTCGGCCAGGATCTGGCCGAACGAGATCTGCGGCACGGCGATGCCGGTCATCGTCTGGGCGACGGCCCAGGCGGGGATCAGGTAGGCGACGATCAGCACGGTGTACTGCGCGACCTGCGTCCAGGTGATGCCCTTCATGCCGCCGAACACCGCGTACGCGAAGATGACGACCGCGGCGATCGCCACGCCCCAGCCCTGCTCGACCTGCAGGAACCGCGAGAACACGATGCCGCCGCCGGCCATCTGGCCGACCACGTAGGTGAACGACACGATGATCGCCACCACGGCGGACACCGAGCGCACCGTCTCCGAGAACCGCTCGCCCACGAACTCGGGGACCGTGAACTTGCCCCACTTGCGCAGGTACGGCGCGAGCAGGAGCGCGAGCAGCACGTAGCCGCCGGTCCAGCCCATGAGGTAGATCGAGCCGTCCGACCCGAGGAAGGCGATGAGGCCGGCCATCGAGATGAACGACGCCGCGGACATCCAGTCGGCCGCGACCGCCGCGCCGTTCGCGAAGGCGGGGATGTTCTGCTCGGCGACGAAGAAGCCCTTCGTCTCCCGCACCCGGCTGCGCCAGGCGATGAAGATGTAGACCCCGAAGGAGAGCGCGACGAAGACGAGCGCCCAGGTCTGGATCTCGGTCATGCCCGGCTCCCGTCGTCGTTGCGCTCGCTGACCCCGAACTCGTCGTCGAGCCGGTCCATGCGTACGGCGTAGACGAGGATCAGCACGATGAACACGTAGATCGACCCCTGCTGGGCGAACCAGAAGCCCAGCGGGAAGCCCGCGACCACGACCTGGTTGAGCTGCTCGACGAGCAGGATCCCGCACACGAACGAGACCAGGAACCAGATGGTGAGCAGCACCAGCATGAGCCGCAGGTTCCTGCGCCAGTACTCCTTGCGCCAGCCGTTGTCGGGCTGGTGACCCGGCGGTCCGCCGGGTGCGCCCCCTCGCGCGGTGTCGGTCATCTCCGGACGCTCCCTTCGTCGCGTTCGCCGGGGCGTCCTTGCCCGCGGCGCGTCCAGGCCCGTTCGACCGGAGCAAAGCGGACGTGCGGCACCGCGCACAAGGGCTTCCTGCCCGACGGCGGGTCTGCGGTCGCGAGCGGTCGCCAGCGCCCGGCGACCGGCGTCGACCGGGGCCACGGGCCGCTCGCGGCCGCGCACCGACCGCTCACGGGACCGCGGTGACCGCTCGCGGGATCAACGGTCGCGGCGAGCCGTCGCTCGCCTAGCATCGGCGCATGGCCTCGACGACGAGCGCGACCGCACCGACCTCCCGCAGGCGCGTGCTGCACCCCGGGAGCGTCGGCATGCTCGCCGGCGGCGCGCTCGCCGTCGTCGGCTCGCTCCTGCCCTGGGTCATGACGCCCCTGGGCGTCCTCTACGGCACCGGCGGTGGCGGGCTGTGGACGCTGTGCGCGGGGTTCGTCGCCATCGCGGGCGCGCTCGTGCCCCGCCGCTGGTCTGCGATCGCGCACTGCGCCGTCGCCGGCCTGGCCGCCGGCGGGATCGTCGGCTGGCAGCTCGCGCGGCTCGCCGCGCTGAGCGCCGCGACCGACTCGTGGGGGCGCCTGCTGCCCAGCATCGGGCTCGTCATGGTCGCGGGCGGGGCGGTCGTGCTCCTGCGCACCGGGCTGCGCCTCTGGCGCACCCCGGTCGGTCGCACGCCCGTCGCGACGTAGCCGGCGGTCGAGAGGTCGTGGCGCCGGCCCGCAGGCGTCCGTAGGGTGCTCGCCATGGACGACGGCGTCGACGACCGGGACACCCCTGCGGAGGTGGACGCGACGTTCCGCACCCTGCGCCGCGTCGCGGTCGGCTACTTCGCCGTGTTCCTCGCGGCGATCGTCGGGTTCCCGCTGCTTGCCGTCACGCTCGACTGGTGGAGCGCGAGCCGGCTCGTGGGCGGGATGAGCCCGGGCTTCCTCATGGCGGCGTTCGGCCTGTACGCGTTCTTCGCCGTCATCGGCGTCGCGGCCGCGAGCCTCTCGAGCGCCGTCGAGGCGCGGATGCTCGGCGGGCCCGCGCCGGAGGGCGGCCCGCTCGCCGGCGAGGGCGAGGAGCCGTGAACGTCCCCAGCACCGTCGTCCTCGGTCTCGTGCTGCTCCTGGTGGCGGCCACGGCCGTCGCGATGCGTCCGCGCGGCACCTCGACCGTCGACTTCTACCTCGCCGGGCAGAAGGTCGGCGTCGTCACCAACGCGTGGGCCATCTGCGGCGACTACTTCTCGGCCGCCTCGTTCCTCGGCGTGGCCGCCGCCGTCTACGTCTCGGGGCTCGACGGCGCCTGGTACGCCGTGGGGTTCGCCGCCGGCTTCGTGCCGGTGCTGCTCTTCGTCGCCGCTCCCCTGCGCCGCTTCGGCGAGTTCTCGATCCCCGACTTCCTGGGACGACGGCTCGGCTCGGAGCGGGTGCGGCTCGTGGCGGTCGGCGTCGTGCAGCTCGTGATCCTGTCCTACCTCGTGCCGCAGGCGGTCGGCAGCGGCATCACCTGGCAGCTCCTCGTCGGCCAGGGCGTCGCCGGCCTGTCGCCCTACGCGACGGGCATCCTCCTCTCGACGACGGTCGTCGCCGGGCTCGTCGCGTTCGGCGGCATGCGCGGCACCACCTGGACGCAGGCGGTGCAGTTCCTGCTCCTGCTCGCGGCGCTCGTGTGGCTCGCCGCGGTGGTGCTCGGCGAGGGGTTCCGGTACGGCGACGCGGTCGCGGACCTGTCCCGGGCACCGCTCGCCAACCCCACGCCCGGGCCGGAGGGCTGGCAGCTCGGCACCGAGCAGAACCAGATCCGCCCGGGCGAGCCGGCGTCGTTCGGCGACCCGGGTGCACGCTACGGCGGCGTGGGCCAGTTCGCGCTCATCGTGACCCTCGCGATGGGCACCGCCGGGCTCCCCCACGTCATGAACCGGTACTTCACCAGCCCCACGGGCACGGCCGCGCGCACGACGACGGTGTGGGTGCTGTGCCTCGCCGGCGCGTTCTACGCGCTGGCCGTCATGCTCGGCACCGCGGCCCGCGAGCTCATCCCGGGCGCCGTCGACGAGCACCCGTGGCTGCGGGAGCTCACGGTCGACGGCGTGCTGCGGGTGCCGGAGCACGCGCTGCCCGTCCTCGGCCGGATCTACGGCGGCGACGCCGGCCTGGGCGTCGTGGCCGCCGGCGCGCTCGTCGCGGTGATGTCGACGGTCGCGGGCCTGCTGCTCGCCTCGGCCGCCTCGTGGGGCCACGACGTGTACGAGCGCCACATCAACCCGCGGGCCACGCAGCGCCAGGCCGTGCAGGCGGGGCGGGTCACGACGCTCGTCGCGGCGTGCGCGACCGCGGCGCTCGCCCTGGGGATGCGTCCCGAGTCGTTCAGCTCCGTGACGCCGTCGATCGTGGCGACGATGGTCACGTGGGCGTTCGCCGTCGCCGGGTCGGCCCTGACGCCCGTCTTCCTGCTGGCGATCTGGTGGCGCGGCACGACGGCCGCCGGCGCGGTCGCGGGCATGGTCACCGGGACGGCGCTCGCCGTCACGATGTTCGCGGTCGGCACGGTGACCGACCTGCCGCTCGTGGGCGAGGTCCTCGTGACGCCCACGATCGTGGCCGCGCCCGTCGCGGCCGCCGTGACCGTCGTCGTCTCGCGGCGCTCCCGCGTACCGGACGACGTCGAGCGGTCGTGGCTGGTCATGCACGGGACCGCGGCCGACCGGCACGCCGAGCGGCTGGCCCGCCTGACCGTGGCCGAGGGCCGGCGCGCGAAGGGAGGACGGCGACGTGCGCGGCGGTAGCCAGCTGCTGGCCGCGACCCTCGTGGTCGTGTGGGCCCTCGTGCACCTCGTGACCCAGGTGCTCGTCGACCCTCCCCTCGGCGTCCTGGCCACCGTCACGATCGGCGTCGTGCTCTCGACCGCCGTCGTGCTCGGGTACCCGTCGGCCCTGCGCGGGCCGCGCCTGTCGCGCGTCGTGCCGCAGCGCCCGCCGGACCCGCGCGGCGTCCGCTCGGGCCTCGCGATCGCCGACGCCGGGAGGTCGATGCCGCTGCGCTCGGGCCTGACGCCCGACGCCGCGCGACGGACCGCCGAGCTGATCCGCCCGCTGCTCGGCGGCGACGCCATCGCGATCACGGACACCGAGCAGGTCCTCGCGTTCGTCGGGCCCGGTGCCGACCACCACCGGGTCGGCGGCGCGCTGCAGACCCGGGTCTCGCGCAAGGCGATCGACAAGGGGCGCACCGTCGTCGTGCACCGGCGCGACGGCATCGGCTGCCCGGAACCGGGCTGCCCGCTGGAGACGGCCGTGGTCGCGCCGCTGGCGATCGGGGACCGCGTGGTCGGCGCGCTCAAGGTCTACCGCGTGCACGACGAGCCGGCGCCCCGCGTCCTGGTGGAGGACATGGCGAGCATGCTGTCGCTGCACCTGGAGCTCGCCGAGATGGACCGCGAGCGCCACCTCGCCGCCGACGCGCGCCTCGACGCGCTGCGCGCGCAGATCAACCCGCACTTCCTGTTCAACGTCCTGAACACGATCGCCTCCAAGGCGCGCACCGACCCCGAGGAGGCGCGCCAGCTCCTGCTGCGCCTGAGCGACTTCTTCCGGTACGCGGTGCGCCAGGACGGGCACTTCGCCGAGTTCGCGCAGGAGTACTTCTTCGTGCGCACGTACCTGTCGCTCGAGCAGGCGCGGTTCGGGGACCGGCTGCGCGTGCGCTACGACATCGACCCGCAGGTGCTCACGACGCGCGTCCCGGTGCTGACGATCCAGCCGCTCGTCGAGAACGCGGTCAAGCACGGGATCGCCGACAAGGTCTCGGGCGGGACCATCCGCCTGCGTGCCCGCGTCGACCCCCTCACCCGCACGACGTCGATCCGGGTGTCCGACGACGGCGTCGGCATGCCGCCCGAGGTGCTCGCGCGGCTCACCGCGGGCGAGCGCCCCGCCGCCGGGGAGCGCGCGCGGCACGGCGGCGTCGGGCTGTGGAACATCTCCCAGCGGCTGGGCTCGCTGTTCGGCGACCGCTGCTCGCTCGACGTGGTGTCCGAGCCCGGCGAGGGCACGACCGTCGAGCTGCGGATCCCGCTAAGGTGACGCCGATGCGACCCCGAGCCCTCATCGTCGACGACGAGGCCCCCGCCCGAGCCGAGCTGCGGTACCTGCTCGAGGAGATCGGCGGCGTGCAGGTGGTGGGCGAGGCCACGAACGGCGAGGAGGCCCTGCTGCTGCTCGGCTCGCTCGACTACGACCTCGTGCTGCTCGACGTCCGCATGCCGGGCGGGTCGGGGCTCGACGTCGCGCGGGCGCTGCGCGACCTGCCAAGACCTCCGCAGGTCGTCTTCACCACGGCCTACCCCGACCACGCCGTCGACGCGTTCGACCTCGCCGCGGCCGACTACCTCGTCAAGCCCTTCGACGCCGACCGGTTGCGCCGTGCCCTGGAGCGCGCGCTCGCGCACGCCGAGCCGCAGCCCGACCTGCGACCGGTCGACCGACCGGACGAGGCGCCGGCGTCGTCCGCGGTGGAGCCGCTCGTGCGCATCCCCGTGACGAAGGACGGGCGCACGGTGCTGGTCGACGGCGCCTCGATCGTCTACGCGAGCGCCGCGCGCGGCTACTCCTACCTCAAGCTGGCCGACGAGCGGCTGCTCGTCACGTTCTCGCTCAACGAGCTCGAGCGGCGCCTGCGCGGCCACTACTTCCGGACGCACCGCTCCTACCTGGTCAACCTCGACCACGTCCGCGAGCTGGTGCCGGACTTCCAGGGCTCGCTGGTGCTCGTGATGGACGACCGGCAGCGCAGCCGCGTCGAGGTCTCGCGGCGGCACGCACGCGAGCTGCGGCGACGCCTCGGGCTCTGAGCGGCCGGGCGTGTCGATAGGCTGACGGCATGACCTCCCCCACCTCCCAGGCCGCCGTCGTGCGCGCCGACGGCCGTGCCCCCGACCAGCTGCGCCCCGTGACGATCACCCGCGGGTGGCTCGACTCCGCGGAGGGCTCGGTGCTCGTCGAGTTCGGTCGCACGCGCGTGCTGTGCGCGGCCTCGTTCACCGAGGGCGTGCCCCGCTGGAAGAAGGGCTCGGGCGAGGGCTGGGTCACCGCCGAGTACGCCATGCTCCCCCGCGCCACGAACGAGCGCAGCCAGCGCGAGTCGGTCAAGGGCAAGATCGGCGGGCGCACGCACGAGATCTCGCGGCTCATCGGCCGCTCCCTGCGCGCCGTCGTCGACGTGACCGCGCTCGGCGAGAACACGATCGTGCTCGACTGCGACGTCCTGCAGGCCGACGGCGGCACGCGGACGGCGGCGATCACGGGAGCCTACGTGGCGCTCGCCGACGCCGTCGCGTGGGGCGCGCGGCACGGGTTCGTCACGGGCGGCAAGCAGGTCCTCACCGACTCGGTCGCCGCGGTCAGCGTGGGCATCGTCGACGGCGTCCCGATGCTCGACCTCCCCTACGTCGAGGACGTGCGCGCCGAGACCGACATGAACGTCGTCACGACGGGCTCGGGCGCGTTCGTCGAGGTGCAGGGGACGGCCGAGCACGCGCCGTTCGACCGCGCCGAGCTCGACGCGCTGCTCGACCTCGCCGTCGCCGGGACCGCCCGGCTGACCGAGCTGCAGCGCGCGGCGCTCGCCGCCGAGCCTCCTACCCGGTAGCGGCACGCGCGGCGGCGACGCGCGCCGCGACGCTGTCGTCTCCGACGAAGACGCTGCGCCCCTCGCGGACCGCCTCGGTGTACCGCGCGACCATGCCCGCCTTGTCCGCGCGCACGAGCGCGATCCAGTCCGCCGGCGCGCCCGTCGCGGGGTCCGTCGTCGCGCCCCACTCGGCCAGCTCGACCAGGACCGGGATCAGCGCCAGCCCGCGCTCGGTGAGGTCGTAGCGCACCCTGCGGCGGTCGGCGAGGTCGGGCGAGCGCCGCAGGATGCCCGCCGTCGTCATCCGCTCCAGGCGGGCGGCGAGCACGCTGGGCGCGATCGCCTCCTCCGAGGCGAGGAACTCGGCGAACGTGCGCTTGCCGAAGTAGACGATGTCGCGCACCACGAGCAGCGACCACGGGTCGCCGAACGCCTCGAGCCCGAAGTTGATGGGGCAGTGCGACCTGCCGCTCGCTCGCTTCACCGGGCTCCCTTCGGTGCTCTCGCACGGCCCCACCGCCACCGATGAGTTCCCGCCGCCGGCTCCGTCTCTATGACCGAGATCACTTTCATGATCGTAGTGAGCGGACCAGAGGTCAAGGGAGCAGGGACATGAGCACGGAGACGACGACCGCCGGGCAGAAGGCACCGCTGCGCCTGAGCCGGCCCGAGGTGCGCACGTTCGCGCACCTCCTCGCGAACGTGACGCTGGTGTCGGTGATGAACTTCACCGCCTGGTTCGCGCTCACCTTCTGGGTGTACCTCGAGACCGGTTCGGTCTTCGCGACGGGGACGATCTCGGGGATCTTCCTGGTGGCCATGGCCGCCACGGGCGTGTGGTTCGGGTCGCTCGTCGACCACCACCGCAAGACCACGGTGATGCAGGCGTCCGCGGTCGCGTCGCTCGTGTCCTACCTGCTCGGTCTCGCGCTGTACGTCGCGACGCCGGCGCAGGCCTTCACCGACCCGGCCGAGCCGCGGCTGTGGGCCCTGATCCTCCTCGTCATGGCCGGCGTCGTCGCCGGGAACCTGCGCGGCATCGCGATGACCACGGTGGTCACCGCGCTGTTCGACGAGGGCCGGCGCGACCGGGCGAACGGGCTGGTCGGCACGACCTTCGGGATCTCGCACCTCGTCACCTCGGTGATCAGCGGCCTGCTCGTGGCCTACACCGGGATGCTCGGGCCGCTGGCGCTGGCCGTCGCGGTGCTCGCGATCGCCGTCGGGCACCTGCGGTCCGTGCAGACGCCGGACGCGCTCGCGACGCCCGCGGCCGCGGGCGAGCCGACGACGGTGGACCTGCGCGGCACCCTGCGCCTGGTGGGCGAGATCCCCGGCATGTGGGCGCTCATCGGCTTCGCCCTGCTGAACAACGTGCTGTTCGGCGGTCTCATGGCCCTGAGCGACCCGTACGGCCTGTCCCTGATGTCCGTCGAGGCGTGGGGCTTGGCCTGGGGCGCGATCAGCACCTTCATGATCCTGGGCGGGCTCGTGGTCGCCCGGCGGGGCGTGGGCCGCAGCCCGCTGCGGACGCTGCTGACGGTCAACCTGGTCATGTGGGGCGTCACGTTCCTGTTCCCCGTCCAGCACTCCGCCGCCCTGCTCCTGGCCGGGTTCGCCGCGTTCCTGTTCGTCATGCCGTTCGCCGAGGCCGCCGAGCAGACGGTGCTGCAGAAGGTGGTCCCCTACGAGCGGCAGGGGCGGGTCCTCGGGTTCGCGCACAGCGCCGAGCAGTCCGCCTCCCCGCTGATGGCGTTCCTCGTCAGCCCGCTGGCGCAGTTCGTGTTCATGCCGCTGATGTCCGACGGCGGTGCGGGCGCGGCCGCGATCGGCGGGTGGTTCGGGACCGGCCCGGCCCGCGGGATCGCCCTCGTGCTGATGCTGCTCGCGGCGTGCGGCCTGGTGCTCACCACGGTCGCCCTCGGCAGCCGCCAGTACCGGGCGCTGAGCAAGCGGTACGCCGCCGACGCCGGCGGCGACCACCGCGACGGGATCGACGACGAGCCGGCGGCGACCGCCGCCGGGCACGACGAGGTGGCCGCGCTCGCGGCTGCCGGAGTGTGAGAGAGGATGAGCGAGATGACCGAGGAGACGACGACCGTCGAGGTGAGCCGCGTGCTGCCTGCCGGAGCCGAGGAGGCGTTCGCGGCGTTCACGCGGCCGGACCTGCTGGCACGGTGGTGGGGGCCCGTGGGCTTCACCGGGTCCGTGCTCGCCGCGGACGTGCGCGACGGTGGGTCCACGCTGACCGGCATGACCGCCCCGCCCGAGTACGGCGGCGGCACCATCCACAATCTGTGGTCCTACACGCGGGTGGAGCCGCCGCTCCGGCTGGAGTACACGATGCGGTTCGCCACCGCCGACGGCGCGCCGATCAGCCCGGCCGACGCCGGCGTCCCGGCGGGCGTGCCCGACGCCGTGCCCCACGTCGTCACGTTCGAGCCCGTCGACGGCGGGACCCG
>JAPSLQ010000282.1 GCA_031180595.1 Isoptericola sp. | reverse complement strand
GACCGAGCTGCTCGCGGTGGGGCTCGTCGCGATCGTCGCCGGGGTCGCCGCCGGGGCGGTCGTGGCGCGCCTGGCGGTGCCCGGCCTCGCCCGGGCGACGCTGACGGGCGTCGCCACGACGCCCGACGCCGTGCTGCGGCTCGACGCGTGGCTCCTCGCCGCACCGCTCGCAGCGCTCGCGGTGGGGCTCCTCGCCGTCGCGGCGGGTGTCGGGGCCCGGGTCGTGGCCCAGGCGCGCGACACCGAGTACCGGGAGGAGGTGCGATGAGAGGTCTGCTGCTCCTGGTGCGCCGGCACCTGCGCACGTCCGCCGGCGCCACGCTCGCCCTGGCGCTCGTCGCCCTGCTCGGCGCGGCGGTCCTCTCCGCGGGTCCGCGCGCGCTCGCCGAGGTGCACTCCCGGCAGCTCGCCCACGCGACGGCGGAGGCGTCCCCCGTCGCTCGCGACCTCATCGCGACGACGAGCGTCGCGCCCGGCTACGGCGACGAGTACGACCCGTACCGCGGGCTGTCGTTCGGACCGACCGAGGCCACGTCGGTGGAACCGCCGCAGCCGGCGTGGGACGAGTACCTGGACGCGCTGCGCACGCTCCGGGACGCGCAGCCCGGCCCGCTGCGCGACGTGCTGGGCGAGCCCGACCTCACGGTCTCGGGCGGCCGCACGCCGGTCGAGCGCGTCGAGGGCAACGACGTCGCCTCGCCGTGGGTGGTGCCGCGCGCCGGCGCGACCACGCGGGAGCACGTGCGCGTGGTCGACGGCCGCTGGCCCGAGTCGACGCCCGTGCTCACGGACCGGCGGCTGATGTTCCCGGGCTCGGACGGCGTCGTCGACGTCACGCCCGAGCCGATCGAGGTCGCGATGTCGGTGGCCGCCGCCACGGAGCTCGGCTGGACCGTCGGCTCGGTGCACCCGGCGCCGGGGACCCAGCTCGCCCCGCTCGTGCTCGTCGGCGTCTGGGAGCCGGTCGACCCGCAGGACGAGTACTGGGCGCACAACCCGACCGCGGTGACGCCCGAGGTGGTCGTCGACCCCAACATCGGGAAGATCGCCACCGCCGCCGTGTACGGCGACCCGGGCACGATCGCCGCCTGGGTGCCCGCACCCAGCACGCGCGTCTGGTTCCCCGTGCAGGCCGACGGCGTGCGGAGCGACGAGGTGCCCGCGTTGCTGGCGCAGCTGCGCGGCATCACCAGCCGGACCGAGACCGTGCGGCCGGGGGACCACGCCACGTTCCACCCCGCCTCCGGGCTCACCGGCGTCCTGGAGAACGTGCTCGGGCGGCGCAGCGGCGTCGACGCGATCGTCGCCGTCCTCGCCGCGGGGCCCCTCGGCGCGGTCGGCGCGGTGCTCGTGCTCGGCGGACGGCTGGTCGTCGAACGGCGGCGGGCGGCGCTCGCGCTCGTGCGGGCGCGCGGGGCGTCCGGGCCGTGGGTGCGCGGGGTCGTCGCCGCCGAGGGCCTCCTGACGGGCCTCCCGGCCGCGGCGGCCGGGTTCGGGCTCGGGCTGCTCGCGGTCCCCGGCCACGTCGCGCCCGTCCAGGTCGCGCTCGCGGCGGCGGCCGGCCTCGCCCCCGCCGTGGCCCTGGCCTCGGCGGCGTCGGCCCGCGGGATGCGCGCCGAGCGCGCCGACCTGGCGCGCCGCCCCTCCCGGCGCCGCCTGCGGCCGGTGCTCGAGTCGCTCGTCGGTGCGGGCGCCGTCGTGTCCGTGGCGCTGCTGCTGCAGCGGGGCGTCGTCGCGGGGAGCGACGCCCTCGGCGTCGACCCGCTGCTCGCGGCGGCACCTCTGCTGCTCAGCGTGGCGGTCACGCTGCTCGCCGTGCGGGCGTTCCCGTGGCTCGCGCGCGGGCTCGAGCGGGCGCTGGCGCGCAGGTCCGACCTCGTGCCGTTCCTCGGGGCCGCGCGGGCGACGCGCGACCCGGCCGGCGGGGTGGTCCCCGCGCTCGCCCTCGTGCTCGCGGTGGCGGTCGCGGCGTCGTCGGCGGTGCTGCAGTCCACGGTGGCGGCGGGCATCACCCGTGAGGCGTGGGCCGAGGTGGGGGCCGACCTGCGGGTGGCCGGGCCGATCGTCGGTGCCGAGGAGGTGGCGGCGCTGCGGGAGATCGACGGGGTCCGCGCGGTCTCGCCCGTCGCCGACCTTGGCCAGCTCGCGCTGGGCTCGGGCGGCGCGGGCGAGCAGGTCACCGTGTACGCCGTCGACGCGGCCGCGCTCGCGCAGGTGCAGGCGGACGTGCCGGGTGCGCCCCGGGGCCTCGAGGACCTCGCCGGCCGGGGGGACGGCCGCCTGCCGGCGCTCGTGTCCGCGTCGCTCGGCGTCGCTGAGGGTGCGTCCGGGGCGACGCTCGCCGGCGTCGAGCTGGCGGTGCGGGGCAGCGCGGAGACGCTGCCCGGCGCCCCGCCCGCGTCGCGGTTCGTGCTGGTCGACGTCGGCGTCGCGACGGTGGCTCTCGACCGGGACGCCTACCCGCGGCTCGCGCTCGTCGCGCTCGAGGCGGGGATCGACGACGCCGGACGTGACGCCGTCGAGCGCGCGGTCCGGGGCGTGCTGCCGACCGCCGTGGTCGACGACCCCGTCGCCGGGCAGGCCGAGCTGCTCGCGGCACCGTCCGCGTCGGGGCTCGCCGCGGCGTTCACGCTCGCGGTCGCGCTCTCCGCGCTGCTGTGCGCGGCGGCGGTGGTGCTCACGCTCGTGCTCGCGGCGCCGGCGCGCGGGCGGCTCCTGGCCGTGCTGCGCACCCTGGGCCTGCCGCGGCGTGCCGAGCGACGGGTCGCCCTCTGGGAGGTCGGGCCCTGGGCCGCCGTCGCGCTGCTCGTCGGCGCGGCGCTGGGCTGGGCGGTGCCCTGGCTCGTGGTGACGGCCGTGGACCTCACGCCGCTCACCGGTGGGACGGCGCAGCCGCCCCTGGGCGTGGACCCGCTCGCGCT
>JAPSLQ010000281.1 GCA_031180595.1 Isoptericola sp. | reverse complement strand
AGCGCGTCGTCGTGGGACGGGAAGACGCGGCCCCCGCAAAGGCGTTCTCAACGGGGAGAGGACTTCCTAGACTGGAAGGTCTCCTGGACCCACGGGGTGCTCCGATGACGTGGCAGATGGCGCTCCTGACGACGACGGCCCTCATCGTGGCCGCGACCGCCGTCCGGTCCTGGCTGCGCTCCGACGCCCACCGCGAGTCCGTCGCGCGACGCGACCTGCGCCGTCGGGCCGAGCAGGCCGACCCGCTCGTGACGCTGGCGATCCAGATGCGCCTCGGCGAGCTGGCGCGCGAGCTGCGCGCCGTCGAGGGCGACCCCGACGTGTTCGCCCGGGCGCACCACTGGCGTGCGGTGCAGGGCGCGTACGACGCGCTCCTGCGGGAGGCGTGCCGGCTCTCGGGCCTCCCGGTGGACGACGTCCCGCTGCGGCTCGACGAGCGCGCCGCCGCCGAGGAGCGCCTGCGCGAGGAGCTCGAGCTCAGCGCCCGCGGCTGGAGCTGGTGACCGCCGACGTAGCGCGTTCCGCGCCGAGGTAGCACGTTCCTCGCCGAGGTAGCACGAAGCACGCCCCTCCACCCGAGTCCGGGTGGAGGGGCGTGCTACCTCGTCGCGAGGCGCGCTACCTCGGCGAGCGGTGCGCTACCTCGGCGCTACAGCGAGGCGAGGGCCTCGTTGAACGTCGCGGACGGGCGCATCACCGCGGAGGCCTTGGCCGGGTCGGGGCGGTAGTAGCCCCCGACGTCGGCCGGCGACCCCTGCACGGAGACCAGCTCGTCGACGATGGTCGCCTCGGCCGCGGTGAGCTTCTCCGCGAGCGGTGCGAACGTGGCCGCGAGCTCGGCGTCGTCGGACTGCGCCGCGAGCTCCTGCGCCCAGTACAGGGCGAGGTAGAAGTGCGACCCGCGGTTGTCGATCCCGCCCACCCGACGCGTCGGGGACTTGTCCTCGTTGAGGAACGTGCCCGTGGCGCGGTCGAGCGTGTCCGCGAGCACCTTGGCGCGCGGGTTGCCCGCCACGCCCGCGAGGTGCTCGAACGACGCGGCGAGCGCGAAGAACTCCCCGAGGGAGTCCCAGCGCAGGTAGTTCTCCGCGAGCAGCTGCTGGACGTGCTTGGGCGCGGAGCCGCCGGCACCGGTCTCGAACAGCCCGCCGCCGTTCATGAGCGGCACGACCGACAGCATCTTGGCCGACGTGCCCAGCTCGAGGATCGGGAACAGGTCCGTGTTGTAGTCGCGGAGCACGTTGCCCGTGACGGAGATCGTGTCGAGACCCTGGCGGATGCGCTCGAGCGAGTAGGCGCAGGCCTCGGCCGGTGCCATGACGAGGATCTCGAGACCCTCGGTGTCGTGCTCGGCGAGGTAGGTCTCGACCTTGGCGATGAGGTTGGCGTCGTGGGCGCGCTGGGCGTCGAGCCAGAACACGGCCGGGACGCCCGTGGCACGGGCGCGGGTCACGGCGAGCTTGACCCAGTCGCGGACCGCCACGTCCTTGGTCTGGCACGCGCGCCAGACGTCGCCGGCCTGCACGTCGTGCGAGAGGAGCACGTCGCCGGAGGCGTCGACGACCTCGATCGTGCCGGCGGCGGGGACCTCGAACGTCTTGTCGTGCGAGCCGTACTCCTCGGCCTTCTTCGCCATGAGGCCGACGTTCGGGACCGAGCCCATCGTCGTCGGGTCGAGCGCGCCGTTCTTGCGGCAGTCGTCGATGACCGTCTGGTAGACGCCGGCGTACGACGAGTCGGGGATGACCGCCAGGGTGTCGTGCTCCTGGCCGTCCGGGCCCCACATGTGGCCGCCGGAGCGGATCATCGCCGGCATCGAGGCGTCGATGATGACGTCGGAGGGCACGTGCAGGTTGGTGATGCCCTTGTCGGAGTCGACCATCGCGAGCGCCGGGCCGTCGGCGAGGCCCTGCTGGACGGCGGCCTTGATCGCCTCGCCGTCGGGCAGGCGGTCGACGGCGGACAGCAGGCCGCCGAGGCCGTCGTTGGGCGAGATGCCCGCGGCCTTGAGCTGGTCGCCGTACTGCTCGAACAGCGCGGGGAAGAAGGCCTGGACGACGTGGCCGAAGATGATCGGGTCCGAGACCTTCATCATCGTCGCCTTGAGGTGGGCCGAGAACAGGATCCCCTCGGACTTCGCGCGCGCGACCTGCTCGTCGAGGAAGCGGCGCAGCGCCGCCACCGACATGAACGTCCCGTCGACGACCTCGCCCTCCTCGACCGCGATGCCCTCCTTGAGCACCGTGGTGCCCTCGGGCGTCACGAGGCGGATCGAGAGCGTGCCGGCCGCGCGGACGACGACGGACTTCTCGTTGGAGAAGAAGTCGTCGTGGCCCATCGTCGCGACGTTCGTCCTGGACTCCGGCGACCAGGCGCCCATGCGGTGCGGGTGCGCCTTGGCGTAGTTCTTGACCGCGGCGGGTGCGCGGCGGTCGGAGTTGCCCTCGCGCAGCACGGGGTTGACCGCCGAACCCTTGACCTTGTCGTAGCGCGCGCGGACCTCGCGCTCGGAGTCGGTGCTGGGCTCCTCCGGGTAGTCCGGGATCGCGTAGCCCTGCGACTGCAGCTCGGCGACCGCGGCCTTGAGCTGCGGGACCGAGGCCGAGATGTTCGGCAGCTTGATGATGTTGGCCTCGGGCGTGGTGGCGAGCTGCCCCAGCTCGGCGAGGGCGTCGCCGACCCGCTGCTCGGGGGTGAGGTGCTCGGGGAACTGCGCGAGGATCCGCCCGGCGAGCGAGATGTCGCGCGTCTCGACGTTCACGCCGGCCTTGGCCGCGTACGCCTGGACGATCGGGAGGAACGAGTACGTCGCGAGCAGCGGCGCCTCGTCGGTGTGCGTGTAGATGATCGTTGCGGAATCGGATCGAGTCTCGTTGGCCATGACCGTGCGGTGCTCCTGCGACGTCGAGATTGCTTGATGTCAAGATATC
>JAPSLQ010000029.1 GCA_031180595.1 Isoptericola sp. | reverse complement strand
CCCGGCGCCGTGCTCGCCGTCACGCACGACCGCTACTTCCTCGACCACGTCGCCGAGTGGATCTGCGAGGTCGACCGCGGCCGCCTCTACCCGTACGAGGGCAACTACTCGACGTACCTCGAGAAGAAGCAGGCGCGCCTGGAGGTCCAGGGCAAGAAGGACGCCAAGCTCGCCAAGCGCCTCAAGGACGAGCTGGACTGGGTGCGCCAGAGCGCCAAGGGCCGCCAGGCCAAGAGCAAGGCGCGCCTGGCGCGCTACGAGGAGATGGCGGCCGAGGCCGAGCGGACGCGCAAGCTCGACTTCGAGGAGATCCAGATCCCCGCGGGCCCGCGCCTGGGCAGCCTGGTGCTGGAGGCGACGAACCTGCAGAAGGGCTTCGGAGACCGCAAGCTCATCGACGGCCTGAGCTTCACGCTGCCGCGCAACGGGATCGTGGGCGTGATCGGCCCCAACGGCGTCGGCAAGACGACCCTCTTCAAGACGATCGTGGGCCTCGAGCCGCTCGACGGCGGCGAGCTCAAGATCGGCGAGACGGTGTCCGTCTCGTACGTCGACCAGTCGCGCGGCGGCATCGACCCCAAGAAGACGCTGTGGGAGGTCGTGTCCGACGGCCTCGACTACATCAAGGTCGGCAACGTCGAGATCCCGTCGCGCGCCTACGTGGCGTCGTTCGGCTTCAAGGGACCGGACCAGCAGAAGCCGGCGGGCGTGCTCTCCGGCGGTGAGCGCAACCGTCTCAACCTGGCGCTGACGCTCAAGCAGGGCGGCAACCTGCTGCTGCTCGACGAGCCGACCAACGACCTCGACGTCGAGACCCTGGGCTCGCTCGAGAACGCGCTGCTCGAGTTCCCCGGGTGCGCCGTCGTCGTCTCCCACGACCGCTGGTTCCTCGACCGCGTGGCGACGCACATCCTCGCCTACGAGGGCACCGAGGAGAACCCGGCGAGCTGGTACTGGTTCGAGGGCAACTTCGCCTCGTACGAGGACAACAAGGTGGAGCGCCTGGGCGCCGAGGCCGCCCGCCCGCACCGCGTGACCTACCGCAAGCTCACGCGCGACTGACAGGCGCTCGCGGCCTGCGCCGCGGGTCCGTCCGTGGCCCGGTCCTCGACGAGGGCCGGGCCACGAGCGCACCCGCGGCGGTCTCTCGTCGCTCTCCGAGCCCCCGAAGCGCCTGACCTGCGCGCTTCGCCCGAACTGGGCACACTGGGCACATGACCGAACCCGACGACGTGCTGGCCGGCGAGCCCGAGCCGCACCCCGCCGTCGGAAGGCACGCGGCGGGCCCGCCCGACGTCGCCGGCCCGGGCGACCTCCCCGGACCCGGGGCCGCGATCGTCGCGCTCATCGACGCGCTCGACACGCTGCGCGCGCGCCTCGGCGCGCTGCGCCTGCCGCTCGAGACGCCCGGTGCGGCCGTCGCGCGGGCCGACCTCGCGCGTGCCGTCGACCAGCTGGACGACTACCTGCTGCCCCGGCTGCGCGCCGAGCGCGCGCCGCTGCTCGTCGTCGTCGGCGGGTCGACCGGTGCCGGCAAGTCGACGCTCGTGAACTCGCTGCTCGGCGAGCAGGTCTCCGCGCCGGGCGTGCTGCGCCCGACGACGCGAGCCGCCGTGCTCGTCCACCACCCGCTCGACGCGCGCTGGTTCACGACCGACCGGGTCCTGCCCGGCCTCGCGCGCGTGACGACGGACCGGTCCGACGCCCAGCGCGCCGAGGTCCGGCCGCCGGCCGACACCCCTCCGTCGCGCTCCCTGCGGCTGGTCAAGAGCGACGCCCTGCCGCAGGGGCTCGCGCTGCTCGACGCCCCGGACATCGACTCGGTCGAGACGGCCAACCGGGAGCTTGCCGCGCAGCTGCTCGGTGCCGCCGACCTGTGGCTGTTCGTCACCACCGCCGCGCGGTACGCCGACGCCGTGCCGTGGGACCTGCTGGTGCAGGCGGCCGCGCGCAAGGCGCAGGTGGCGATGGTGCTCGACCGCGTCGACCCCGGCTCCGAGTCCGTGGCCGACGACCTGCGCCGGCTCATGGCGGAGCACGGCCTCGGCGACGCCCAGCTGTTCGTCGTCCCCGAGGCAGCGGACGCCGGACCGGGTGCTCTCGAGGAGGGCTACCTGCCCGAGGAGGCCGTGGGTGAGATCGCGACGTGGCTGACCGGGCTCGGCGGCGACCCGGAGGCGCGAGCCCGCGTCATCGCCGCGACGCGCGACGGCGTGGTCGACGACCTGGTGCGGCGCGCCGTCCACCTGGCCGACGCCGCCGACGCCCAGCGGGCCGCCGACGCGCGGCTGCGCGACGCCGTCCGCCGCCACCACGCCGACGCGCTCGCGCAGGTCGACGCCGCGACCTCGGACGGAGCCCTCCTGCGCGGCGAGGTGCTGGCGCGGTGGCAGGACTTCGTCGGCACGGGGGAGTTCTTCCGGTCCGTCGAGGCCGGGGTGGGACGCGTCCGCGACGCGGTGGTCGGCTTCTTCCGCGGCACGCCGCGCCAGGCGCCGCAGGTGGAGCAGGCGATCGCGCACGGGCTCGAGTCGGTCGTCCTCGACGCCGCCGAGCAGGCGGCCGAGCGCACCTACGAGGCGTGGCGGGGCGACGCCGCCGGGGCCGCGCTGCTCCAGGGTCTGGAGCTCTCCCGGACGTCGGGCGGCCTGCGCGCGCAGGTGGGCGAGGAGATCCGCGGGTGGCAGTCGGACGTGCTCGAGCTCGTGCGCGAGCAGGGCGCCGAGAAACGGGGCACGGCGCGCGCGCTCTCGCTCGGCGTCAACGCGCTGGGCGTGAGCCTCATGGTGCTCGTCTTCGCCTCGACGGCCGGGCTCACGGGCGCGGAGATCGGGATCGCCGGCGGCACCGCCGTCGTGGCGCAGAAGCTCCTCGAGGCGGTGTTCGGCGACGAGGCCGTGCGACGGCTGTCCCTCGAGGCGAAGAAGCGCCTCAACGCGCGCGTCCAGTCGGTGCTGGACGGCCAGGCCGCCCGCTACACGGCGCAGCTCGACGCGCTCGGGACCCAGGCACCGGCCGGTGACGGGGTCCGTGAGGCGGCCCGGGCGGTCGAGGGCGCGGCGCGCTCCGAGCGGTCGGTGCGCCCGGTCGGGGCGGGCGGCTCGACCCGGGCGTTCAGCGGCGGGATGCTGCGCGGCGCGGGGACCCTGCGCCGGCCGACGACGGACGGCGTCCCGCGCGCGGAGCCCGGGCCCGCGGAGGGCGAGACCGAGGTGGGCACGCCCGAGCGCCGGCCCGGGTTCTGGCGCCGGTTCTTCGGGTGGAAGGACCCCGGCTCGTGAGCCGCATCGACCTCGCGGCCCGCACCGCGGCGCTCGACGCCGCGATCACCGAGGCCACCGGGCGTCTCGACCGCGACCTGCTCGACGACGCGCGCGCCGTCGTCGCCCGGGCCCGCGAGCGCGGCGGCCTCTCGGCCGAGCACACGGTGGTGGCGCTCGCAGGCGCGACCGGCTCCGGCAAGTCGAGCGTGCTCAACGCCGTCGCGGGCGAGGAGCTCGCCGCACCGGGCGTGCGGCGACCCACGACGTCGCACGCGCTCGCGGCCGTCTGGGGGGACGGGGCCGTCCCACTGCTCGACTGGCTCGAGGTCAGACGCCGGCACGAGATGCACGAGGCGCCCGTCGCCGACGCGAGCGGGTCGCCCGGCACGGGGCCGGCGTCCGCGACCAGAGGGCTGTTCCGCCGCCACCGCACACCGGCCGGGATCACGACCGGGCTGGTGCTGCTCGACCTGCCCGACCACGACTCGGTCGTCACCGAGCACCGCGTGCGGGCCGAGCGGCTCGTCGAGCGCGCCGACCTGCTCGTGTGGGTCGTGGACCCGCAGAAGTACGCCGACGCCGCGCTGCACGAGCGCTACCTGCGCCCGCTCGCGGGACGTTCCGACGTCGTGGTCGTGGCGCTCAACCAGGTCGACCGCCTGACCGGCGCGGAGACGGACGCGATGCTCGCCGACCTGCGGCGCCTCGTGAAGGCCGACGGGCTCGACGGCGCACGCGTGCTGGCCGTGTCGGCACGCACGGGCCAGGGCGTCGACCAGCTGCGCGGGCTGCTCGCGGACGCGGCGCAGCGCCGCGAGGCCGCGACCGCACGGCTCACGGGCGACGAGCGCGCCGTCGCGCACCGCATCCTCGAGGCGTGCGGGCAGGCGCCGTCCGAGAGGGCGGGGGAGCGGGCCAGGGGAGCGCTGACCGACGCGCTCGAGCTCGCCGCGGGCGTGCCGACCGTCGTCGAGGCGGTGCGTCGTTCGGCCGTGCGTGACGCCCACGCCGCGACGGGCTGGCCCGTGACCCGCTGGATCGGGCGCTTCCGGCCGGACCCGCTGCGGCGGCTCGGCCTGCGGCCGGACGCCGCCCGGACCGGCGACCGGCCGGACCTCGTGCGCACCTCGCTGCCGCGGACCCGCCCGTCGGTGCGCGCCGCCGCCGCCTCGGCCGTGCGGCACTACGTCGACCGCGTGACCGAGGGCGTCCCCGACCCGTGGGTGCTCGCGGCCCGGCACCGCGCTCAGGAGGGGATCGACCACCTGCCCGACGCCCTCGACTCGGCCGTCGCCAGCACCACGATCGAGGCCGCGCGCAAGCCCGTCTGGTGGCGCGTCGTCGGGGTGCTCCAGTGGCTCTTCCTGGCGGCCGCCGTGGCGGGCCTGCTGTGGCTCGGTGCGGCCGCCGCGGTGGCGTACTTCCAGCTGCCGCCGTTGCCGGCGCCCGAGCTCTCGGTGGACCTGACCGACCGCGGCGGGGGAGTCCTCGAGGTGCCGTGGCCGACGCTGCTCGCTCTCGGCGGGCTCGCGGCAGGACTGCTGCTCGCGCTCGTCTCGCGCGTGTTCGCCGCGCTCGGCGCCCGGCGGCGCGCCGCCCGAGCGCGCCGCCGCCTGCGGGAGTCCGTGGCGGAGGTCGCCGACCGGCTCGTGCGGCTCCCGATCGGTGAGGAGATGGTGGCGCTCGGACGGTGCCGGACGGCCGCGGCGATCGCGGCGTCCTGAGCCCGGCCGGCCCGAGCGGGCAGAATGACCGCCATGATCCGACTGCACGTCCCCGTCCCGCTGCGCTGGTCCGACCTGGACGCGTACCAGCACGTCAACAACGTCGCGATGTTCCGGCTGCTCGAGGACGCCCGCATCACCGCGTTCTGGCGGCACGCCGAGGCGGAGGACGGCGACGGCTGGCCCACGGCGATCCTCGACTCGGGCCCGGCGGCGTCGTCGCACACGCTCGTGGCGGCCCAGCAGATCGAGTACCTGCGCCCGCTCGGGTTCTCGCGCACGCCCGTCCGCGTCGAGATGTGGATCGGCAAGGTCGGCGGTGCGAGCCTCGAGGTCTGCTACGAGGTGCACGACGGCGCACCCGGCGGCTTCCCGCGCACGGGCCCGGCGTCGGGCGACGACCCCTACGTGCGGGCCGTCACGACGATCGTCCTCATCGACGCCGCGACCGGACGCCCGCGACGCATCACCGACGCCGAGCGCGAGGCCTGGTCGCCGTTCACGGGCGAGCCGCTGGAGCTGCGCCGGCGCTGACGGTGCGAGACGCCGGGCGCCCGGGCACACTGACCGGGTGCCCCGCCTGCGCCGTGTGTCCGTGTCGTCCCCGGGCTACGGCCGCCGTCGGGCCGGCCGCGGCTGGGTCTTCCTGGACACCGACGGCTCGCGCCTGGCCGACCCCGACGAGGTCGCGCGGTGCAAGCGGCTCGCGGTGCCCCCGGCGTGGCGCGACGTGTGGATCTGCAGGTACCCGAACGGCCACATCCAGGCGTTCGGGTACGACGACGCGGGCCGTGGCCAGTACCTCTACCACCAGGCGTGGACCGAGCGCCGCACGCGTCGCAAGCACGACCACGTGCTCGACGTCGGCCGGCGCCTCCCGGCGGCCCGTCGGCGGGTCGCGCGCGACCTCGAGCTGCCGGGGATGCCGCGCGAGAAGGTGCTGGCCCTGGCCTTCCGCCTGCTCGACCTGGCCTACTTCCGGGCGGGCGGCGAGCTCTACGCGAAGCGCAACAACAGCTACGGGCTCGCCACCATCCGCAAGGACCACGTGCGCGTGCGGGGCGACGGGTCCGTGCACTTCCGCTACCCGGCCAAGTCGGGGCAGGTGCGCGACGTGCTCGTCGACGACCCGGTCGTGGCCGAGCTCGTGAGCACCCTCAAGCGCCGCCGGGGCGGGGACGACCTGCTCGCCTGGCGCGAGACCGGAGCCGACGGGCGCGCACGCTGGCGCGACGTGACGAGCGCCGACGTCCAGGACTACGTCAAGCAGCGGCTCGGCGAGGACGCGACGCCGAAGGACTTCCGCACGTGGCACGCGACCGTGCTCGCCGCGCGGGCGCTGGCAGACGCCGGTGCGCCGCCGTCGTCGGCCCGCAGGCGACGCCGGATCGTGGCCGGGATCGTGCGCGACGTCGCCCAGGAGCTCGGCAACACCCCGGCCGTGGCCCGCGCGTCGTACATCGACCCGCGCCTGTGGGACCTGTGGGAGCGCGGCGAGACGATCGGCTCGACCCGCTCGACGCGTCGCGCCGAGCGCGAGGTCCTGGAGCTGCTGGGATGAGGAGCGCCGTCACAGGCGTGACGGGATACGTCGGGGGCCGGCTGGTGCCCGCGCTGCTCGCCGCGGGCCACGAGGTGCGGGCGCTGGCGCGTCACCCCGCCCGGCTCGCCGACCGGGACTGGGCGGACCGTGTCGAGCTCGTCCAGGCCGACGCGACCGACCTCGAGCAGACGCGGGAGGCGCTCGAGGGTGTCGACGTGGCGTACTACCTCATCCACTCGCTCGGCACCGGTGCCGCCTTCGAGGCGCTCGACCGGCGTATCGCGCGCACCTTCGCCCGGGCGGCGCGCGAGGCCGGCGTCCGGCGCATCGTCTACCTCGGCGGGCTGTCTCCCGACGTCCCCGACGACGAGCTCTCACCCCACCTCGCCTCGCGCAAGGAGGTCGGCGAGATCCTCCTGGCGTCGGGCGTCCCGACCACGGTGCTGCGGGCGGCCGTCATCCTGGGCTCCGGGTCCGCGTCTTTCGAGATGATGCGCTACCTGACCGAGCGCCTGCCGGCCATGACGACGCCGCGATGGGTCGACAACAGGATCCAGCCGATCGCCGTCCGCGACGTGCTCCACTACCTGGTGGGGGCCGCGGCGATGCCCCCGGACGTGTCGCGCGGGTTCGACATCGGCGGGCCGGACGTGCTGACGTACCGCAGCCTGATGCAGCACTACGCGTGCGTGGCGGGCCTTCGCCGACGGCTGATCGTGGGCGTCCCCGTCCTCACGCCGCGACTGTCGAGCCTCTGGGTGGGTCTCGTGACCCCCGTGCCGTCGGGCATCGCGCGCCCGCTCGTCGAGTCCCTGCAGCACGAGGTCGTGTGCCGCGAGAACGACGTCGCGCGGTACGTCCCCGACCCGCCCGGCGGGCTCACCGGCGTCGACCGTGCGATCGGGCTCGCCCTCGAGCGGATCCACGACGGCGAGGTGACCACACGGTGGTCGTCGGCCTCGCTGCCGGGCGCCCCGTCGGACCCCCTGCCGTCGGACCCCGACTGGGCCGGCGGCTCCCTGTACGCCGACGAGCGCGCCTCGGTGGTGGACGCGCCTCGCGGCGTGCTGTGGTCCGTGGTGGAGGAGATCGGCGGTGAGCAGGGCTGGTACTCCTGGCCCCTCGCGTGGCGGGCCCGCGGTCTGCTGGACCGACTCGTGGGCGGGCCGGGGCTGCGTCGCGGACGGCGGGACGGCACCCGGCTGGTGACCGACGACGTCGTCGACTTCTGGAGGGTCGAGGTGATCGAGCCGGGTCACCGCCTGCTGCTGCGCGCCGAGATGCGTCTTCCGGGGCTCGCATGGCTCGAGCTGCGCACCGAGGACGGACCGGCCCAGGGGCGGAGCGTCTTCAAGCAGCGGGCGTTGTTCTCCCCGCGGGGCCTGGCGGGACACCTCTACTGGTGGGCGGTCACGCCGTTCCACGGCGTGGTCTTCGGCGCGATGCAGCGCAACGTCACGGCCGAGGCCGTTCGCCGCTTCTCTGGCGACGAGGACGGCGCACGGGAGGGGTAGGGCTCACCCCGGCAGGCGGACCATGCCCTCCTGGGCGATGCTCGCCACGAGCGCGCCGTCGCGGTCGTAGACGCGTGCGAGGCCGAGGCCGCGCCCGCCCTGGGCGCCGGGCGACTCCTGCACGTACAGCAGCCAGTCGTCGGCCCGCGCGTCGCGGTGGAACCACATCGCGTGGTCGAGGCTCGCCATCGGGACGGCGCCGCCGACGTCGAGCCACGACCGGCCGGCCTGCCGCAGCACGGGCTCGAGCATGACCTGGTCGCACGCGAACGCGAGCAGCGCGCGGTGCAGCAGCGGGTCGTCCGAGGTGACCTCGTGCCGCGCGCGGATCCAGACGAGCTGCGTGTCCGACCGGTCCGAGGGCGCGCCCAGGTAGAGCGACCCGCCCACGTGGCGCAGGTCGAACGCGGACTCGTGCGACCAGAAGCGTGCGGCGGGGTGGTCGATGCCGCCGAGCAGCTCGATCGCCGACGGCACCTCCTCGGGCGTGGGCACGTCGCCCGGGGCGGGCGTGAAGTGCTCGTACCCCGGCTGCTCCTCCTGGAACGACGCCGTGAGGGAGAGGATCGGCTTGCCGTGCTGGAGCGCGTGGCTGCGGCGGGCGCTGAAGGAACGGCCGTCGCGGAGCCGCTCCACCGCGAAGTCGATCGGCACGTCGAGCACGCCCTCGCGCAGGAAGTACGCGTGCATCGAGTGGGGCAGCCGTCCGGACTCCACCGTGCGACCGCACGCCAGGAGCGCCTGCGCGAGCACCTGCCCGCCGTACACGCGCCGGGCCGGACCCGGGACCGAGTCACCGCGCCACAGGTCCTCCTCGCCGCGCGGGCCCCAGCCGTCGACCTCGCGCAGGTCGAGGACCGTCAGCAGCCGCTCGAGCGCGTCGGGGATGGACTGCCTCGCGTCCGTCGGGGTGGTCGTCTCGCTCATGGGCCGGATCGTTCCTCGGGTCTCGTGGTAGGGGTGCCGCGACGCCGGGTCGCGGTCAGTCCTCGAAGGTGTTGATCATGCTGAACGCCGCACGCTCCAGGTAGTCCCACAGCTGGGCCTCGTGGATCGGCGCGAGGTCGAGCGAGTCGACGGCGGTGCGCATGTGCCGAAGCCAGCGGTCGCGGGCGTCCGGGTTGACCTTGTACGGGGCGTGCCGCATGCGCAGGCGGGGGTGGCCGCGCTGCTCGCTGTACGTCGTCGGGCCGCCCCAGTACTGCTCCAGGAAGAGCGTCAGCCGCTCCTTGGCCGGGCCCAGGTCCTCCTCGGGATACATCGGGCGCAGCACCTCGTCGGTCGCCACGCCGTCGTAGAAGGCGTCCACGAGGCGCACGAAGGTCTCGTGGCCGCCGACGGCGTCGAAGAAGGAGTCAGGTCGCACCGGCACAGTCTCCCAGATCGGCCGCGCGCCGTCCGAACCCCGATCTGCTGCCCGACGGGATACCCTGAGAGCGGACCTGCAACGACGCATCCCCCAGGAGTGACCGAATGAGCAAGGCGGACAACATCCTCGCGGCGCTGGGCGGCACCACCAACGTCGTCGAGCTCGAGCCGTGCATCACGCGGCTGCGCGTCCAGGTGACGGACCCGTCCCTCGTGGACGAGCCAGGCCTGAAGCAGTCGGGCGCCTTCGGTGTGGTCCGCTCCGGCCGGGTCGTGCAGGTCATCGTCGGCCCGGAGGCGGACAACCTCGCCGCGGAGATGGACACGCTGCTCGCCTGACGGCGCCCGCGGAGCCCGGCTAGGCCTCGACGGACTCGGCCTCGGACTCCACGGCCTCGCCGCGCAGCACGCCTGCACCGCGCAGCTCGGCCTGCGCGGACCGCAGGAGCGCGCGCGAGACCTCCCACTGCTGCCCGGGCTGCACCTGGGCGTGGAGGGTGAACGTCATCGTGAAGTCGTTCACGGCGTCGACCCCGCGCACCGACGGCGCCTCGAGCAGCAGGTCCGTCAGCTCCGGGTCGGCCTGCACCGCGTCGGCGGCGCGGCCGAGCGCGCCGCGCACCACGTCGACGTCGGCGTCCAGCGGCACCCGCACCTCGGCGAGCGCGCGCGACCACTGCTGCGTGCGGTTGCCGGCGCGCAGGATCTCGCCGTTGCGCACGTACCAGAGCGTGCCGTCGAAGCTGCGCACCTGCGTCGTGCGCAGCTGCACCTCCTCGACGGTGCCCACGGCGCCGGAGCCCAGGTCGACCACGTCGCCGACGCCGAACTGGTCCTCGACCAGCAGGAAGACGCCCGAGATGAAGTCCTTGACGAGGCTCTGCGCACCGAAGCCGAGGGCCACGCCGGCGACGCCCGCCGACGCCAGCAGCGGCCCCACGTTGACCTGGAACTCCTGCAGGACCATCAGCGCCATGAGAGTGCCCACCACGATGTTCGCGGTGGACCGCAGCACGGAGCCCACGGTCCGGGCGCGCTGAGCGCGGCGGGCCGTGGCGAGCGGGTTGGCGATCGACAGCGCGTCCTCGACGAGCCGGCCACGCCGGAACGCGCCTCGCCGCGTGGGCTTGTCCGCGGTGGGGGTGCCCGCTCCCGCGGCGATGCGCTCGGTGATGTGCGCGATCGCGCGGCGCAGGAGGCCCAGCAGCACGAGGCCGACGACGAGGATGATCAGCACCCGCAGCGGCCAGCCGGTGAACCAGTCCCAGAAGGCGAAGCCCGCGTCGGCGGCCATGTCGGCGACGTCGGGCGAGCTCTCCGGGGAGGGGTCGAGCCCGGCGGTGCGCCAGGAGCCTGGGGCGGAGGCGGGCAGGGCGGTCAGCGTTCCGATCACGGGCGCAACCGTAGCTGGCCTTCCTGAGCCGTCCCGTCCCGGTGACGGAACCCTCACAGAACCTTGAGAAAGGCCGCGTGGGCGCACTGCCCGGGTGGGGGTTCGGTGGCAGGATCGTCCCGTGAGCGACGACCTGACGACCGGCGACGACGTGCCTGCCGAGCTGCTCGAGCTCGCCGCTGCGCACGGGGTCCTCACCGAGCACCACACCTTCGAGGGCGGGACCGAGCGCGTCCGGGCGTCGACGCTCGTGGCGGTCCTCGAGGCCCTCGGCGTCCCCGCCGGCACGCCGCAGCAGATCACGCACAGCCTCCAGCGCGCCCGCGACGAGGAGTGGCGCTTCGTGCTGCCGCCCACCGTCGTCGTGCGGCAGGGTGAGCCCGCCCGGGTGAACGTGCACGTGACCGACGGCGCCTCGGTGCACGTGTGGACCGAGATCGACGGCGCCGAGCCGACGGCCAGGCGCCACGCGCACCGGCCGCGACGCGATCTCGAGCAGGTCGACGCGTACGTCGAGCCGCGCGTGGTCGACGGCCGCCGGGTGGGCCGGGCGACGTTCACGCTGCCGGCGGACCTGCCGCTCGGCTGGCACTCGCTGCACGCGCTGAGCGAGGGCAACGAGACGCGGGCGACGCTCGTCGTGACCCCGCGCCGCCTCGAGCTGCCGGCCGCCGTCGCCGACGGCCAGGTCTGGGGCCTGCTGGTCCAGCTGTACTCGGTGCGCTCCCGCACGTCGTGGGGGCTCGGCGACCTCGCCGACCTCGCCGACCTCGCGTGGCTCACGGCCCACCAGGCCAAGGGCGACTTCGTCGCGGTCAACCCGCTCGCGGCCGCGGAGCCGGTCACGCCCATGACCCCGTCGCCGTACCTGCCGACGAGCCGCCGGTTCCTCAACCCCGTGTACGTGCGCGTCGAGGACATCCCGGAGACGGCGTACCTCTCGGCGGCCGACCGCTCGCTCGTCGAGTGGGCGGCCGACCCGGTGCGCGAGCTCACCGAGGACCCGGGCCCGATCGACCGCGACGCCGTCTGGGAGGCGAAGAAGGCCGCGCTCGAGGTCGTGTTCACCGCGCCCCGGCGCGCCGCACGCCAGGCGGCGTACGAGGAGTTCGTGGCGGACCAGGGCAAGGGGCTGCAGGACTTCGCGACGTGGTGCGCGCTCGTCGAGCACCTGGGCGGCGCGCGGTGGCCCGCCGAGCTGGGAGACCCCGACTCGCCGGCCGTCGCCGCGCTGCGGACGGAGCTGTCCGAGCGGGTCGAGTTCTACTGCTGGCTGCAGTGGGTGTGCGACGAGCAGAAGCACACGGCGCAGCGGGTCGCGCGCGAGGCCGGCATGCAGGTCGGGATCATGCACGACCTGGCCGTCGGGGCGCACCCGGAGGGCGCCGACGCCTGGGCCCACCGCGACGTGCTCGCGCAGGGGGTCTCCGTGGGCGCGCCGCCCGACATGTACAACCAGCAGGGCCAGGACTGGTCGCAGCCCCCGTGGAACCCGCGCGCGCTGGCGAAGGCGGGGTACGTGCCGTACCGCGACATGCTCCGCACGGTCCTGCGGCACGCGGGGGCGCTGCGCGTCGACCACATCCTCGGCCTGTTCCGCCTGTGGTGGGTGCCGGGGGGTGCCCGGCCCTCCGCCGGCGCGTACGTCCGGTACGACCACGAGGCGCTCGTCGGCATCCTGTGCCTCGAGGCGCACCGCGCGGGCGCGATCGTGGTCGGAGAGGACCTCGGCGTGTTCGAGCCGTGGGTCCGCGACTACCTGGCCGAGCGCGGCGTGCTGGGCACGTCGGTGCTGTGGTTCGAGAAGGACGACGACGGACGACCGCTCCCGCCGGAGAAGTACCGGCGGATGACGCTCGCCTCGGTGGGCACCCACGACATGCCGCCGACGGCCGGGTACCTGGCAGGCGAGCACGTCGACCTCCGCGAACGGCTCGGCCTGCTCACCGAGGACCCGCAGGTGCTGCGGCAGCGGGCCCGCGCCGAGCGCGACACGGCCGTGCGTGCCCTCGCCGAGCGTGGGTACGTGGGCGACGACCCGTCCGAGCGCGAGATCGTCGAGGGCCTGCACCGGTACCTGCGCCGGTCGCCCGCGGCGCTCGTGGGGGTGCAGCTCGTCGACGCGGTGGGGGAGCGGCGCTCGCAGAACCAGCCCGGGACGGACCAGGAGTACCCGAACTGGAAGGTCCCGCTCGGCGACGCCGCCGGGAACGTCGTCCTCATCGACGACCTGTTCGACAACGCGCGCCTGCGCTCCCTGGTCCGCGCCCTCAACACCGCGAGGTAGCGCTCGGCCGCGCGAGGTAGCGCTCGGTCCGAGCGCTACCTCGGCGGTCCGAGCGCTACCTCGGCGTCAGGCGTCTGCGGCCTGGGCGGCGAGGGCGCGCGCGGTGTCGGCGAGCTGCTCGGTCACCATGCGGCGCAGCGCGGCGGGCGCGTCGGGGTGCGCCTCCAGCCAGCCGCGGACGGCGTCGCGCAGCCCCTCGGACGCGAGCGGCGCCGGGTAGAGGCCCTCGATGAGCTCCTCGCAGATGTGATAGCTGCGTGACTCCCAGATCGGCATCAGGGCGTCCACGTAGCGGCGCACGAGCGGCTCGAGCACGCCCGCGTCGGCGCCCACGTGGACGAAGCCCGCCGCCGTCGAGCGGATGATCGCGTTCGGCACGTCGGCCTTGTCGACGATCGAGGCGAACGCGCGCTCCTTCGCCTCCGTGGTCGGGATGGCGGCACGCGCCCGTGCGGCGGCCTGCCGGCCCGTCGCGGTGTCGTCCTGCTCGAGCGTCGCGTCGATCTCGTCCTCGCCGGCGGCGCCGAGGATCACGAGGCCCTCGAGCAGCTCCCAGCGCAGGTCCGTGTCGATCTCGAGACCCTCGAGCGTCGTCGTGCCGTCGATCAGACCGCGCAGCGGTGCCACGTGGCCGGGCGTCGAGGCCAGGAGCGCGAAGTACTTGACGAGCTGCAGCTGCAGGTCCGAGCCCGCCTCGGCCTCCTGGGCCAGCGACCACAGGGCGTCGCCGACCCGCGCGAGCGTCTCGGCCCGGCGTGCCGGCTCCACGTACCGGCGCGCCGCCAGCCCGAGCTGGGCCAGCGTGGTGCGCACGGTCGTCGACTCCGTCTCGGCGGCGATGTTGCCGAGCACGAGCTCGACGTACGACGACGCGCGCGTCTCGCCGTCGCGCACCGCGTCCCAGACCGAGCCCCACACGAGCGAGCGCGCGAGCGGGTCGGCGATCCGGGACAGGTTCTTGATCGCGAACGCGAGCGACGCCTCGTCGAGCCGGATCTTGGTGTACGCGAGGTCGTCGTCGTTGAGGAGGATCAGACCCGGGCGCTTGCGGCCCACGAGCTCCGGCACCTCGGTGCGCTCGCCGTCGACGTCGATCTGCACCGCGTGGGTGCGCACGAGCGCGTCGTCGACGAGGTCGTAGAAGCCGATGCCGAGGCGGTGCGGGCGGATCGTCGGGTGGTCGGCGGCCGCGGACTGCACCACCGCGAACCCGGTGACGAGCCCCTCGGCGTCGGTCTGGACGTCGGGCCGCAGGGTGTTGACGCCCGCGGTCTCGAGCCAGAGCCGCGACCACGAGGCGAGGTCGCGGCCGCTCGTGGCCTCGAGCTCGGTCAGCAGGTCGGCGAGCTCGGTGTTGGACCAGGCGTGCTTCTTGAAGTAGGCCGCGACACCCGCGAGGAACTCCTCACGGCCGACCCACGCGACGAGCTGCTTGAGCACCGACGCGCCCTTGGCGTACGTGATGCCGTCGAAGTTGACCTGGACGTCCTCCAGGTCGTTGATCGGCGCGACGATCGGGTGCGTCGAGGGCAGCTGGTCCTGGCGGTAGGCCCACGTCTTCTCCATCGCGGAGAACGTGGTCCACGCCGCCTCCCACTCGGTGGCCTCGGCCGTGGCGAGCGTCGAGACGTACTCCGCGAACGACTCGTTGAGCCACAGGTCGTTCCACCACTTCATCGTGACGAGGTCGCCGAACCACATGTGGGCCAGCTCGTGCAGGATCGTCACGACCCGGCGCTCGCGGACGGCGTCGGTCACCTTGGAGCGGAAGACGTACGACTCCGTGAACGTCACGCAGCCCGGGTTCTCCATCGCGCCCATGTTGTACTCGGGCACGAAGAGCTGGTCGTACTTGGCGAACGGGTAGGGGAAGTCGAAGGTCTTCTCGAAGAACTCGAAGCCCTTGCGCGTGGTCTCCATGATGTAGTCGGCGTCGAGGTGCTCGGAGAGCGACGCGCGGCAGAACACGCCGAGGGGGATCGTCCGGCCGTCCGACGACGTCAGCTCGCCCCGCTGCACCGCGTACGGTCCCGCGACGAGCGCCACCAGGTAGGACGAGATCCGCGGGGTCGGCTCGAAGCGCCAGGTCGCGGCGTCGACGTCCGGCTCCGTGGCGTGCCGCGCGGCCTGCGGCTCGGGGGTCGGCTGGTTCGAGACGACCTGCCACCCGGCGGGCGCCGTGACGGTGACCTCGAACGGCGCCTTGAGGTCGGGCTGCTCGAACGTCGCGAACACGCGCCGGGCGTCGGGCACCTCGAACTGCGTGTAGAGGTACACCTCGCCGTCGACCGGGTCGACGAAGCGGTGCAGGCCCTCGCCCGTGTTCATGTACGCGCAGTCGGCGACCACGCGCAGCTCGTTCGTGGCCTCGAGCCCGTCGAGGGCGATGCGCGAGTCCGAGAACACCGTCGCGACGTCGAGCGAGCGGCCGTTGAGCACGACCTCGTGCACGGTCGGCGCGACCAGGTCCACGAACGTGCTCGCACCCGGCGTGGCCGAGAACCGGATCACCGTGGTCGACGCGAACGTGGTCGGTCCGGTGGTCAGGTCAAGGTCGATCGCGTACGACTCGACCGCGGTGACGACGCCGGCGCGCTCGACGGCCTCCGCACGGGTCAGGTTCTCTCCGGGCACAGGTGCTCCCTCTCCTCGACGGTGCCGCGGGTCGCGGCGCGTGGGGACCGCGTCGGTGCGGCCCAAGGGCCGATCATGCCACTCCGTGCCCAGGCGCTCGAACGGTTTGCGAGGGGGGCGCGAGAGGGACCCGTGCCCGGGCACGAGGAGTGGGTGAAGTGCCTGGTCAGCCGCACGCGTTCGACCTCCGAGACCCGACCGTGACATCCTTCGCGGTGCGCCGTGCCCGACGCAGGCTTCGGGCCGCGGCGCACCGACCCGTGAGGGAGGAGTCCCGATGTCCGGCACCGTGCCGCCCCCGCCGCCGCCTCCGCCCGGCCGCGCGCCGGAGCCCGAGGGGACGCCGGAGCCCGGCGTGCCGCCGCGGATCCAGCGCGTCCCGTCGGCCTACCGCATGCCGCCGTCGATCAGCCCGTCGGGGTCCGGCGAGGTGCCGGTCCAGCGCGTACCGGCCCCGGACGTGGCCCCCACGGCCGCGCACCGGCCGATCCCGCCGGCGCCGGAGCCGACGACGCCGGCCACGCCCACCTCACCCTCGTCGCCGGCCTCACCCTCGCCGCCGGCCGACGCGCCCACCCAGGCGTGGGCGGTGCCGCCCGCGGGTCAGCAGCCGGTGCACGGGTACGGGCAGCAGCCCTACCCCCAGCACCACGGGTACGGGCAGCCGGGTTACGGCCAGGCGGCCTACTCCCAGCCCACGCAGCAGCAGCCGGGCGCGCAGGCGCCGGGCGCGTACGCGCCGGGCGTCGCAGCGACCGGTGCCCAGGCGGGGGCCTGGTGGGGTGACCAGTGGAACGGCGCGGCCGCGCAGCCGCCGCAGCAGGTCCCGCCCGCCGGGTACGGCGCCGGGGGCCCGGCCTACGCGGCGGCCGGCGCCGCCCCGGTCCCGGCGGCCGCCCACCCCGGCCCGGCCGGCGCCGCGGGCGGCACCGCCGGCGGAAGGGGAGGCGGCAAGGACGGCCGCACCCGCCGCGGGGGGCTGACGCCGGGATGGATCGCCTTCATCGCCGTCGACGCGCTGCTGCTCGTCGTGGCCGTGGTGTTCGCGTTCCAGATCTTCGGCGGCGGGTCGCCGCGCATGGACGAGGCCGGGCCGGGTGCCGGCGCCCAGGCGGGCCAGGAGGCCGGCGACCAGGGCGAGGACGCGGCCGGCGACGAGCAGGCCGACGACGCGGCCGACGCCGAGGTCCTCGCGCGGTTCGCCTCGCCCTCGCGCAACATCACCTGCCAGATCACGTCCGCGGGGGCCTCGTGCGGCATCGCGGAGCTGGACCAGCAGCCCGCGCCGGTCGAGGGCTGCGACGGCACCACGGGGTACGTCGTCGCGCTCGACGGCGAGGGCCAGGTCTCGCTGCCGTGCGTGCCGTCGTCGGAGCAGCCCAAGAAGGCGCCCGGGAGCGCCGACGTGCTGGAGTACGGCGAGTCGGTCACCGAGGGCGACTACACCTGCTCGAGCGCCGAGACGGGGATGTCGTGCACGTACGACCCGTCGGGCCGTGGCTTCTCGCTCGCCCGGGCAGGCATCGGCACCTTCTGACGAGCCGGGCGGGAGGCCGGGAACCCCGGCCTCCCGCCCTACGTCGGCTCACCAGATCCGCACGCGCTCCTGCGGCTCCAGGTACAGCGCGGCGTCGGGCTCGACGTCGTACGCGGCGTAGAACTCGTCGACGTTGCGGACGACGCCGTTGCACCGGAACTCGTTGGGCGAGTGCGGGTCGGTCGCCAGGCGCCGGACGACCTCCTCGTCGCGGCCCTTGGCCTGCCACACCTGGGCCCATCCGAGGAACACCCGCTGCAGGCCGGTGAGACCGTCGACGACCGGCGCCTCGTCGAGCGGGCGCCCGAGCGCGATCCGGTACGCCTTGATGGCGATCGACAGCCCGCCCAGGTCTCCGATGTTCTCCCCGATCGTCAGCGCCCCGTTGACGCGCGGGCCGTCGTCGGGCAGCTGCGCGGGCCGGTACGCCGCGTACTGGTCGACGAGCGCCTTGGTGCGCTTCTCGAACTCGGCGCGGTCCTCCGCGGTCCACCAGTCCTCGAGCCGGCCGTCGCCGTCGTACTTGGAGCCCTGGTCGTCGAACCCGTGGCCGATCTCGTGCCCGATGACGGCGCCGATGCCGCCGTAGTTGACGGCGTCCTCGGCCTCGGGGTCGAAGAAGGGCGGCTGCAGGATCGCCGCGGGGAAGACGATCTCGTTCATGCCGGGGTTGTAGTAGGCGTTGACCGTCTGCGGCGTCATGAACCACTCGTCACGGTCGAGCGGGCGGCCGATCTTGCCGAGCTCGTAGTCCTGGTCGAACGCGTTGGAGCGGCGCACGTTGCCGACGAGGTCGTCGGCGGAGACCACCAGGCCCGAGTAGTCGCGCCACTTGTCCGGGTAGCCGACCTTGGGCGTGAACTTCTCGAGCTTGGCCAGCGCCTTGACCTTGGTGTCCTCGCTCATCCAGTCGAGGTCCGTGATCGACTCGCGGTACGCGGCCACGAGGTTGGCCACGAGCGTGTCCATGCGCTCCTTGTGCGACGGCGGGAAGTGCCGCGCGACGTACTCCTGGCCCACCGCCTCGCCGAGCGCGCCCTCGACGAGCGACACCCCGCGCTTCCAGCGCTCGCGCACCTCCTGCGCGCCGGAGAGCACGCGGCCGTAGAAGTCGAAGTTCGCCTCGACGACCTCGTCGGTCAGGTAGGGGGCGCGCGCGGTCACCAGGTGGTAGACCATCCACAGCTGCCAGTCGGCGAGCGGCTCGGACGCCCACAGCTCGGCGAATCCCCGCGCGAAGTCGGGCTCGCGCACCACGACGTCCTCGAGCGCACCGGCGGGCGCCCCGAGCGCCGTGGCCCAGGCGCGCCAGTCGAAGCCGGGCGCGGCCTCGGCGAGGGCGTCGAGCGACATGGGGTTGTAGGTGAGCGTGGCGTCGCGGTCGCGCACGACGTCCCAGTGATGCCCCGCGAGCTTCGTCTCGAGCGCGACGACCCGCTCGGCCGCCTCCTGCGGCGTCGTGCCCCACGTCTCGGGCGCGACGCCCGCGATCGCGAGCATGCGCGCGACGTGCGGCGTGTACTTCTCGCGGATCGGCGCGTACTGGTCCTCGCGGTAGTAGGCCTCGTCGGGCAGGCCGAGGCCGCTCTGGACGAGGTAGACGACGTAGCGCTCGGGGTCCTTGGCGTCGTTGTCGACCCAGAAGCGCAGCGCCGCGGCGCCGCCCGTGCGCTGGAGCGCGCCGAGGGCACCCGTGAGCTCGGCCTGCGTCGTCGCGCCGCGGACGAGCGCGAGGTCCGGCTCGAGGGGCGTGGTGCCGAGCGCCTCGATGCGCTCGGTGTCCATGAAGCTCGCGAACAGGGCGCCGACCTGGGCCTGCGGGCCCGTGGCGTCGCCGCGCTCGATGGCGGCCGCGGCGTCCGTGATGATGTCCCGCACGTGCTCCTCGGCCGCGTCGTGCAGCGCGCGGAACGCGCCGTCCATCGAGCGGTCCGCCGGGATCTCGTGCGTGGCGAGCCAGCGCCCGTTGACGTGGCGGAAGAGGTCGTCCTGCGGGCGGACGTCCGGGTCGAGGGCGGACAGGTCGATCCCGGACCGCAGCCCGGTCGCTTCGGCAGTCATGGCGCCAGACTACGGGTCGGGTGCGACGCTCGTGAGACCCGGGGCGAACGCCCCGCGCGGTGGGGGAGAATGACCGCCATGCGTCTGCACATCGCCGCCGATCACGCCGGATACGAGCTGAAGACCCACCTGGTCGAGCACCTGCGCGCCGCGGGTCACGACGTCGTCGACCACGGTGCCCACGACTACGACCCCCTCGACGACTACCCCTCGTTCTGCATCTCCGCGGGCGAGGCCGTCGTGGCCGAGCCGGGCTCGCTCGGCATCGTGATCGGCGGGTCGGGCAACGGCGAGCAGATCGCCGCGAACAAGGTCACGGGCGTGCGTGCCGTGCTCGCGTGGTCGGCCGAGACCGCGATGCTCGGGCGGCAGCACAACGACGCCAACGTCATCGCCGTCGGCGGGCGCATGCACACGCTCGAGCAGGCGACGAGCTTCGTCGAGGCGTTCGTGGCCGAGCCGTTCAGCGGCGACGAGCGGCACCAGCGCCGCATCGACCAGCTCGCGCAGTACGAGGCGTCGCGCCCCGCGCCGACGGCCTGACGTGCCCGAGGGGCACACCGTCCACCGCCTCGCGCGGACCTTCGACGGCCTGTTCGCCGGCCGGGTGCTGCGGGTGAGCAGCCCGCAGGGCCGGTTCGCGGACGGTGCCGCCCTGCTCGACGGGAACGTGCTCGCCGCCGCCGAGGCGTGGGGCAAGCAGCTGTTCCTCGGTTTCGCCTCGCCCGCCGGCGGTCCGGCGCCGGAGCGCTGGCTGCGCGTGCACCTCGGCCTGTACGGCGCGTGGACGTTCGCGGGCGACGGCGGCGCCGACGTCGTGCACGCGATCGGCGCGCCGCGCAAGCGCGTGGGCGAGCGCGAGACCGTGCCGGCCGAAGGGCCGGACGGTTCCACGTCGGTGGACGGGGACTGGGGGCCGCCCGAGCCGCGCGGCGCGGTGCGCGTCCGGCTGCTCGGCGCGCACGCCGTCGCCGACCTCACCGGCCCGACGGCGTGCGAGGTCGTCACGCCGGAGGAGAAGGCCGGCGTCGAGGCGCGCCTCGGCCCCGACCCGATCCGCCCCGACGGCGGCCGTGCCTCGCTCGACGCCGCGCGGGAGGCGTTCGTCGCCAAGGTCCGCCGGTCGCGCACGGCCGTCGGCCAGCAGCTCATGGACCAGGGCGTGGTGGCCGGGGTGGGGAACATCTACCGCGCCGAGGTCCTCTTCCGCGCGGGCGTCGACCCGCTGCGTCCCGGCCGGGACCTCGCGGACGCCACCCTCGCGGCCGTGTGGGACGACCTGGTCGTCCTCATGCGCGACGGCGCCGCGACCGGCGCCATCGTCACCACGCGTGCCGAGCACCGCGACGCGGGCCTGCCCGACGACGGCGCCGACGCGGGTGCGCCGGCGGGCGCCCGGCGCCGCACCCGGCAGAACACGGACGGCGTCCCGGGCGCGGTGCCGCACCACGAGGCGTTCTACGTCTACCACCGCGACGGGCTGCCGTGCCGGGTCTGCGGCGCACCCGTGCTCACGAAGGAGCTCGCGGGCCGCAACCTGTTCTGGTGCGCCACCTGCCAGACGTGACCGCGTCCGCCGGTCACGGCGCGCCGGCGCCCGGTACCTCCACGTCGACCGCGAGCACGCGCCCGGAGCCTGGTGCGACGCCGTCGTCGAAGCCGCGCCAGACCGCGGCGGTCACGAACAGCGTCCGCCGGTCGGGACCACCGAGCACGCACGCGAAGCACCCCCGGTCGGTCTCGACCTCGTCGAGCACC
>JAPSLQ010000280.1 GCA_031180595.1 Isoptericola sp. | reverse complement strand
GGTACGGGCTGGCCGCGCTCCTGCAGCCACGCCGCCAGCGCGCGGATCTCCGCGCCCTGCGTGTCGTAGATCCGCGACGCGATCGCCCGGACCTGCTCGGCCTCGGCCCGGTCCGCCGCGAGCTCCGAGATCTCGAGCGCCTGCAGGTGGTGGGCGATCATGTGGGTCATGAAGTCGACGTCGGCCTGGTTCCACCGCCGCTCGTCGCCGGCGTCGGCGTAGTCCTCGGGCGCGACCGTCCGGGCCGGCTCGCCCGGTCTGCCCGGCTGCACGACGGCGCTCGACGGCGCCGACGTCGCGGACCCGTCGTCGGGCGTGCACGCCGACGCCAAGCCTCCGACGAGCACGAACGCCGCCCCGGCGAGCGCCCGTCGTCGGGCCCCGCGACGCCCGTCGGTCCTGGGAGAAAGGTCAACGCCCACTGTCACCGCCTCGTAAATTCTTGCCGTGTCCCCTGGTGGTGGAGGTCACATTCCGACAAAGTAGGCGAGACCCTACCAAGGAGGTGTGACGCCTGTGCGTCGATTGACAACGCTGCAGAAGCGGCGTGCGGTGACGGCCGGATCGCTGGCCGGAGCCCTCGCCGTCGGTTCGCTCGCGGTCGCGGCACCCGTTCTCGCCCAGCCCGGCGAAGGCGCCGGGCTCCAGGCCGAGGGCATCGTGGCCCTGGACGACCCGGCGACGCCCGTGGACCTGACCCAGCCGGGCAGCATGGACTCGCTCAACATGGAGCTCCTCGCCAACATCCCCAAGAACGGCGCGTTCGCCGCCGAGAGCGCGTTCAGCACGGACCTGGCCTTCCAGGGTGACTACGCGTTCGCCGGCAACTACAACGGGTTCACGGTGTACGACGTGAGCGACCCGGCGGCGCCCGAGCAGGTCGTCCAGGTGCTGTGCCCCGGCTCGCAGAACGACGTCTCGGTCTACGGCGACATCCTCGTGCTCTCGACCGACTCCCGCCGCACGAACGACTCGTGCGCCAACGAGGGCGTCCCGGCGAGCGACACGACCAGCCCGTACTGGGAAGGCCTGAAGATCTTCGACGTCTCGGACCCGGCCTCGCCCGAGTACGTGACGTCCGTGGAGACCGCGTGCGGCTCGCACACCCACTCGCTGGCCCCGACCAAGGACGGGCGGACGCTCTACGCCTACGTCTCCTCGTACTCGCCGAACGCCGCGCTGGCGGGCTGCCAGCCGCCGCACGACCTCATCTCGATCGTCAAGATCCCGGTGAAGGCGCCGGAGACGGCCGAGGTCGTCGCCACGCCGGTGCTGTTCCCGGACGGGGGCTTCGAGGGCGCCCCGGGCAAGTCGGCCACCACGGGCTGCCACGACATCACGACGTACGTGAAGCTCGACCTCGCGGCGGGCGCGTGCATGGGTGACGGCATCCTCATGGACATCTCGGACCGGGAGAACCCGGTCGTCGTCTCGAGCGTGCGGGACACGGAGAACTTCGCGTTCTGGCACTCGGCCACGTTCAACAACGACGGCACCAAGGTCGTCTTCACCGACGAGCTCGGGGGCGGCGGCGCGGCCACCTGCAACCCGACGGTCGGCGAGAAGCGCGGCGCCAACGCCATCTACGACATCGAGGACGGGCAGCTCGTCTTCAAGAGCTACTACAAGATCCCGCGCGCCAACACCGCCACGGAGAACTGCGTGGCCCACAACGGCTCGCTCATCCCGGTCAAGGGCAAGGACCTCATGGTCCAGGCCTGGTACCAGGGCGGCATCTCCGTGTTCGACTTCACCGACTCGGAGAACCCGACCGAGATCGCGTGGTTCGACCGCGGCCCGCTCTCGAACGACCGGTCGATCCTGGGTGGGTCGTGGTCGGCGTACTACTACAACGGGTACGTCTTCTCGAACGACATCCAGCAGGGCTTCGACGTCCTGAGGATCGACGACGCGGCGGGCGTCGGCAAGCAGAAGCCGAACACCTACCGCGAGCTCAACCCGCAGCAGCAGGTCCCGTTCCACGGCTGACGCCCTGACGGGCCTCACCCGACCCGGGCGAGGCACGACGACGGCCGGTCACCTCGCGCTCCCGAGACCCGGGAGGCGAGGTGACCGGCCGTCGTCGTGGGCGGTGCGGCGTCAGCTGACGTCGCCGCGCCAGGCCCCGGTCTCCATGCCGCGCGACTCGATGAACTCCTTGAACCGCTCGAGGTCGCTCTGGACGCGGCGGTCGTCGAAGTTGAGGGCGGCGCCCACCTTCTCGGTGATCCCCTGCGGGTCCCAGTCCATCTGGACGGTCACCCGGGTCTGCACGTCGCTGAGCCGGTGGAACGTCACGACGCCGGCCTGGTCCGGTCCGCTCGTGCTGCGCCACGCCACGCGCTCGTCCGGGTGCTGCTCGGTGATCTCGGCGTCGAACTCGCGCTCGACACCACCGACGTTCGTCTTCCAGTGCGTGTGCGTGTCGTCGAGCTGGCGGACGGACTCGACCCCCTCCATGAACTGGGGGAAGTCCTCGAACTGCGTCCACTGGTTGTACGCGGTGCGCACCGGGACGTCGACGTCGATCGACTTGGTGACGCTTTCCATGGTGCCTCCTTCGTGTCGGTGACCTCACCGTGACCCGGGAGAGGCTCACTCGCACGTGGGCGGGGACCTGGTCAGCGGCGTCGCAGGCGGGTCTCGACGACGGGGATCGCCACCGCGACGAGGGTCAGCGCCGCCCCGGCGTACATGGCGGGACCGGGCGGCGCCGCGTCGGGCACGACGACGTCGAGCACGAGCGCACCGGCGATCTGGCCCGCGATCATCCCGAGCCCGAGCAGCAGCACGCCGATGCGCTGCACGACGGCGGCCTGGATCGCGATGAACACCATGCCGATGAGTCCGCCGGTGTAGAGGAGGAGGTCGAGCGGCAGGTCGGCGGGCAGCGCGCCGCGCGGCCACCCGCCGACGGCGACCGAGACGCCGAACGCGAGCAGCAGGGTCGCCGTCCCGACGACGAAGTTGACGAA
>JAPSLQ010000279.1 GCA_031180595.1 Isoptericola sp. | reverse complement strand
GGAGACGACGTCGTGCTCACCGCGCGCTGCGAGAACTACCTGTACGGCAGGCCCGACCTGGCCGACACGCTCGAGCGGCTCCAGGCGTACCAGGAGGCCGGCGCCGACGTGCTCTACGCCCCCGGCCTTCGCGACCTCGACGAGATCGCCACCGTGTGCCGCGAGGTCGACCGGCCGGTCAACGTCCTCCTGCTCGCGGGCGGACCGACGCCGGGCCAGCTCGCCGAGGCCGGGGTCGCGCGGATCTCGGTGGGCGGCACGTTCGCGTGGAACGCCCTGTCCGCGCTCGTCACGGCGGCGCGCGAGCTGCTCGACGGCGAGGTCGGCTTCCTCGACCGCGTCGCGCCGGCGCGCGAGGTGATGCCCGAGGCGTTCGGCACCTGATCAGCTCTCGGCCGGCGGGACCGGGAAGTTGGCGCGGAACAGGTTCTGCGGGTCGTACGCGCGCTTGAGCCGGCGCAGGCGGGCCAGGCCGGGCTCGCCGAACGCGTCGACCAGGCGCTCGGGCCGCGTGTCGGTGTCGAACGACAGGTAGAGCCCGTCGGTGTGCGGCGCCATCTCGGCGTCCCACACGGCGTCCAGGCGGTCCTGCGACGCCGCCATCGCGGTGAGCAGGAAGTTCTGGTGCCGGTGCGGGTACGCGGTCGCGTCGGGCGCGACGTCGTGCGCCGCGCCACCCGTCGCCCGCACCTGCAGGAAGTACGGGACTCCGGACGAGGCGAGCTTCTCGAACGCGCGGCTCGTGTCGGCGTCCAGGTGCTCGACCAGGCCCGAGCGCACGGCGGGGTCTCCCCCGCCCGCGTGGTCCTTGGGCACCCGCTGCACGACGCCGGTGTACGGGACCAGGTAGGCCTCGTGCGCGAGCACGGGTCCGGCGTCGGCGAGCCGCTCGAGCTCGCGCACCGCCGCCTCGGTGTCGTCGCTCGCGTGCACGGTCATGAGCTGGGCCACGGCACCGTCGCCGCGACGCCCGGGCGACAGGATGAGGAAGCTCGTCAGGTCGCGCGGCGCCTGCTCGACGGCGGCACCCCACCTCTCGAGCAGCCCTGCGGTGTCGGTCGCGTCGAGCGTCATGCGCGAGTAGACGACGTCGCCGAGAGGCATGGCCTCGACCTCGACCCACGTGACGACCCCCAGGTTCGCGCCCGCGCCGCGCAGCCCCCAGAAGAGGTCCGGGTTCTCGTCGTCCGACGCGTGCAGGACACGGCCGTCGGCCGTGACCACCTCGGCCGCGACCACATGGTCGATCGTGAGCCCGAACGCGCGCCCGAGCAGGCCGACGCCGCCCGTCGTGGCGAGCCCGCCGACGCCCACGCCGCCGTAGTCGCCCGAGCTGATCGCCCAGCCGTGCGGCCGCAGCGCCTCGGCGACCGCACCCCAGGTGGCGCCGGCCCCCAGCCGCACCCGCCGCGTCGAAGCGTCGACGACCTCGATCTGGTCGAGCGCGCCGAGGTCGATGACGACACCGCCGTCGTTGGTCGAGCGGCCGCTGATGCCGTGCCCGCCGGAGCGCACGCCGAGCGGCACGTCCTGCGCCTGCGCGAAGGCCAGCGCCTCCACGACCTGCTCGGTCGTCCGGGGCCGCAGCACGATGCCGGGCGCGCCGGCGCGCAGGTAGTTGTGGCGCACCGCCGGGTACCCCCGGTCCCCCGGCTCGACGGCGGTCGCGGCGAGGGACGCCGGCACGGCGGCGTAGTCGATCTCGGGCCGGCGCAGCTCGAGGGCGCGGGCGCCGCGCCGCGCCGCGGCCGGGACGGTGCCCGACGAGGACCGCTCGCGGGCGACCTGCTCGCGGACCGCCGGCGCGATCTCCTCGCCGAAGACCTGGACCAGCCGCGGCTCGTCGCTCGCGAGGACGAACGTGCCGATGCCGTCCTCGAGCGCGAGCGCCGTGAGCTCGTCGACCCACTGCCCGACGGGGCCCCGGAGGAAGCCTTGGCGTGACGGCACGACCGCGCCGCCGAGGTTGAGCAGGCGGCGGACCTCGGACGGCTCGCGGCCGGCCTCCTGCGCCGCCTCGTCGACGATCGCGTTGCCGCGGCGAAGGTCGCCGTCCTTCAGGTACGCGAGCGACGGCAGCCAGCCGTCGGCGACCCGGCCCACGAGCCGGAGCATGCGCGGCTTGTACGCACCGACCCAGATCGGGATGTCGTGCGCGGGCGCGGGGCCGCGCTTGGCCCCCGAGACGTGGTGGTGCTCGCCGTCGACCCGCAGCGGGCGGCGCTCGCGCGCGTCCCAGATCCCGCGGACGATCTCGATCGCCTCGTTCAGCGCCGTCACCGACTCTCCCGGGGTGAGCCGCGGGCCACCCATCGCCGCGACGGCGTCCCAGAACGCGCCGGCCCCGATGCCGAGCGCCACGCGGCCGCCGGACAGCAGGTCGAGCGAGGCGGCCGCACGAGCGAGCACGGCGGGCTGCCGCAGCGGGAGGTTGAGCACATTGCCGGAGAGCGTCACGCGCTCGGTGCGTGCGGCGACCCAGGACAGCAGCGTCCAGGTGTCGTGGAACGTGGGCTGGTACGGGTGGTCCTGGAACGTCACGAGGTCCAGCCCGGCCCGCTCGGAGAGCTGGGCGAGCCGCACCGGGGCGTGCGGGTCGGCGTTCTGCGGGGTGAGGAAGGTGCCGAAGGCCAGGTCGTGGCCGTAGTCCGTCATCGGGAGCCTCTCGGTGATCACAATCGTCTGTGACACAGACGATATCCCGGACAACTCATCGGTGCGACCGCCTATTCCGGCGTACGATGGAGCGATGACGACGACCACGCCCCCGACGTCGAGCACCACGCTCGGCTGGTCGCTCGCGGCGCTCCTGCGAGGGTGGAGCACGCAGGTTCAGGCCGTCACCGACGACCTGCCGCACGGCCCGCGCGGGTACCAGGTGCTGGCGGCGGTGGTGCGTGACACCCCGCCGACCCAGGCGGCGCTCGCGACGCGGCTGGGCATCGACCGGACGGTCATGACCTACCTGCTCGACCG
>JAPSLQ010000278.1 GCA_031180595.1 Isoptericola sp. | reverse complement strand
GGTCGAGGCGCAGGTCGAGCGTCGTCATGCCGGACCGGTGCGTGGCCCGTCCGGCGGCGTCCACCAGGGCCGCCGACTGCTCGGCCGGCGACGCCCAGCTCTCGTCGTCGAGCCACGGGCTCGTCGCGGTCGAGTACCCGAGCCGCGCGTACAGGGGCGAGTCGCCCGTGCGTGCTCCGGGCAGCGCGTGGTCGGTGCCGTGGTTGACGACGCGCACGACGCCGTCGGACCGCGTGCCGCTCACGACCCAGCCGGGCGCGCGCACGGTGCGCAGGACGTCGCCGGTCTCGACGGGCAGCGGTTCCTCGGGTGCGGTCCAGGCCGGGTGGTCGGCGGGCAGCGCGAGGCCGAGCAGGCCCTTGCTGGCCCAGTACGGCGAGCCGGGGCCGGAGTACGACTGGGCGAGGCGCGGCCACGCGTGGTGCCAGCCGAGGGTCAGCAGGCCCTCGTCGTCGGGCGCGCCGTGGTCCGCGAAGTGCCGGACGACGCCGGAGGCGGCGCGGCGCAGCAGTCCGGGAGAGACGGACGGGACCTCCGCCATCGCACCGACCCAGAACGGGGCGGCCGCGGCGAACCGGTAGGCGAGCGAGCGCCCCTGGAGCAGCGGCGAGCCGTCGGCCCCGACGAGGGCCACGGCGTCGAGCAGGAAGCGGTCGAGGAGTGCCCGGTCGCGCTCGCGGCGGCCGGCGGCGAGGTCCTCGGCGCCGGCCATGCGCGCCCACAGCGTCGGGTACAGGTGCAACGCCCAGCCGGCGTAGTGGTCGTACGAGCGCTCCGCGCCGTCCGACATCCAGCCGTCCGCGCGCTCGAAGGTGTCGTGGGTCGCGAGGTCCTCGGCCATCTCGTCGAGCGAGTGCGGGCCGCCGACCGAGCGCAGGAAGGTCTGCACGACGAGCCGGAACCAGACCCAGTTGATCCGCGGGTACGTGTCGTCACCGACGGCGTCGGCGAGGTAGTCGACGACCCGCTCCTGCACGCCGGCGTCGAGCCGGTCCCAGACCCACGGCCGCGTCATGTCCAGCACGAGCGCGAGCGAGGCGGCCTCGACCTTGGCCTGGGCGTGCTCGGACATCCGGACCCAGCGGTCGGGCGCGCTCGGGTCGGTGCCCGCGGCCAGCCCGGCGGCGTACCGCTCGGCGTACCCGTGCGGGTCGGCGCCGCGCTCCCCCGCGATCCGGAAGCCGGCGAGGAGGAAGGTGCGCGCGAAGCCCTCGAGCCCGTCGACCGCACGCCCGTACCCGCCCTCGGGCCCGGGCAGCGTGACGAGCGCACCGCCGGGTGAGGCGTACGGCCGCACGGCCGCGAGCATGCCGTCCGCGAGGTCGGCCCAGCGCTGCCGGTCCCACCCCGTGAGCGTCGCGTGCGGTGTCATCGGATCCTTCTCCGTCGAAGCCCTCGGCGCCGCCGTCACCCTGGACGGCGCCCCGTCCGATCGACCACGATCGAACGAGACCGGAGTCAACCGTTCACGCTTGGTCCTGTCAAGGCCGGTGCTGTACTGTGATGATCGTTTGTGATCGGTCCGTAGCAGCCGCTGCTCGACGAGGAGAGATGGCCACCGACTACCACCTGCGCCCGCCGGCCGGGGCGCTGCCCGTGCCTCCCGCCGGCGACCGCGACACCTGGGACCTTCGGACGGGGTCGGCCGACCGGCCCACGCGCTCGGCGCTGCTGGCCCGGGCCGTGCACGAGCTCGGCACGCCGTGGCCGGTGCCGCTGGCGAGCACGGCGGCGCGGCTGCACCGCGACGGCGACCGCGACACGCACGAGCAGCTCGTCTTCGCGCGGCAGCGACGCCTGGCGCGGGCGGTCGTGGCGGCGGCGTCCACGCTCGAGGACCGCTGGGTCGACGAGGCGGCGGACGGCCTGTGGCTGCTGTGCGAGCAGAGCTCGTGGTGCTGGCCCGCGCACGACGACGCGCTCGCGTCGCACGGCTCCGTCCTGCCGGTCACGACCGACCCGTACCTCGACCTCGGCGCGGGCGAGGTCGCCGGCCAGCTCGCCTGGGCGGACCACGTGCTCGGTGAGGTCCTGGACGCCCGGTACCCCGGCCTGCGCGCGCGGCTGCGGCACGAGGTGCGCCTCCGCGTGATCGACCCGTTCGTCCGGCGCCGCGACTGGCACTGGCTCGGCCTCGACGGCGACGTGCACAACTGGAACCCGTGGATCCACGGGAACGTGCTGGTCGCGGCGCTACGCCTGCTCGACGGACCCGAGGACGGGCCGCTGCGCGGCCGCGTGGTCGGGCTGGTGGTCGAGGGGCTCGACCGGTACGTCGCGTCGCTGCCCGACGACGGCGCGATCGACGAGGGGTACGCCTACTGGTGGAACGGCGCGTGCCGGGCGCTCGAGGCGTTCGACCTGCTCGCGCACGCCACCGGCGGGACCCTCGACGCGCTCGCGCCCGAGGCCGCCGCGACGGTGCCGGCGCTGCGCGCCACGGTCGCGTTCCCGCACCGGATGCACCTCGGTGACGGCTGGTACCTCAACCTCGCCGACGGGCAGGCACGGCCGTCGGCCGAGCAGCCGTGGCACGCGCTGCACCGCGCCGCGCGGCGCGTCGGGGACGTGGAGGCCACCGCGCACGCGGCCGCGCACCGCCGCCCCGGTGCGCCGGTCGCCGACGACACCGACGGGCTCGGGCGCCTGCTGCGCGCGCTCACCGACGCGGAGTGGTGCCGCGCGACGCCGCCGGCCTCACCGCCGTTCCCGGGCACGGTGTGGCTCGCCTCGACGCAGGTGCTCCTCGCGCGCGAGCACGCGGGGACGCCGGCCGGGCTCACGCTCGCCGTCAAGGGCGGGCACAACGGCGAGCACCACAACCACAACGACGTCGGCGAGGTGGTCGTCGCGTCCGACGGCGTGCCCGTCGTCGTGGACGCGGGCCGGCCGACGTACACGGCTCAGACGTTCGGGCCCGACCGGTACGCGATCTGGACCATGCAGTCCTCGTGGCACTCGGTGCCGGAGGTCGCC
>JAPSLQ010000277.1 GCA_031180595.1 Isoptericola sp. | reverse complement strand
GTGTACCAGACGGCGCCGACGACCATCGTCGACAGCGTGGCCAGGAGGACGGCCCAGTAGTTGATCTCGGGAACCATGGCTCTGCTCCTTCGTCTGCGCACGTGCGGCCGTGGGCGGGCCCTACGCTGGGCATCATGGCAGCCCTGATCAACCCGAGCATCCTGTCGGCCGACTTCGTGAACCTCGAGCGCGACCTGCAGGCGATCGCGACGGCCGACTTCGCGCACGTCGACGTCATGGACAACCACTTCGTGCCGAACCTGACGCTCGGGCTGCCGGTGTTCGAGCGGCTCGCCAAGGTCTCGCCGGTGCCGCTCGACGCACACCTCATGATCGAGGACCCGGACCGTTGGGCCCCGGCGTACGCGGAGGCGGGCGCCGCCTCGGTGACGTTCCACGCCGAGGCGGCCACGGCCCCCGTGCGGCTCGCGCGCGAGCTGCGACGCCTCGGCGCCCGTGCCGGCGTCGCGCTGCGCCCTGCGACGCCTGTGGAGCCCTTCCTCGACCTGCTGTCCGAGGTCGACATGATCCTCGTCATGACGGTCGAGCCCGGCTTCGGCGGCCAGTCGTTCATCGAGGGGACGCTGCCCAAGATCCGGCGCACCCGGCAGGCCGTGAGCGAGTCCGGGCTGGACGTCTGGATCCAGGTCGACGGCGGGGTCTCTCGCGAGACGATCGAGCGCGCGGCGGACGCGGGTGCGAACGTCTTCGTCGCGGGCTCGGCGGTCTACGGCGCCGAGAGCATCCCCGACGAGATCGCGGCGCTGCGCGAGCTCGCAGACGCGCACGCGCACTGACGCAAGGGGCGGACGCCTCGCGACGCTCTCGTGGCAGAGCCGGAGGGCTCCGGGAGGGGAGCGTCATGAGGCCGCCCGCAGGTACCCCGCGGCGGCCGGGGCCACGTCCCTGCTGCTCGCGGGCTGCGCGCCGGTGGACGCCACGGGGGAGGGCATGCCCCGTGACGTCGACGCCGAGACGTGCGTCAGCAAGCTGCCGCACGTGAACCGGCCGTCTGCCCGAAGCCTTGCCTGAGGGCCATCCGGCGATCTGACCGCACGTCGACGTCCGGCCGCCAGCAAGACCGTCGATCAGAGTCCTCGGATAAATAGTGTGCCAAGCGCCAAGAACGACCTGTGACGTGCGTCCCGGAGGACGGGACCCAGCCCCGAGGGGAGGAGGGAGCCGTCTACCCTGGGCGGGTGAAGACCTTCGAGTCCCTGTACGCCGAGCTGTCCGAGAAGGCGGTGACCCGTCCCGCAGGGTCGGGGACCGTGGCTCAGCTGGACGCCGGCGTGCATGCGATCGGCAAGAAGATCGTCGAGGAGGCCGCCGAGGTCTGGATGGCCGCCGAGTACGAGTCCGACCAGGCCGCTGCGGAGGAGATCTCGCAGCTCCTGTACCACCTGCAGGTGCTGATGGTGGCCAAGGGGCTCACGCTGGAGGACGTGTACGCGCATCTGTGAGCGCCCGGTCGTGGTGACCGCCTCGAGACCGAGGCGCCACGCCCACCGCGCGCGCTCCGCCGTCGTCCACCACCAGTCCTGATCGAACGAGGTTCCCCGTGCTCCGCATCGCCGTCCCGAACAAGGGCTCTCTGTCCGGGCCCGCCACCGACATGCTCCGCGAGGCGGGCTACCGCCAGCGCCGAGACACCCGCGAGCTCGTGCTCGCCGACGCCGACAACGGCGTCGAGTTCTTCTTCCTGCGTCCGCGCGACGTCGCCGTCTACGTCGGGTCCGGCACCGTCGACGTCGGCATCACCGGTCGCGACCTGCTGCTCGACTCGGCCACGGACGCGGTCGAGCACCTCCCGCTCGGGTTCGCCGGCTCGACGTTCCGGTTCGCCGCGCCGGCGGGCACGGTGACCGAGGTCGAGCAGATCGCGGGCAAGCGCGTCGCGTCGTCGTACACGACGCTGGTGGCCGACCACCTGGCGCGGCTCGGCGTCGAGCCGAGCGCGATCGTGCACCTCGACGGGGCGGTCGAGAGCTCGGTGCGCCTCGGTGTCGCGGACGTCATCGCCGACGTCGTCGAGACCGGCACGACGCTGCGCGCCGCGGGCCTCGAGGTCTTCGGCGAGCCGATCCTGCGCTCCGAGGCCGTGCTCATCCGCCGCACCGGCGAGACCGAGCCCGAGGGCCTCGACGTGCTCACGCGCCGGCTGCAGGGCGTGATCACCGCCCGCGAGTACGTGCTCATGGATTACGACGTGCCGATCGAGCTCGTCGACAAGGCCGTCGCGGTGACGCCCGGTTTCGAGTCCCCGACCGTCTCGCCGCTGCACAACGGGGAGTCGGCGGCCGTGCGGGCGATGGTCCGCCGCTCCGACACCAACCGTGTCATGGACGCGCTGTACGACGTCGGTGCGCGCGGCATCCTCGTCACGTCGATCCACGCCTGCCGGCTCTGAGGTGAGCCCGCCGGGCCACCGGCGTGGTTTCGAACCGGACCGAACGGTGGCAGCGTTGCGGGCATGAGCGCCGCACGCACCAGTCCGGACCGGTACCGCATCTTCCGTCCGTTGTGGGGCCGCGTGGCCGGCTGGGTGGTCGGCGCGATCGCGGTCGGCGGGTCGCTCTTCGTCGGGCTGACGGCGCGCGGTCCCGTCGGGTCGCAGCCCGCGAGCCGCGTGTCGTTCGTCGCGTTCGCCGTCGTCGCGGCGCTGCTGCTGTGGCGGGTCGCAGGCGTCTACGCGACGCCGAGCGCGCGCGGGCTGGTGGTGCGGAACGTGATCTACACGCGCCACCTCGCGTGGCCGGAGGTCGTGGCGGTGCGCTTCAGCGCCAACGACCCGTGGGTCAAGCTCGACCTGGCCGACGGCAGCACGCTCGCGGTCATGGGCATCCAACGGTCCGACGGCGAGCGCGGCATGGCCGAGGCGCGCCGGCTGCTGGGGCTCGTGCGCGAGCACGGAGAGGCTGCCGAGCCGGGCCGGCCCGGCTAGCCGGGCCGAGCAGCCGGACACGCAGCCGAGCAGCCGG
>JAPSLQ010000276.1 GCA_031180595.1 Isoptericola sp. | reverse complement strand
TCGACGCGATGCGCTCGCGCCCGGTGCTCGCCCGGCCCACCTCGCTCGTCGACGCACGCGAGCGGGAGGTCGCGCACGCGATCCGCACGGCCCGGCACTGCCTCGACGCGGCGCTGCTGCGCTCCTCAGGCGAGATCGGCCGGCTCGAGGCCCAGGTGCGGGCGCTCTCCCCCGCCTCCACGCTCGAGCGCGGGTACGCCGTGGTGCAGCGCGACGACGGGCACGTCGTCCGCTCCCCCGACGACGTCGCGATCGGCGACGCGGTGCACGTGCGCCTCGCGGAGGGCGCCCTGGACGCGGAGGTCTCCGCCGTCGCCCCGTGACACGCCGCCTGCAGCATGCCGCCGGCAGCACGCGGACGGGAGCGCACGGACGGGAGCGCACGGACGGCAGCACGCGGACGGGGCTCAGGTCGAAGGCTCGGCGCCTGCGGCGCGCCGGAACCGTGCCGCGAGCCGGTCGAACGCGGCCGCGAGCTCGGCACCCTCGAGAACCTCGACGTCTGCGCCGAGCTGCGCGACCCACAACGCGAGCCGGTCGGCGTCGTCGGAGCCCACCTCGACGCGGCATGCCGACGGGCCGACGGCGTGCACCTCGATCGGCCCGCCGATCTTCGCGGCGACCTCGTCGGCGGGCGCGTGCACGAGGATCAGCGCCCGGTACCTCCAGGTCGCCGTCCGCACCCCGCCCATGACGTGCCTCACCACGGCGTCCTCGGGGATCGCCCGTGGCCGGAACCGCGCACCCGTCGGCGGGGCCGGCACCATGCGGTCGACGCGGAAGACGCGCCAGTCCACCCGTTCGAGGTCCCACGCGAGCAGGTACCAGCGTGATCCCCAGCGGACCAGCCGGTGCGGTTCCGTGACCCGCGAGGACTCGCCGCCGTCGTGCTTCGTGTAGCGGAACCGGAGTCGTTCGCTGCCGCGGATCGCGGCGGCGACCGCGCTGAGCACGCCCAGGTCGACGTCGAGGTCGGCACCGGGCACGACGCTGGTCGACTCACGCACCGCCTCGACCCGCCGCCGCAGGCGGGCGGGAAGCACCTGCTCGAGCTTCGCGAGCGCCGTGAGGGACGTCTCCTCGACACCGAGCCCTCGGGTGGCCGCCGCGCCGAGACCGACGGCCACCGCGACCGCCTCGTCGTCGTCGAGCAGGAGCGGAGGCATCGCCGTCCCCGCCGCGAGCCGGTAGCCGCCCGCGACACCAGGTCGTGCCTCGACCGGGTAACCGAGCGAGCGCAGCCTCGCGACGTCGCTGCGCACCGTCCGCGAGCTCACCTCGAGCCGGTCGGCGAGCTCGCCGCTCGTCCAGTCGCGCCTCAGCTGGAGCAGCGACAGCAGCTTCAGCAGGCGGGCCGAGGTCTCGAGCACGTCTGCATCTTCTCACCCATCGCGGAAGCTCATCTTCCGCGATTGCTGCGACCGTGGATGTCATGGCACAGAACACCTCGCTCGCACCGTTCCGCATCGACATCCCGCAGGCCGACCTCGACGACCTGCGCGACCGGCTCGCGCGCACGCGCTGGCCCATCGGCGTCCCGGGCCGGGACGACCGCACCGACTTCAGCCGTGGCGTCCCCCTGGCCTACCTGCGCGAGCTCGTCGAGTACTGGCGCGACGGGTTCGACTGGCGCGCGCAGGAGGCGGCGCTCAACGCGTACGACCAGCTCACCACCGTCGTGGACGGCCAGACCTTCCACGTGGTGCACGTGCGCTCGGCGAACGCCGACGCGGTGCCGCTGCTCCTGAGCCACGGCTGGCCGGGCTCGTTCGTCGAGTACCAGCGGCTCGTCCCGCTGCTGACCGACGAGTTCCACCTCGTCATCCCCTCGCTGCCGGGGTTCGGCTTCTCGACGCCCCTGTCCGGCACCGGCTGGGAGGTGGCCCGCACCACGGAGGCCTACGCCGAGATCATGACCCGCCTCGGCTACGAACGGTTCGCGGCGCACGGCACGGACATCGGCGCGGGGGCCGCGGGCCGCCTCGCCGCCCTCTACCCGGAGCGGGTCATCGGCGTGCACGTCGGGAGCGACGGCCGGTCGCTCGGGATGGTCGGCGACAAGTTCCCCTACCCCGACGGCCTGACCGACGACGAGATCGCCGAGATCGAGCAGGTCCGGGGGCGGGACGCCGCCGAGCGGGGCTACTTCGAGATGCAGAACCACCGTCCCGACACGATCGGGGCGGCCCTCGCAGACTCGCCCGTCGGGCAGCTCGCGTGGATCGTCGAGAAGTTCCAGACGTGGACCAACCCCACCCGCCGGACGCCCGACGAGTCGGTCGACCGCGACCAGCTGCTCACGAACGTGAGCCTGTACTGGTTCACGCGCAGCGGGGCCTCGAGCGCCCAGTTCTACTACGAGGCCGAGCACTCGGGGCTCGACTGGCTCGCGTCGTCGGAGGTGCCCAGCGGGTGGGCGGTGTTCGACACGCACCCGCTCGTGCGCCGCACGATGGACCCGTGGGGTGCGACCGCCCACTGGAGCGAGTTCGCCGAGGGCGGCCACTTCCCCGCGATGGAGGAGCCGGAGCTCCTCGCCGGCGACATCCGGGCGTTCCTCCGCAGCATCGGCTGAACGGCCGACGGGGCCACCGCGGCGCGCGCCGCGGTGGCCCCGTGCGTCGGCCAGCGGTCAGCGGGCCCGCTCGACCCGCCGCTCGTCCCACACGGGCTCGGCGCTCTCGCGCACGACCCCGTCGGCGCCGAAGACCAGGAACCTGTCGAAGCTGCGCGCGAACCAGCGGTCGTGCGTGACGGCCAGCACGGTCCCGTCGAACGCCTCGAGGCCCTCCTGCAGCGCCTCGGCGCTCTCGAGGTCGAGGTTGTCCGTCGGTTCGTCGAGGAGCAGCGCGGTGCAACCACCGAGCTCGAGCAGCAGGATCTGGAACCGGGCCTGCTGCCCGCCCGACAGCCGGTCGAACGGCCGCTCGGCCGCCGTCGTCAGCTCGTAGCGCCGCAGCGCGGACATCGCCGCGCTGCGGTCCTGGGCGTGGTCCTCCCACAGGATGTCGACGAGGGTGCGTCCGAAGAGCT
>JAPSLQ010000028.1:11723-21445 GCA_031180595.1 Isoptericola sp. | reverse complement strand
TGGCGTCGACGACCCGGCGCGTCATGAGCAGCAGCAGCACCGCGGCGGCGACGAGCACGAGCGCGATGCCGCCCGCGACCACCCAGGGCTGTCCGGCGCTCAGGAGAGTGATGCCGACGAGGCCCTGCAGGATCTGCCACGTCACGACGGGTGCGCGCCCGCCCCGGCGTCCGGCCCACAGGCTGCGGGCGGCAGCGACGAGAGCCGCCGCGACGCCGAGGAAGAACAGGCCGAGGAAGACGCTCACGGCCGCCGAGGCGGAGCCGCCCCCGACGAGCTCCGCCAGGACCGCGCCGGCCGCGACGCCGAGGAGGACGGCCTCGAGCGAGATCGCGGCCATGACGACGCGAAGGCCGACCGGGTGCGACGCAGAACCGGTGCCCGTAGGCTCGGAGGGGATGACAACAGGGGGCATCACACGCCACGATACGTGCGACCTGGGGTTTCATGACAGTGTGATCAAGGCCTCACGGTTCACTCCGGAGAAACTTCTCCGTAACCCCTTGTGCGCCGGTTCACGAGGCGTCACCCTGGACAGCAGATTCTGTTAATTCCTGAACGATCCGGCCTCGGACGGGCATGCCCAGACACGCCCCAAGGCGGTGCAGCCGCCCCGAGGTCCGCGACGAAGACCGAGGAGACTGACATGGACTGGCGCCACAAGGCCGCCTGCCTCGACGAGGACCCGGAGCTCTTCTTCCCGATCGGCAACACCGGCCCGGCCCTGCTGCAGATCGAAGAGGCCAAGGCGGTGTGCCGCCGCTGCGACGTCGTCGACACGTGCCTGAAGTGGGCCATCGAGTCCGGCCAGGACGCCGGCGTGTGGGGCGGCATGAGCGAGGACGAGCGCCGCGCTCTCAAGCGCCGCACCGCCCGCGCCCGCCGCGCCGGCTGACACCCGGCAGAAGAGAGACGCAGAACGCCCCGTCCGCTCCTCGGAGCGGACGGGGCGTTCTTCCGTCCGCGCGCTACTCGGCGCGGGACGCGCTACCTCGACGACGGGCGCGCTACCTCGGCGAGGGACGCGCTACCTCGGCGAGGGACGCGCTACCTCGACGACGGGTTGCCGTCGCGCAGCTCGGCCTCGAGGACGACCTGCGTGCCGCCGCCGTCGCGCGGCTCCCACCGGATGGTCCCGCCGAGCTCGTTCGTGACGAGCGTCTGGACGATCTGCGACCCCAGGCCGCTGCGCGACTCGCGCCCGAGGACGTCGATGCCGTCCGCCATCCCCACGCCGTCGTCGGACACGACCACCCGCAGGGCAGAACCCTCGCGGCGCACGTCGATCGCCACCGTCCCGGCCTCGCGGCCCGGGAACGCGTGCTCGACGGCGTTGGTCACGAGCTCGGTGAGCACGAGCGCGAGCGGGGTCGCGTCCTGCGCCGGCACGAGCCCGAACGAGCCGGTCTGCTGGGTCCGCACCCGCGTGGCCGTCGAGGCGACGTCGGCGGCGAGCCGCAGCGCGCGGCTCAGCATGTCGTCCAGCTCGACCTGCTCCTCGAGCGTCTGGGACAGCGACTCGTGGACCAGCGAGATGGTCGCGACGCGCCGCATGGCCTCCTCGAGCGCCGCCCGGGCCTCGGGCACGTCCATGCGGCGCGCCTGCAGCCGCAGCAGCGCCGCGACGGTCGCGAGGTTGTTCTTCACGCGGTGGTGGATCTCGCGGATGGTGGCGTCCTTGGTCATGAGCTCACGCTCGCGCCGGCGCAGCTCGGACACGTCGCGGCACAGCAGGACCGCACCGATGCGCTGCCCGCGGTCGGTCAGCGGCAGCGCGCGCAGCGACAGCGCGACGCCCGCCGCCTCGATGTCGGTCCGCCACGGCGCGCGGCCCATGACCACCAGGGGCATGGACTCGTCCACGGTGCTCTGGTGCTCGACCAGGTCCGCTGTCACCTCGATGAGCGACTGGCCCACGAGCGGGCCGATGACGCCGAGCCGGTGGAAGCACGACAGCGCGTTGGGGCTCGCGTACAGGACCTCGCCCTCGGAGTTGAGCCGGATGAGCCCGTCGCCGACGCGCGGCGCCCCGCGGCGAGGGCCGGTCGCCGCGTTCGGCGCGGGGTACTCCCCGCGCGAGATCATGGCGAGCAGGTCGTCGGCCGCCTCGACGTAGTTCAGCTCGAGCCGGCTCGGCGTGCGCCCGGACCCGAGGTTCGTCTGCCGGGCGACGACCGCGATCGGCCGGTCCTGGTGGACCACCGGCACGGCCTCCTCGCGCACGGCGTACGCGCCGAACCACCGGGGCTCGCGCGACCGCTGCGAGCGCCCCTCGGTGAGCGCCGCGGCGAGCTGGGGGCGTTGCCCCTCGGGCGCCGGCGAGCCGACGATGTCGTCGTAGTGCACCGTGGCGCCGGTGCTGGGCCGGCACTGCGCGATCGCGACGAACGAGCCGTCGGCCGTCGGCAGCCACAGCACCAGGTCGGCGAACGCGAGGTCCGACACGACCTGCCAGTCGCCGACGAGCAGGTGCAGCCACTCGACGTCGGAGGCCGACAGGTCGGCGTGCTGGGCGATCAGGTCACTCATGGCGGACACGGCCCCCAGCCTACGGGGGCGTGCGGTCGGTAGTGTTGACGTGTGCACCTGACCGTGGAGCTCACGTATCCGGCCGACGTCGCCGAGGTCTCCGCGATGCTCGCGGACGAGTCCTCCGTACGCTGGCGCGCCACCCGCAGCACGACGGGCGGCGCCGTCGAGGCCGCCGACGTGACCGGCAGCCTGGACTCGGGGTTCACCGTGGCCGTGCGGCGCACCCTGCCCGTCGACACGATCCCGCACCAGGTCCGCCACCTCGTCGGCGGGCAGGTCGAGCTGCGGCAGGTCGAGGCGTGGGAGGGCCCGTCGGGCGGGCGCAGGGTGGGCACGGTCGCCCTCGAGATCGCCGGCGCCCCCGTCCGCGTCACCGGCACCATCGCGCTCGAGCCGCTGCCCGACGGCAGCACGCGCCAGGTGTACGACGGCGAGGTGCACGCGTCCGTCCCCCTGTTCGCCTCGGTCGTGGCCGAGGCGGCCGCCGAGGCCGTGCGCCGCACGCTCGAGGCCGACGCCGCCGCGGCCCGCGAGTGGCTCGCCGGCCGAGCGTCCGAGGACTGAGCTGCGGCCGATCCCCCGTAACGATCGGGTCACGCACTTGACGCGGCACCTGCCGCCCCGGGAGCATCTGACGCGGCCGTGGAAGCGCTACCACATGGTGGTGGGAGCGCTCCCAACCGTCATCGTTCGACCAGACAAAGGAGTCACCCGTGCTCAGCAGCACTCGACCCACCGGACGGTCCCGCCGCCTCGCCGCGGCCACCGCCGGCATCGCCAGCCTCACCCTCGCCCTCACGGCCTGCGGCAGCGGCTCCGACGACGGCTCGGGCTCGGACGCCGAGAGCGCCTCGGGCGAGATCAGCCTCACCGTCGCCACGTTCAACAACTTCGGCTACACCGACGAGCTCCTCGCCCGGTACGAGGCGGAGAACCCGGGCGTCACGGTGGAGCACGTCACCGCGGCCCGCTCGGAGGACGCGCGCACCAACCTCACGACCAAGCTCGCCGCGGGGGGCGAGGGTCTCGCCGACATCGAGGCCATCGAGGTCGACTGGCTTCCCGAGCTCACGCAGTACCCGGACCTGTTCACCGACCTGTCGGACCCCGAGCTCGAGGGACGCTGGCTCGACTGGAAGGTCGAGCAGGCCACCACGCCGGACGGCAAGCTCATCGGCTACGGCACGGACATCGGCCCGGAGGCGATCTGCTACCGCGCCGACCTGTTCGAGGCCGCCGGCCTGCCCAGCGACCGTGAGGAGGTCGCCGAGCTGCTCGGCGGCGCCGACGCCACGTGGGAGGACTACTTCGAGGTCGGCCGTCAGTTCGTCGAGAGCTCGGACTCCGCGTGGTTCGACGGCGCCACGCCCACCTACCAGGGCATGATCAACCAGGTCATGGACGCCTACGAGGACCCGGCCACGGGCGAGCCCAAGGACCTGGCGTCCAACACGGTCGTCAAGGACCTCTACGACCAGGTCGTCCAGGCCGCGGTGACCGACGGCCTGTCCGCCGGGCTCGAGCAGTGGGGCGGCGACTGGGACGCGGCGTTCCAGAACGACGGCTTCGCCACGATGCTCTGCCCGGCGTGGATGACCGGCCCGATCGAGGAGCGCGCGGGCGGCGTCGACGGATGGGACGTCGCCGACGTCTTCCCGGGCGGCGGCGGCAACTGGGGCGGCTCGTTCCTGACCGTCCCGGCCTCCGGTGCCCACACCGAGGAGGCCAAGAAGCTCGCCGCGTGGTTGACCGCGCCCGCGCAGCAGATCGCCGCCTTCGAGTCCGCGGGCACGTTCCCCTCGCAGCTCGAGGCCCAGGCCTCGGAGCAGGTGCAGTCGTTCACCAACGGGTTCTTCAGCGACGCGCCGGTCGGGAAGATCTTCTCGGCCCGCGCGCAGGCGATCGAGGGCGCCCCGTTCAAGGGCCCGAACTACTTCTCGATCCACCAGTCCGTGCAGAACGCGCTGCTGCGCGTCGACGTGACGAAGGAGCAGGACGCGGAGGCCGCCTGGCAGGGCGCGCTCGAGGAGTTCGCCTCGCTCGGTCTCTGACGCGCCGGTCCCGGGCCTGACCTCCGGGACCCGCACCCGCACCGGGCCGGCCGCCCACGGCCGCCGGCCCGGCGCGGGACACCTCCGCCCTGCGACGACGCACAGGAAGCAGCACATGGCCGTCCTCTCCCCCACGCAGCCCGCGCCCGCGCGCGGCCGACCACCGGGCCGGGCACCCCGGCGGGTCGGGTTCTCCCAGCGGCTGGGCCGCTGGGACGTGAAGCTCTCGCCCTACCTGTACATCTCGCCGTTCTTCGTGCTGTTCGCCGTCACCGGCCTCTTCCCGCTCGTGTACACGGCGTTCGTGTCGGTCCACCAGTGGAACCTGCTGGGCGGCCAGGGCGAGTTCGTCGGGCTGCAGAACTACGCGGACGTGCTGGACCAGCCGATCTTCTGGCGGTCCCTCGTCAACACGGTCTCGATCTTCGTCCTGTCGAGCGTGCCGCAGGTCCTCCTCGCGATCACGATCGCCGCGCTGCTCGACCAGAACCTGCGCGCCGCCACGTTCTGGCGCATGGGCGTGCTCGTGCCCTACATCGTGGCGCCCGTGGCCGTGTCGATGATCTTCGGGCGCATGTTCGCCGACCAGTACGGCCTGGTCAACGGGCTCATCGGCATCGTCGGCATCGATCCGGTCGGGTGGCACTCCGACCGTCTCGCGAGCCATGTCGCCATCGCCACGATCGTCAACTACCGCTGGACCGGTTACAACGCGCTCATCTTCCTGGCCGCCATGCAGGCCGTGCCGCGCGAGCTCTACGAGGCCGCCGTGATCGACGGCGCCGGCCGCGTCCGCCAGTTCTTCTCGGTCACGGTGCCGCAGATCCGGGCGACCATCATCTTCGTCGTCATCACCTCGACCATCGGGGGCCTGCAGATCTTCGACGAGGTCCGCATGTACGACGCCGCCGGGCTGGGCGGCCCCTCCAAGAACTGGATGACGACCGTCCTCTACCTGTACGACGTCGCGTGGGGCAACCAGAAGAACTTCGGCCGCGCGGCCGCCGTCGCCTGGATCCTCTTCGTGCTGATCATCGCCATCGGCATGATCAACTTCCTCCTCACGCGCCGGATCTCGACGTCGGGGCCCAGCACGCCCAAGGTCGGCCGTCGCCACACCCGGGCGCTCCTCGAGCGAGCCCGCGCCGCGGGGTCCGCCACGACGACCCCGCCCGCGGCCGGCCCCGCGCCCGGGGCCGGCGCCCCGCCGTCGGGCGGCGCACGAGCGGGCGCGGCCCGCGCCGGCACGACCCCCGAGGAGGACCGATGAGCTCCGTCGCCGTCACCGCGCAGACCGCGGGCAAGGGCGCGGCCAAGGCGGCCGCCCGCCGCCGGGAGCGAGGGTCCCGCGCGTCGCGCGCGGCGTCACGCCGACCCGGGTGGGTCGTCTACACGCTGCTCGGGATCGCGCTGCTGATCTCCGCCTTCCCGCTGTACTTCACGCTCGTGCTCGGCTCGTCGGACCCGGTCGCGATCGCGCAGAGCCCGCTCCCGCAGTGGCTGCCGGACTCGAGCCTGTTCCAGCAGTTCGCGACGGTCGTCGAGTCGAGCCAGATCAACTTCTGGCGGGCGCTGCTCAACTCCGTGGTCATCGCGGTCACCGTCTCGGCGTCCGTGGTGCTGTTCTCGACGCTCGCCGGCTACTCGTTCGCCAAGCTGAGGTTCCGCGGGCGCGGGCCGCTGCTCGTGTTCGTCATCGCGACGATGGCGGTGCCGACCCAGCTCGGCGTCATCCCGCTGTACATCCTCATGTCCGAGATCGGCTGGACCGGCAAGGTGCAGGCCGTGGTCGTGCCGGGCCTCGTCGCGGCGTTCGGCGTGTTCTGGATGACGCAGTACCTGTCCGAGGCGCTGCCGTTCGAGCTCGTCGAGGCGGCCCGCGTCGACGGCGCGTCGATGATCCGGACCTTCTGGTCCGTCGCGATGCCGGCGGCCCGGCCGGCGGCGGCGATGCTCGGGCTGTTCACCTTCGTCCAGCAGTGGACCAGCTTCTTCTGGCCCTCGATCGTGCTCAGCCAGAACAACCCGACGCTGCCGCTCGTGGTCCGCTCGCTGCAGGCGACCTACTTCGTCGACCACTCGCTCGTCATGGGCGGCATCTTCCTCGTGACCCTCCCGCTCCTGATGGTCTTCGTCTTCGTCGGCCGCCAGCTCGTCGCGGGCATCATGGCAGGCGCCGTGAAGGGCTGAGGACCGGCAGGGGCCGCCGTCGGGCCGCCCACAGACCACACCACCCGACCGCCCGGGCCGGCACCTACCGGCCCGGGCGGCACCCTCGACCGCATGGGAAGATCGCAGAGAGATGACTCTTCGTACGCCGGGACCCGGCCTCCGCCTCCCCGCCCCCGGCACGCCGGTGCCGTTCACTCCCACCGCCCCGCTCGACGGCGCGACCCCCCACGCCACCGGGCGCGTGGCGTTCCCCGACGGCTTCCTCTGGGGCACCGCGACCGCGGCGTTCCAGATCGAGGGCGCGGCGGCCGAGGGCGGCCGCCAGGACTCCATCTGGGACGCCTTCTGCCGCATCCCGGGCGCCGTGCGGAACGGCGACGACGGCCTCGTCGCCTGCGACCACTACCACCGGTACCGCGAGGACGTCGCGCTCATGAAGCGGCTGAACCTCGGCACGTACCGCTTCTCGACGTCGTGGGCGCGGGTCGTGCCGGACGGCAAGACGGTCAACGCGGAAGGCCTCGACTTCTACTCGCGGCTCGTCGACGAGCTGCTCGAGGCTGACATCCTGCCCTGGCTCACGCTGTACCACTGGGACCTGCCGCAGGCGGTCGAGGAGCTGGGCGGATGGCCGTCGCGCGACACCGCGCACCGCTTCGCCGACTACGCCGTCGCGGTCCACGAGGCGCTCGGCGACCGCGTGCGTGTGTGGACCACGCTCAACGAGCCGTGGTGCTCGGCGTTCCTCGGCTACACCTCGGGCGCGCACGCGCCCGGGAAGAAGTCGCCCGAGCTGGGTCTGGCCGCGGCCCACCACCTCATGCTGGGCCACGGGCTCGCGGTCCAGGCGCTGCGGGAGCAGGACGCCGAGGCGTCGCTCGGCATCACGCTCAACTTCACGGTGTCCGACCCGGTCGACCCGGACGACCCGGCCGACGTCGACGCCGCACGCCGCGACGACGGCATGTTCAACCGCATCTTCCTCGACCCGATCCTGCGCGGCGCCTACCCGCAGGACGTGCTCGACGACGCCGCGCACCTCGGTCTCGCCGAGGTGGTCCGCGCGGGCGACCTCGAGGTGATCTCGACGCCGATCGACGTCCTGGGCGTCAACTACTACAACGGCGGCGCGGTGTCGGCGCGCCCGCAGCAGGCCGAGGGTTCTCCGCAGGGCACCGCGGGTCCCGACGGCGCGCGCGAGACGCCCGCCGACGGACCGGTGTGGGAGACCCGCTCCCCCAACCCCGTCCCGGACGGGATCCACCACCACAGCCGCGGCCTTCCGACCACGGACATGGGGTGGGAGGTGCAGCCCGAGGGCCTGACGCGCGTGCTCGTGCGCCTGCAGCGGGACTACACCGGCCCCCGCGGCACCGCGCTGTACGTGACCGAGAACGGGGCCGCGTACCCCGACGTCGTGCAGCCCGACGGCAGCGTCGACGACCAGGACCGGCTGGCCTTCATCGACGCGCACCTGCGTGCCGTCGCGGACGCGATCGACGCCGGCGCCGACGTGCGCGGGTACTTCGCGTGGTCGCTCATGGACAACTTCGAGTGGGCGCTCGGCTACTCCAAGCGGTTCGGGATCGTGCGGGTCGACTACGAGACCCAGGAGCGCACGGTCAAGGCGTCCGGCCGCTGGTACGCCCAGGTGGCCCGCGACAACGCCCTGCCCGCCCGTCAGACCGGGCAGCACGCCGACGCGGCGGGCCAGTAGTCTCGCGGTCGTGACCACCGTGCACGGCGCCCCGACCCTCGACGACGTCGCCCGTACCGCGGGCGTGTCCAGGTCCACCGCGTCGCGCGCGATCAACGGCGGCGAGCGGGTCTCGCCCGAGGCGCAGGCCGCCGTCGACGACGCCGTCGCCCGGCTCGGGTACTCCCCGAACCGGGCGGCGCGCTCGCTCGTCACGCGGCGCACGGACTCGATCGCGCTCGTCGTGCCCGAGCCCGACGCGCGCATCCTCACCGACCCGTTCCTGGCCGGCGTGCTGCGCGGGGTCAGCGAGGGCCTGACCGGCACGGAGCTGCAGCTGGTGCTGCTGCTGTCGCGTCCCGACGAGCGGCCGGGCCACATCGCGCGGTACCTGCGCAGCGGGCACGTCGACGGCGCGATCGTCGCCTCCCACCACCGGGACGACCGGCTCGAGCCGGAGCTGTCCCGCTCGAACCTGCCCGCCGTGTTCGTCGGGCGGCCCTTCAGCCCCGAGGGCCTGCACTACGTCGACGTCGACAACGTCGGGGGCGGCCGGACGGCGACGCACCGGCTCGTCGAGCGCGGCTGCCGCCGCATCGCGACGATCACCGGCCCTCTCGACATGACGGCGACGCTCGACCGCCTCGAGGGCTGGCGCAGCGAGCTCGCCGAGGCGGGCCTGCCGGGCGACGTCGTGGCGCACGGCGACTTCACCGTCGCGGGTGGCGCGGCCGCGATGGAGCAGATCCTCGACGAGCACCCGGACGTGGACGGGCTGTTCGCGGCGTCGGACCTCATGGCCACGGGCGCGCTGGAGGTCCTGCGCGCGCGGGGCAGATCCGTGCCCGACGACGTCAAGGTCGTCGGGTTCGACGCCCTCGGCGCCGCGGACCGCACCACGCCGCGCCTCACCACGGTCGAGCAGCCGCTCGTGCAGATGGTGTCCGCGGCGACGTCGACGCTGCTCGACCTGCTCGCCGGCACCCCCGTGCCCGACGAGCCGCGGATCCTCCCGCCCCGCCTCGTCGAGGGTGAGACCGCCTGAGCCGGAGGCGCAGCGCAGGGTGAGGGCCGAGGAACGAGGCACTCGTCCGGAGCGGAGCCGCAGGCTCAGGCGGCAGCAGACACCACCGCCTGAGCCCGTAGCGGAGCCGCAGGCTCAGGCGGCAGCAGGCACCACCGCCTGAGCCGAGGCGGGATCGGTGCAGGTCAGGCGAGGTGCACGTGCCCGTACCGGTGCCGCGTGCGGCTCACGGCCTGCTCGCGCAGGA
>JAPSLQ010000028.1:0-11623 GCA_031180595.1 Isoptericola sp. | reverse complement strand
CACCACCGCCTGAGCCGAGGCGGGATCGGTGCAGGTCAGGCGAGGTGCACGTGCCCGTACCGGTGCCGCGTGCGGCTCACGGCCTGCTCGCGCAGGAACGCCAGCAGCTCGCGTCGGCCGGAGGCGAGCACCGGCTGGTCGAGCACCGTCACGGTGCCGAGGCGCCTCGCGGCGGCCTCGTGCAGGCCCGGCGCCTCGCCGATCACGCGGATGCGCCCGGTGACGCGCCCCTCGGTCACGGCGGCGGCGAAGTCCTCGTGCGAGACGGGAGCCTCGTGCGGCACGCCCCAGCCGGCGTCGGTCGCGGGCACGACGACGGTCGGCACGCCGGCGCGGCGGGCGGCGGCCAGGACGCGCTTGAGCTCGACGGGCAGCGCGCCGTCGCCGACGCGCACCGTGAGCCGCTCGACCGGGCGGTAGCGGAAGGTGTTCTCCTCGACGCGCAGCCCGGTCCTGTCGTGCCCGACGCCGAGCTCGTTCTCCCAGGCTGCGGCGTCGGACGCCTCGGCGAACTTCAGCCACCCCTCGGGGTCGTTGCCGCGCGAGGGCACCACACCGGCGTCGTCGGACCAGCGGCCGAGCTGCGCCACGTAGTTGGGGCCGCCCGCCTTGGCACCCGGCCCGACCACGGAGGCCTTCCAGCCGCCGAACGACTGCCGCTGCACGATCGCGCCCGTGATGTGCCGGTTGACGTAGACGTTGCCCACCTCGACGCGGTCGAGCCACGTGTCGATCTCGTCGGAGTCGAGGGAGTGCAGACCGCCGGTGAGGCCGAACGAGACCTGGTTCTGCAGGCGGATCGCCTCGTCGAGGTCACGCGCGCGCATGATGCCCAGCACCGGGCCGAAGACCTCGGTGAGGTGGAAGAACGAGCCCGGTGCGACGCCGTCGCGCAGGCCGGGCGTCCACAGCCGGTCGGGGTCGATGCCGTGGGCGGCGGCGACGTCGTCGAGGCGGCGAGGCTCGACGAGCCACGACTCGCCCGGCTCGAGCGACGTGAGCGCACGCAGGAGCTTGCCCTGCGCGGGCTCGGTCAGCGGTCCCATGACGGTCGAGAGCGACGTCGGCGGGCCGACGGCGAGCGAGCGGACGGCGTCGACGAGCTGGCGGCGGAACCGCTCGCCCGTGACGGTGGTCGGGTCGCCCACCGAGCCGACGAGGATGACGAGCGACGCCGCCGAGCACTTCTGCCCGGCGTGCCCGAACGCGCTGCGCACGACGTCGGCCACCGCCAGGTCGAGGTCCGCCGACGGCGTCACGACGAGCGCGTTCTTGCCCGACGTCTCGGCGAGCACGGGGCGCTCGGGACGCCAGCTCGCGAAGAGCTCGGCCGTCTCGATGGAGCCGGTGAGGATCACGCGGGACACGTCGGCGTGCGTGACGAGGTGCTGGCCGAGCGCGCCGTCGGGCACGCGCAGGAACTGCACGACGTCGCGCGCGGCCTCGGGAGCGAGGCCGATCTCGGGCGCGACCTCGTCGAGCGCCGCGTGCACCGCGTCGATCGCGAGCTCGAGGCAGCGCGGCGTCGGCGGGGCAGGCTTGGCCAGCACGGGCGAGCCGGCCGCGAGCGCCGCGAGCACCCCGCCGATCGGGATGGCCACGGGGAAGTTCCACGGGGGCGTGACGAGCGTGACGCCCTCGGGGGCGAACGTGGCGCCCTCGACGCGCTCCAGCGCCTCGGCCGACGCGGCGTAGTAGTTGGCGAAGTCCACCGCCTCGCTGACCTCGGGGTCGGCCTCGGCCACGGTCTTGCCGGGCTCGTGCACGGCGGCGGCGACGAGGTCGGTGCGGGCCGCCTCGAGGTGACGTGCGGCGGCGCGCAGGACCTTCGCCCGGTCGGCCGGCGCGACGGCGGCCCAGGTCTCGCGGACGGCGACCGCACGCGCGACGGCGGCGTCGATCTCCTCGGCGCTCGTGACCTCGGGCGCCTGCACCGGCACGAAGCCCGACTCGGGGCCCGTGACGCGCTTCGCCCACTCGCGGTGGGCGGCGACGGCCGGGTCGGTGTCGACGGCGTTGCGGAACTCGGGGGCGTCCTCCCACGGCTGGCGCACGCCGAAGCGCGGGCGCCGCCGCGGCGCGACGTCACGCGGCGAGTAGTGCACGCCGTGGGTGACCGACGCGCGGAACGCCGCCTCCTGGCGGTCCATGGGCGGCGCGGTGCTCGGGTCCGTGCTCGAACCGGTGCCCGAACTGGTACCCGCCGGCGCGAACGCGGCGTGCAGGAAGTTCTGCTCGGCGGCGTTCTCCTCGAGGCGGCGCACGAGGTAGGAGATCGCGACGTCGAAGTCCTCGTCGCGGACGACCGGCGTGTACAGCACGACGCGGCCGCCGTCCTTGGCCACCTCGGCACGCACGAGGCGGGCCTCGATCGGCGCCATGCCCTGGAGCATCTCGATGTCGAGCCCCTCCGTCACGCCGCGCGAGCGCGCGAGCAGGACGGCGAGCGCCACGTGGAACAGGTTGTGCGACGCGGCGCCGAGCCGGACGGCGGCGGTGCGCTCGGGGGTCAGGTGGTGCTCGAGCAGCCGCACGAAGTTCGCGTCGACCTCGGGCTTGGAGGTGTAGGGGGCCTGCGCCCAGTCGTGCAGCTCGGCCTCGACCTGCTCCATCGCCAGGTTCGCGCCCTTGACGAGGCGGACCTTGATGCGGGCGCCGCCCGCCGCGACCCGGGCCTGCGCCCACTCGGTGAGCTCGTCGAGCGCCCCGAGCGCGTCCGGCAGGTACGCCTGGAGCACGATGCCGGCCTCGAGGTCACGGAACTCGTCGCGGTCGAGGACGTCGCGGAACACGGCGGTGGTCAGCGCGAGGTCCTTGTACTCCTCCATGTCGAGGTTGAGGAAGACACCGTGGTCGCGCGCGGCCCGGTACAGGGGCAGCAGCCGCTCCACGACGCGCTCGCGCGAACCCTCGAGGTCCCACGTGACGAGCTGGGCCGCGACGGACGAGACCTTGACCGAGACGTAGTCGACGTCCGGCCGCCGCACGAGGTCGATCGTGCGCCGCAGGCGCGCGCGGGCCTCGTCCTCGCCGAGCACGGCCTCGCCGAGGAGGTTGACGTTGAGCGTGTAGCCCTCGGCGCGGGTGCGGGCGAGGTGCTTGCCCAGCCCGGCACCGGCGTCGGCGACGAGGTGGCCCACGAGCTGGCGCAGGCGGACGCGCGCGGCGGGCACGACGACCGACGGCAGCGTCGGTGCGACGGCCGCGCCGACCTTGAACATCGCGCGGTCGACCGGGCTCAGGAACGACGCCGAGCCCGCGTCGCCGCCCAGGCGGGACAGCGCCTTGGCGGCGACGCGCACGTCCTGGGGACGGGCGACGTCGTCCACGAACCCGACGGCGAGCTCCAGGCCGGCCGGGTCGGACACGAGCGAGCCGAGACGCTCGGCGGTGGCACGGGCGCGACGGTCCGCGCGCGTGGTGGGCGCGGAGCCGCCGTCACCGGTGGCGGCGTCGATCCAGGTGCGGGCGAGGGCGACGGCGTCGTCGACGAGGCTCTCGGCACCTACGGGGGGCGCGGGGTGCTGCGCCGGAACGGGGGTACTCATGGTCCCAGGGTGCCCCCGATCCGCGCCGCTCGTCTTGTACGATCGGGCGCGCGATGGGCGCAGTTTCGGACAACACGACGTGGCCCGAGGCGGACGCCCTCCTGGCCTCGATGGCCCCTGCCATGGTCGCGCTCATGGACGAGCTGAGCGGCGTGATGTTCTGCGCCAAGGACGTCACGGGCCGCTACGTCCTCGTGAACCAGGTCTTCGTCCGCCGGACCAACGAGCGCTCGCGCCGTCACGTCATCGGCCGGCGCGCGGGCGACCTGTTCGTGCCCGAGCTCGCCGAGCGCTACACGACCCAGGACGACGAGGTGCTGCGCACCGGCCGGCCGCTGCGCAACGAGCTCGAGCTCATCCGCCACGTCGGCGGCGTCCCCGGCTGGTTCCTCACGTCCAAGCTCCCGGTCCACGACGACGCGGGGCACGTCGTCGGGCTCGTGTCGGTCTCGCAGGACCTGCGCGAGGACGACGCCGACGACGCGACCATGGACGCGATGGCCCGTCTCGTGGGCGCGGTCGAGCGTCACCTCGACACGACGCCGAACGTCTCGCTGACCGCGGCAGACCTGGCGCGGATGGCGGGCTGCACGGCCGCGGTGCTCGACCGGCGGGTGCGGCGCGTGTTCGGGCTGACGCCGCGCCAGCTCGTGCTGCGCGCTCGCGTCGACCGCGCGGCGCACCTGCTCGCCTCGACGGCGACGCCGCTCGCCGAGGTCGCCTCCGCCGCGGGGTTCTACGACCAGGCCGCGTTCACGCGCACGTTCGCGCGCTTGACCGGCGAGACGCCGTCGTCGTTCCGCCGCCGCGCCCGCCGCGCCTGACGAGGCGGCGGGTGCACGAATCCCACAACGATCCGCCCGGATGTTGCCGCCCACCCGCGCACGGGTGTGCGACCTGCACAAAGATCGGGCGACGTCTGTTGGCCGCCACAGGCCCTGACCGGGCGCGGGGCCGGCCCTAGCGTCGTCGTCATGACCGCTGCCGCCCTTCCGCTGCCCACCGCCCGCCCCCGCCGTGTCCTGGCCGACCTCCTCCCGGGGAGCCTCGCGCGCGACGTCGCGCTGGTCGTGGGCGTCGCGGCGCTCACCGCCCTCGCCGCCCAGCTCCGCATCCCGGTCCCCGGGCTGCCGGTGCCGGTCACGGGCCAGACGTTCGCGGTGCTGCTCGGCGCGGCGGCGCTCGGGCCCGTGCGCGGTTCGCTCGCCCAGGTGCTGTACGTCGCGGCCGGCCTGGTCGGCCTGCCCGTCTTCACGGGCGGCGCGTCCGGGTGGGAGGCCGTGGCCGGGGCGAGCGGCGGGTACCTGCTCGGCTTCGTCGCGGCCTCGGCGGTCGTCGGTGCGCTCGCCCGGCGCGGGGCCGACCGCCGCGTGCTGTCGACCGTCGCCGCGTACACCGCGGGGACCGCGGTGATCTACGCGTTCGGCGTCCCGTGGCTCGCGGCCGTCGCCGGCATGCCGCTCGGCGCCGCGCTGACGGCCGGAGCCGTCGTCTTCCTCCCGGGCGACGCGATCAAGGCCGTGCTCGCCGGCGCCGCGCTGCCGGCAGTCTGGCACCGCGTGCGCTGACGGCCGGTGAGACCGGGCCCGGCGGCGGCCGTCACCCGCCGCCGGGCCTGCCGGTGCGAGGAGCCGGCGGCCGTCCTACGTTGCCTGCCATGACGACCACCGCTCCCACCGTGCCCCTGTCCCAGGGTGTCGAGATGCCCCTGCTCGGCCTCGGCACCGCACGCATGGACGACGCCGAGGCGGCCGAGTCCGTCCGCTCCGCGATCGAGGACGGCTATCGCCTGGTCGACACCGCGGAGAACTACGGCAACGAGCGCGGCGTCGGCCAGGGCCTCCGCGACGCCGGGATCGGGCGGGACGAGGTCTTCGTCACGACGAAGCTCAACAAGAGGTGGCACAGCGTCGACGGGGCTCGCCAGGCCTGCGAGAACAGCCTCGAGCGACTGGGGCTCGAGTACCTCGACCTGCTGCTCGTCCACTGGCCGAACCCGGACCAGGACCGGTACGTCGAGGCGTGGGAGGGGCTGGTCCGGCTCCGCGAGGACGGGCTCGTCCGTGCGATCGGCACGTCGAACTTCAAGCCGCACCACCTCGACCGCATCATCGAGGCGACCGGCGTGGCGCCCGCGGTCAACCAGATCAACCTCAACCCCTACGCCACCCGTGCCGCGACCCACGCGTACCACGTCTCGCACGGCATCGTCACCGAGGCGTGGAGCCCTCTCCGGCCTTCGACGATGCTGCAGGACCCGGTCGTCGTCGAGGTCGCCCGGCGCCGGGGCTGCACGCCGGCGCAGGCCGTGCTGCGGTGGCTCACCCAGCGCGGGATCGTCACGGTGCCGAAGTCGAGCTCCGCCGAGCGCCGCCGCGAGAACCTCGCGAGCGTCGACGTCCAGCTCACCCCGAACGACATCGACGGCATCGACGCGCTCGACCGGGGCGAGGACCACGTCACCGACTCCGACGCGTTCGGCCACTGACCGCCCCCGTCCACTCGGGCGCCGCCGTCCGGTGACCGGGAGGTGGGCCGGCGCTGGCCCGCGCGCGCCGGTCGGTCAGGGCTCGGTCAACGCACGGTCACTCCTGCTCAGGGCGCCGCGCGGCGGCGCGTGCCCGCCTCGTGAGTGGCCCGGGAGAGGCGTTACGGTGGTGACGAGGCCCACAAACCCGGGCCGCGAAAACCCACGCCGGCGCCCTCACGAAGGCCGCCGGCACGTGTCCTGGAGGACCCGTGACGACGTCGTCGATCACCACACCCGAACTGCCTGACGCCCCCTCCGTCCCCCCTCGCCCCGCCGGCGCCCTCGCCACCGCGCACGAACAGCTCGCCACGGCCGTCGAGCACCTCGGCTACGACGAGGGCCTGCACCGCATGCTGGCCACCCCGCGACGTGAGATCCACGTCGCCGTGCCGCTGCGGCGCGACTCCGGGGAGACGGTGCTGTTCCACGGCTTCCGCGTCCAGCACAACGTCTCGCGCGGACCCGGCAAGGGCGGCCTGCGCTACCACCCGTCCGTCGACATCGACGAGGTCCGCGCCCTCGCGATGTGGATGACGTGGAAGTGCGGCGTCGTGGACCTCCCCTACGGCGGCGCCAAGGGCGGCGTCGCCATCGACCCGCGCGAGTACTCGACGTCCGAGCTCGAGCGCGTCACCCGGCGGTACACGTCGGAGATCATGCCGATGATCGGCCCCGACACCGACATCATGGCGCCGGACATGGGCACCGACTCGCAGACCATGGCCTGGGTCATGGACACCTACTCGGTCAACCGCGGCCACACGATCCCGGCCGTCGTGACGGGCAAGCCGCTCGCCGTGGGCGGGTCGCTCGGCCGCGGCACCGCGACGAGCGCCGGCATCGTGCACGTGACCGCCGCGGCACTGGAGGAGGTCGGCGAGAAGCTCGACGGCGTCTCCGTGGCCGTGCAGGGCTTCGGCAAGGTCGGCTCGCACGCGGCGGCGCTCTTCGCCGCGCGCGGGGCGCGCGTCGCGGCCGTGAGCGACCAGTACGGCGGCATCAGGGCCGACACCGGGATCGACGTCGACCGGCTGTTCGCCCACGTGGCCGCCACGGGGTCGGTGGTCGGCTTCGACGGTGCCGACCCGATCTCCAACGCCGAGCTGCTCGCGCTCGACGTCGACGTGCTGGTCCCGGCCGCCGTCGAGGGCGTGCTCGACGAGGTCACGGCCGGCCGGGTGCGCGCCCGCTACGTCGTCGAGGGCGCCAACGGCCCGACGACCACCGCGGGCGACCGCGTCCTCGCCAAGAACGGCGTGACGGTCGTGCCCGACGTCCTCGCCAACGCGGGCGGCGTCGTCGTCTCCTACTTCGAGTGGGTCCAGGCCAACCAGACGTACTGGTGGACCGAGCACGAGATCGCCGAGAAGCTCGAGCACCGCATGACGACGTCGTACCACGAGGTCTCCGCGATGGCGCGCGCCCACGGTGTGTCGCTGCGCGACGCGGCGCTCATCATCGGTGTCAAGCGCACCGCCGACGCGCACGAGATCCGCGGCCTGTACCCGTGACGCGGTGACCCGTCGGGCCCGGGCGGGCGGCCCGGGCCCGGCGGCCGCCGCCGACAACTAGGATCACCGGATGATCCTCGAGCATGCGCTGCTGCCCGTCCGCCCGGGCCAGGAGGCCGCGTTCGAGGCGGCCTTCGCCGAGGCCCGCCCGCTCGTCGAGGCCACCCCCGGGTTCGGCGGCCTGTGGCTGTCCCGGTCGGTCGAGTCGCCGTCGACCTACCTGCTGCTCGTCGAGTGGGAGTCCGTCGAGGCGCACACCGACGGCTTCCGCGGCTCGGACCGGTACGCCCGCTGGCGCGAGCTCCTGCACCACTTCTACGAGCCGTTCCCGACCGTCGAGCACTTCGAGACGGTCTCGGAGTCGGTCGGCGAGTGAGCCCTCGCGACGACGTCGTCGCGCGGCTGCGCGCCGCCGGGTGCGTGTTCGCCGAGGACGAGGCCCGGCTGCTGCTCGAGGCGGCGGGCACCGCGGTCGACCCGGACGGCGGCACCGACCGCGACCGAAGCCTCGGCCTGGGCCTCGAGGCGATGGTGGCGCGCCGCGTCGCGGGCGAGCCGCTCGAGCACGTGCTCGGGTGGGTCGGGTTCGCGGGCAGGCGGTGGTCGGTGGGGCCCGGTGTCTTCGTGCCCCGGCGCCGCACCGAGCTCATGGTGCGGACGGTTCTCGCCACCCCGCCCGACGACCCGGGCGGGGTCGTGGTCGTCGACCTGTGCTGCGGGTGCGGCGCGGTGGGCGGTGCGGTCGCGCTCGGGCTGCGCGACGTCGTCGGCCCGGCCGGGCGCGCGCGGAGCGTCACGCTGCACGCGTCCGACGTCGACCCTGCCGCCACGGAGCACGCGCGGCGCAACCTCGAGCCGCTGGGCGGTCACGTGCACACCGGGGACCTGCTCGACCCCCTGCCCGGGGGCCTCCGCGGTCGCGTCGACGTGCTGCTGTGCAACGCGCCCTACGTGCCGACCGCGGCGATCAGGACGATGCCGCCCGAGGCCCGCGACCACGAGCCCGCCGTCGCGCTCGACGGCGGCGTCGACGGTCTCGACGTGCTGCGCCGGGTCGTCGCGGCGGCCCCGGCCTGGCTCGCGCCCGGCGGGCGCCTGCTGTTCGAGGTCTCCCCCGGTCAGGCGGCCACCGCCGTCGCGCTGGCCGCCGGCGCGGGGCTGCGTGCCGCCGTCGTCCAGGACGACCCGGACGACGAGGACGCGACCGGGGGCACGGTCGTCGTGGCGACCCGCGCCCGAGCGGGCCGGACGGGCAGCGGGCTCAGGCGAGCGGCTGCCGGTCGGCCCAGTCGCCCAGCGTCACGCGGGGGCCCGTGAAGAAGGGAACCTCCTCGCGCACGTGGCGGCGCGCCTCGGTCGCCCGCAGGTCGCGCATGAGGTCGACGATGCGGTGCAGCTCGTCGGCCTCGAAGGCGAGCAGCCACTCGTAGTCGCTGAGCGCGAACGTCGACATCGTGTTGGCGCGGACGTCCTTGTAGCCGGCGGCGGCCGTGCCGTGGTCGCGCAGCATCGTGCGGCGCTCCTCGTCGGGCAGCAGGTACCAGTCGTAGGAGCGCACGAACGGGTACACGCACAGGTAGTCGCGCGGCCGCTCGCCCGCGAGGAACGCCGGCACGTGCCCGCGGTTGAACTCCGCGGCGCGGTGCAGCGCGACGACCGACCACTCGGGCGCGAGCGCCGAGCCGAGCCGCGACGCGCGCAGCCGCTGGTAGGCACCCTGGACCGACTCGACCGACGGGCCGTGCACCCACACCATGAGGTCGGCGTCGGCGCGCAGGCCCGCGACGTCGTACACGCCACGGACGACGACGTCGCCCTCGGCGCGCCCGGGGTCGCGGTCGGCCTCGCCCTGGCCGGCCCAGAGCGCCGACTCGGCCTCGGTGACGACCTCGGCACGCTCGGCGTCACCGGCCGGCAGCGGCTCGGCGAGCGAGAAGACCGAGACCATCGCGTAGCGCGTCGAGGCGTTGATCGACTCGGCGTCGACGGCCTCGCCGGTGTCGCCGTGGACGTGCCGGCTCATCGGTGCATGTCCTCGCTGCAGAGGGCCGGGATGCCGCTGGGCTCGGCATGACGGCGCAGGCAGCAGTCGGCCGGCGTGACGGACGGGAAGGCCGGCAGGGCGCCGACCGTGGCCTGCTCGACCTCGTCGCCGCGTGCGAGGGCGGCACGCTCGAGGACCAGGTCGACCAGGCCGCGCACGAACGCCGGCCGCGTCCCGACGGTGCCGGCGCGCACCGCGGTGAGCCCCAGCTCCTCGGCGGTCTGCATGGCCTCGGTGTCGAGGTCGTAGGCGACCTCCATGTGGTCGGAGACGAACCCGATCGGCGACAGCACGACGTTCCTGAGCCCCTCGGCGGCGCGCTCGGAGAGCAGGTCGTTGACGTCCGGCTCGAGCCACGGCTGCGACGGCGGGCCTGAGCGCGAGCAGTACGCGAGATCCCACTGCACCGGGTGCCCGCGACGCTCGGCGACCGCGTCGGCGACGACCTGCGCGACGTCGAGGTGCTGCTCGGAGTAGGTCGCGTGCCCGACGCCGGACGCCTCCTCCATCGTGGTGGGGATGGAGTGCGTCACGAACACCAGCCTGGCGTGCGCCGGCGAGCCGCCCTTGGCCTCGAGCTGCTGGTACGCCTCGAGCACGGCCTCGACGTTGGCCTGCACGAAGCCCGGGTGGTTGAAGTACGAGCGGACCTTGTCGAACTGCACGCCCGTCGAGCCCTCGGGGCCCAGCTGACCACGCTTGTCCAGCACGACCGCGAGGTCCTCGCGGTACTGCCGGCAGCCCGAGTAGCTCGAGTAGGCCGACGTCACGAGCGCGACGGCGCGCTCGGCGCCGAGCTGCTCGAGCTCGTCGATCGCGTCGTCGGTGTACGGGGCCCAGTTGCGGTTGCCCCACACGACGGGCAGGTCGATCCCCCGCTCCGCGAGCTCCGCCTCGAGCGCCGCCTTGAGCGCGAGGTTCTGCTCGTTGATCGGGCTCCTGCCGCCGAACGCGTAGTAGTGCTCGCCGACCTCCTCGAGCCGCGCGTCGGGGATCCCCTTGCCGGCCGTCACGTTGCGGAGGAACGGGACGACGTCCTCCGGCTTGTTCGGGCCGCCGAAGGAGTAGAGCAGCAGGGCGTCGTACGGGCGGGCGTCGGCCGCCGACTGGGGGGTCATCGGCATGCCCTCATCCTGTCACCCGCCGCGCGGCCCACACCTCGGAATCGGCGCGGACGGGACGTGACGTTGAACGCACACGCTGTCACCTCCCCGCACGCGGCGGTCCGGTGGGCGCGCCGGTCCTCGGTACGCTCGGGGGACGAGACGAGGAGGCGAGCGCGTGACGACGACGAGCGCGGCACCCGCCTCCCGACCGGCCGTCCCCACCGCCGTCGAGCACGTGCGGACCGAGGCCGACGCGTCGCGGCTCGCGCGGCACCTCCAGGACGCCGGGCGCCGCTGGCCCGTCGTCGTCGTGTCGACCCCGCGCGACCGCGGACGACCCTACGTCGACGCCGCGGGCGTGCTCGACGAGGTGCGCGGGCTCGCGGAGGTCGTCGTGGTGCACGACGGCGTGGCGTCGTGGACGTTCTCGCACGCCATGGCCCCGGGCACGCAGGTGTACGGCGGCGCCTCGCGCGTCTACCCGGTCGGCCTCGACTGGGTCCACGACCTCGACCGCTCGCACCTCTGGCTCGCCTACGACGACGCGCGCGGCGCCCGGGTGCGCGAGCGGCTCGTCCAGGAGGCCCTCACGGCGGCCGCCGGCGCCGGCCTCGCCGCCGCGTCCGGGGCGACGGTGGCCGAGGTGACCGTGGGTGCGGTCGTCCTGGGGGTCCTCGGCACGCGAGCGCTCGTGCAGGCTGACGACGGGTCCACGCTCCACGTGGCGGAGGAGCTCACGCTGCCCGGCGTCCCGCTCGAGCGGCTGCTCGCACGGGGGATGCGCCTGCGTGGCGCGGTCGACCAGGCTGCCGGCCGCCTCGACGTGCGCGGCATGCTGCCGGGGGCCGCGGAGCAGCTGCGACGGGTGACGGCGGCGTGCCCGG
>JAPSLQ010000275.1 GCA_031180595.1 Isoptericola sp. | reverse complement strand
CTCGCCGTCGATCTCCACCGTCACCTCTCGGCTCGACCGCACGACGACCTCGCCGCCGTCGGTCGCGGCCGCGGAGGCCGCGGGCTGCACGAGGTCGCCGTCGCCCACGGGGATCCGGTGGTACCGCAGCACGTCGCCGACCGTCGCGCCGTAGGCGTCGACCGTGCGGACCTGGCCGTCGTAGTCGATCGTCACGGTCTTGTGCGCGTCGACGACCGCGAGCGTGCCGCCAGCGAGCGCGAGCACGACGACGCCGTGCAGCGCGCGGCGGACCGCGCGCGGCAGGGATCCTCGACGCCTGACCACGGGCACCAGACCGTAGCGGCCCCGTGACCTGGTGGGAAGCCTCACCACGGCCCGTACACCCGCTCGGAGGTGGCCGACACCGCGGCGCACACCTCGGCGAGCGGGCGGTCGAGGACCTCGGCCATCGCGCGCACGGTGTGCGCGACGGCGTAGGGGGCGTTCGGCCGGCCGCGGAACGGGTGCGGGGTCAGGTAGGGCGCGTCCGTCTCGACCAGCACCAGCTCGAGCGGCACGGCGCGCAGCGCCTCGCGCAGGTGGTCGTTCGCCTTGTAGGTCACCGGCCCCGCGAACGACAGGAACCAGCCCTGCTCGGCGCACAGGCGCGCCATCTCGACGTCGCCGCTGAAGCAGTGGAACACCGTCCGCTCGGGCGCGCCGTCGGCGAGCAGGACCTCGAGCACCTCGGCGTGCGCGTCGCGGTCGTGGATCTGCAGCGCGAGCCCGAGCTCCTTGGCCAGCGCCACGTGCGCCCGGAAGGACGCGCGCTGCACCTGGGCGCCCTGCTCGCCGGTGCGGAACAGGTCCATGCCGGTCTCGCCGATGGCGCGGACACGGTCGTTGGCGCGCGCGAGGTCCGCGACGAGAGCGATCGCGTCGTCGAGGCTCGCCTCGTGCCGCGCCTCCGGTGTCGGGGTCAGCCCGTCCGGCCCGACCTCGTCGACGCCCGCGTGCAGCGTGGCCTCGTTGGGGTGGACGGCGAGCGCGCCGAGGATCGCCGCGTGCTCCCGCACGACGGCGTCGGTCCAGCGCGCGGACTCGACGTCGCACCCCACCTGGACGAGGCGGTCGACGCCGGCGGCCGCGGCCCGCTCGAGGTGCTCGGCCACGCTCGGCGCGGGCACGTCGTCGGGCAGCACCCCGGCCACCGCCTCCAGGTGCGTGTGGTTGTCGGCCACGGGGACCGGGAGCGGCTCCGGGTCGTGCGGGAACCCGCGCTCGCGCGTCCGCGCCATGCGTCTCCTCAGGCTCGGTCGGCGAGGCTCAGTCGACGAGGCGCGGGAAGAGCGCCTCCCCCTTGGTCACGGTGGTCCCCGCAGGCAGGACGCCGAAGGCGGCCGCGCTCTGCACGGGCTGCGCGGCCAGGGGGCCCAGCACCGGCTCGGCGCCGAGCGACGCCCACAGCGCGGTCGCGGCCTTGGGGGTCACCGGGTGCAGGAGCACCGCGAGCGCCCGCAGCGCCTCGGCCGCGGTGACGAGCGACGTCGCGAGGCGGCCGCCGTCGACGCCGCGCCCCTCGGCGTCCGTCTCCCCCTCCTCCTTGGCCAGCTTCCACGGCTGCGTCTCGGTGATGTAGACGTTCGTGGCGTCGACCAGCGACCAGGCCGCCGCGACGGCGTCGTGGATGGCCAGCCGGTCGATCGCCGCCTCCGCGTCGGCGACGGCGCGGGCGGCGACGTCGGCCAGGGCCGTCTCCTGCTCGGTGAGCGGACCCGGTGCGGGCAGCACGCCCCCGAAGTACTTGCCGATCATCGCGGCCGTGCGCGAGGCGAGGTTGCCGAACCCGTTCGCCAGCTCGCCGTTGTAGCGCGCGGTCATGTCCTCCCACGAGAACGAGCCGTCGCCGCCGAACGCGATCGTCCGCATGAAGTAGTAGCGGAACGCGTCCGAGCCGAACGTGTCGATGATGTCCGCCGGCGCGATGCCCGTGAGCTTGGACTTGCTCATCTTCTCGCCGCCCACCAGCAGCCAGCCGTGCGCGAACACCCGCCGGGGCAGCGGCAGGCCCGCGGCCATGAGCATCGCCGGCCAGATCACGGCGTGGAACCGCAGGATGTCCTTGCCGACCAGGTGGACGTCGGCCGGCCACGTGCGCGCGAACCTCTCCCGCTCGGCGGGGTCGTCGCTGTCGAGCCCGACGGCGGTCGCGTAGTTGAGCAGCGCGTCGAACCACACGTACAGCACGTGCGCCGGGTCCCACGGGATCGGGATGCCCCAGTCGAACGTCGAGCGCGAGATCGACAGGTCCTGGAGGCCCTGCTTGACGAAGCCGATCACCTCGTTGCGCGCGCTCGCCGGCTGCACGAAGTCCGGCTGGTCCTCGTAGAGGGCGAGCAGCCGCTCCGCGTAGGCGCTCATCCGGAAGAAGTAGTTCTGCTCCGAGAGCATCTCGACGGGCCGGCCGTGGATCGGGCACAGCTTCTGGCCCTCGTACTCACCCGTGCCGTCGACCAGGTCACCCGGGAGCTTGTACTCCTCGCAGCCCACGCAGTAGGGGCCCTCGTACGACCCGGCGTAGATCTCGCCCTTGTCGTAGAGGTCCTGCAGGAACGCCTGGACGCGCCGGGTGTGCCGTTCCTGCGTGGTGCGGATGAAGTCGTCGTTGCGCACGTCGAGCGTCTCGAGGACCGGCTGCCACGCCGAGTCCACGAGGCGGTCGGCCCACTCCTGCGGCGTGACGCCGTTGGCCTCGGCCGTGCGCAGGACCTTCTGCCCGTGCTCGTCGGTACCGGTGAGGAACCAGACGTCCTCCTGACGCTGCCGGTGCCACCGCGTGACGACGTCCGCCGCCACCGTCGTGTACGCGTGCCCGATGTGAGGCGCGTCGTTGACGTAGTAGATCGGGGTCGTCATGTAGAAGGACTTCGCGGGCTCGGGCATGGGCCCCATCGTAGTTGTGCTCGCCCCGCCGTCTCACCGGGATCCGGGCGCGGCGGCGTCCAGGCTCACGCGCAGGAGCCGGTCGTCGCCGTCGCGCGGCGAGCCGCGCCCGTCGGTGTTGTTGGTGAGCACCCACAGGGTCGCGTCGTCGCGCGCG
>JAPSLQ010000027.1 GCA_031180595.1 Isoptericola sp. | reverse complement strand
TCAAGGCCATCGCGCCCGTGTACGGGGGAGTGAACCTCGAGGACATCTCCGCCCCGCGCTGCTTCGAGATCGAGGCCCGCCTGCGCGCCGAGCTCGACATCCCCGTCTTCCACGACGACCAGCACGGCACCGCCATCGTGGTGCTGGCAGCCCTGGTCAACGCGCTCAAGGTCGTCGACAAGCGGCTCGAGGACGTGCGCATCGTCGTCTCCGGCGTCGGCGCCGCCGGCAACGCCATCGTCCGGCTGCTCAAGGCCCAGGGCGCGCGCCACATCGTCGCGTTCGGCCGCGGCGGGGCCCTGCACGCCGGCGAGCACACCGGCGACCCGCACCGCGACTGGATCGCCGACAACACCAACGCGGGCGGGTTCTCCGGCACCCTGCGCGACGGCCTGCAGGGCGCCGACGTGTTCGTCGGCGTGTCGGCCGGCAACATCCTCACCGGCGCCGACGTCGCCCGGATGGCCGACCGCGCGATCGTCTTCGCCCTGGCCAACCCCACGCCCGAGGTCGATCCCATCGAGGCGGCCGAGACCGCCGCCGTCGTCGCCACCGGCCGCAGCGACTACCCCAACCAGATCAACAACGTCCTCGCGTTCCCCGGGCTGTTCCGCGGCCTGCTCGACGCCGGTGCCACCGACATCACGACCGAGATGCTGCGCGTCGCCGCCCTCGCCATCGCCGACGTCGTGCACCCCGACGAGCTCAACAGCGCGTTCGTCATCCCCGGCGTGTTCGACCACCGCGTGGCCGAGGCCGTCGCCGAGGCGGTCAAGTCCGCGTGCGCGCCACCGGCCCCGGGCGCCGTGCCTCGCTGACGACCCTGCGCACCGTCGCCGTGGCCGTGCTCCGGTCCACCACGTGCACCGCCGCCCACCCCTCGACCGCGGCGCTCGCCGGCAGCCGGTCGTGCTGGGCCTGCCAGCGCCGCCAGTGCCGGGCGAACGACGCCGGGGCGACCACACGGCCACGCTCGGCCTGCCCGGCGAGCGCCTCCCGTCGCGACACGTCGACGACGAGCAGGACCGGCTCCCACCCGCACGCGCGGGCCAGTCGCGCCAGCGCACGGCGCCGCCGCGGGCGCGTGGCGGGGTCGTGCACGAGCAGCGCCGCCCGGGGGCCCGCGGGGCCGCGCAGCACGGCGTGCAGCGCGGCCAGCGCGTGGAGCGCGTGCACCAGCGGCCGGTAGGCCCGGTACGGCACGTGGGGGAGCGCGGTGCGCAGCCACCGGCGGTAGGCGTCCGGGTCGCGCACGACCGCGCCCGGCTCGTCGTCGCCGACGCGCGCGAGCAGCGTGCTCTTGCCCGCACCGGGCACGCCGCCGACCAGCACGAGCGGTGGTCGAGGTCGATCTGCCACGGTGTCCTCCCGGTGTGACCGTCTGGTCGAACACTGCCCCGTCCTGCTGGGGAGCGGCCGGGAGCGTCCTGGGCGATCGCCTCGAGGCGGATGGCTCACGCGGGCGCCGCCGCCCGGCCGTCCCGCGGCCCGAACGCGGCGAGCGCCTCGGCGTCGGACGCGCGCGAGCGCAGGAAGTAGTCCGCGAACTCGCGCGCGCCGGGGTACGCCGAGCCGGCGACGACGGACTCGACGGCCGTGTCGACGTCGACGGCGGTGTGCCGGAGCGAGACCTGTCCGTCGCGCAGGAGCGCCCAGCTGCCCCCCGGACGTCCGTACGGCATGCCGACGCTCCCGGGGTTGATCACGAGCCGCCGGTCGACCAGCCGGACGAACGGCATGTGGGTGTGCCCGCACACCACCGTCCGCACGTCGTCGGCCAGGCCGGCGAACGCCTCGGCCCACCGCTCCAGGCGCGTGTCGACCAGGACCACCTCCTCGTCGTCACGTGGGCTGCCGTGGCAGAACAGCACCGGACCGAACCCGTCGACCTCGACCGTCACGGGGTGCGGCAGACCCGCGAGAAGGTCGACGTGCCGGTCGGCCAGCCGGCCGGCGGCCCAACGAGAGATCTCGTCCGGGACGTCCACCTCCAGACCGCTCGCCAGCGCGACGAGCTCGCGGTCGGCGTTGCCCCGCACCAGCACGACCCGGTCGCCCAACGAGGTCAACCGGTCGAGCACCTCGACGGGCTGCGGCCCGGCGGCGTGGTCACCGGTCACCACGACGAGGTCCGCCTCCTCGACCTCGGGCTCGGCGAGCACCGCCTCGAGCACCGGGAGGACGCCGTGGACGTCGGAGAGCACCGCCACCTGTCGCACCATCGTCCGAGCATGCCCGCACCACGGCGTGCGGCACAGCGTCTTCGCCGACAGCGGACGCAGCACGGGCGGATCGGCAGGCGCTCGCAGCCGCCGCGCCGACGTGGCACGATCACGACTGTGACCAGCGGTGTCGACGCCACGCAGCGTCTGCGCGACCTCGCGCTGCTGCGCCGCGTCCGGGACCGGATCGACCGCGAGTACGCGCAGCCGCTGGACGTGGAGGCGCTCGCGCGCGGCGTGCACATGTCGGCAGGGCACCTGAGCCGGCAGTTCAAGGCCGCCTACGGGGAGTCGCCGTACGCCTACCTCATGACCCGGCGCATCGAGCGTGCGATGGCGTTGCTGCGCCGCGGCGACCTGAGCGTCACCGAGGTGTGCTTCGTCGTCGGCGGCTCGTCCCTCGGCACGTTCAGCACGCGGTTCACGGAGCTGGTCGGGATGTCGCCCAGCGAGTACCGGCGCCGGGCCCGCACCGCCGAGGCGGGGGAGCTGCCGTCCTGCGTCACCAAGCAGGTCTCCAGACCGATCAGGAATCGAGAAGCGCCCGCCGCCCACGCGCACCTAGCGTGACCGGCATGGACATCACCATCCACACCACGTTCCTCCCGCACACCGACCCGGAGGCGTCCCTGGCGTTCTACCGGGACCTGCTCGGGTTCGAGCTCAAGGGCGACGTCGGCCAGGGCGCGATGCGCTGGCTCACGCTCGTCGCGCCGTCGCAGCCCGACGTGCGCCTCGTGCTGACGCCGCCGGCGGCGGACCCGGGCATCACCGAGGACGAGCGCCGGACGATCGCCGAGCTCATGGCCAAGGGCAGCTACCAGTCCATCATCCTCGCCACGAAGGACCTGGACGGCACGTTCGAGAAGCTCCAGGCGGCCGACGCCGAGGTGGTCTCGGAGCCCGCCGAGCAGCCGTGGGGCGTGCGCGACTGCGCGTTCCGCGACCCCGCCGGCAACATGGTCCGCATCGACGAGGTCCGGTGAGCGCCATGACGCAGCAGGTGCAGACGACGACCCGTCGCCCGAAGGGCACTCCCGGCGCGCTGTCGCTCTGGATGCAGAAGAAGGCCAACGCCCGCACGATCGCGAAGATCCGGGCCAAGGGCGGTCGCATGATGGGCATGGACCTGCTGGTCCTGCACACGGTGGGCCGCCGCACCGGCGAGCCGCGGCAGTCGCCGCTCGCCTGGTTCGACGACGGCGACGGAGCCTGGCTGGTCGTCGCGTCGGGGGGCGGCAGCCGGCACCCGGGCTGGTTCGCCAACCTGACGGCGAACCCGGACGAGGTCCGCGTCGAGGTGCACGGGGCAGTCCCGGTGCCGGTGATGCCCGAGGTGCTCGACGGCGCGGCTCGCGAGGCCGTGTGGCCGCGCGTCGCGGCCGCTGCTCCGCACATCGACAAGCACCAGCGCAAGAGCGCGCGCGTCTACCCGGTCGTGCGCCTCACGCGCCGATGAGGCGCTGCCGAACCTGACGAGGGACCTGACCGGCACCTGACCAGCACCTGACCAGCACCCGGCAGCACCTGACCAGCACCCGGCAGCACCTGACCATCACCGGACGAGCACTGGAGTCGGACACACTATGACCATGACGACGACGCAGGAGCCCGCGACCCAGCATCCCGCCGACCGCCACACCGTGATCCGGGTCCGCGGCGCCCGCGAGAACAACCTCAAGGACGTCTCCCTCGAGATCCCGAAGCGTCGGCTCACCGTCTTCACCGGCGTCTCCGGGTCGGGCAAGAGCTCGCTGGTGTTCGCCACCATCGCCGCCGAGTCCCGTCGGCTCATCGACGAGACGTACTCGACGTTCGTGCAGGGTTTCATGCCCTCGCTGCCGCGGCCCGACGTCGACCACCTGGAGGGCATCAGCACCGCGATCCTCGTGGACCAGGAGCGCATGGGCGCCAACGTCCGCTCCACCGTCGGCACCGTCACGGACGCGAACGCGATGCTGCGCAACCTGTTCAGCCGGATCGGCGAGCCGTACGTCGGCCCTCCGACCGCCTTCTCCTTCAACGTCCCGACGTCGCGCGCCAGCGGCGTGATGTCGACCGACAAGGCGGACGGCAAGACCGACAAGAAGATCGTGCGCGAGCAGGTCTACCTCGGCGGCATGTGCCCCGAGTGCGAAGGGCGCGGCACGGTCTCGACCCTCGACCTGTCCGTCATCGTCGACGAGTCCAGGTCGCTCAACGAGGGCGCGATCCTCGTGCCCGGCTACAAGGCCGACGGCTGGATGGTCAAGGGGTTCTCCGAGTCCGGGTTCGTCGACCCGGACAAGCCCGTGCGCGAGTACACCGCCACCGAGCGCGAGAACTTCCTGTACAAGGAGAAGACCAAGATCAAGGCGCTCGGGATGAACCTCACCTACGAGGGCCTGATCCCGAAGCTGCGCGCCTCGATGTTCGGCAAGGACCCGGAGTCCCTGCAGCCGCACGTGCGCCGGTTCGTCGAGCGTGCGGCCGTGTTCGGGCCGTGCCCGGCCTGCGACGGGACGCGGCTCAACGAGTCCGCCCGCTCGGCGAAGGTCCGCGGGCTCAGCATCGCGGACGTGTGCCGGATGCAGATCACCGACGCCGCCGAGTGGGTGCGCGGCGTCGACGACCCCGGGGTCGCCCCGCTGCGCGACGCGCTGCTGCACCTCTTCGACTCGTTCGTCGCGATCGGGCTGGGCTACCTGTCCCTGGACCGCTCCGCCGGCACGCTGTCCGGGGGAGAGGCGCAGCGCACGAAGATGATCCGCCACCTGGGCTCCGCCCTGACGGACGTCACCTACGTGTTCGACGAGCCCACCATCGGCCTGCACCCCCACGACATCCAGCGGATGAACAACCTGCTGATCGAGCTGCGCGACAAGGGCAACACCGTGCTCGTCGTCGAGCACAAGCCCGAGGCCATCGCCATCGCCGACCACGTGGTCGACCTCGGACCGGGCGCCGGGTCGGACGGCGGCACCGTCTGCTTCGAGGGCACGGTCGAGGGGCTGCGGGCCAGCGACACCCTCACCGGCAAGCACCTCGACCTGCGGGTGAGCCTCAAGGAGTCGGTCCGGGAACCCGACGGTGCCCTGGAGATCCGTGGGGCGTCGCAGAACAACCTCGTCGGGGTCGACGTGGACGTCCCCACGGGCGTCCTGACGGTCGTCACCGGTGTGGCCGGGTCCGGCAAGAGCTCCCTGATCCACGGCAACCTCGCGGGCCGCGACGGCGTCGTCGTCGTCGACCAGGGCGCTATCAAGGGGTCCCGCCGCTCCAACCCGGCCACGTACACGGGCCTGCTCGAGCCCATCCGCAAGGAGTTCGCGAGGGCGAACGACGTCAAGCCCGCCCTGTTCAGCGCCAACTCCGAGGGCGCGTGCCCGACCTGCAAGGGCAACGGCCGCATCTACACCGAGCTCGGCTTCATGGAGACCGTCGAGACGCCCTGCGAGGACTGCGGCGGCAAGCGGTTCCAGGCCGCGGTGCTCGAGTACCGGCTCGGCGGGCTGAACATCGCCGAGGTGCTCGACCTGTCGGTCGCGGAGGCGCACGCGTTCTTCCGCGAGGGTGAGGCCAAGATCCCCGCCGCGCACAAGATCCTGTCGCACCTGGAGGACGTCGGGCTCGGCTACATCAAGCTCGGCCAGCCCCTCAACACCCTCTCCGGCGGCGAGCGTCAGCGGCTCAGGCTCGCCATGCACATGGGCGAGCCGGGCGGCGTCTACATCCTCGACGAGCCGACGACGGGCCTGCACCTGGCCGACGTGGAGAACCTTCTCGCCCTGCTCGACCGACTCGTGGACTCGGGCAAGTCGGTCGTGGTCATCGAGCACCACCAGGCGGTCATGGCGCACGCGGACTGGATCATCGACCTCGGACCCGGCGCCGGGCACGACGGCGGGCGGGTGGTCTTCGAGGGCACGCCCGCCGAGCTCGTGGCCGCGCGCTCGACGCTGACGGGGGAGCACCTGGCCCAGTACGTCGGCGACTGACGCCCGGCGACCGTGCCCCCGGCCGGGAGTGTCGGAGGGTCGTGGGTACCGTGCCCCATGGGCATCGCCACGCACATCAACCCCGAGTCCCTGCACTCCAGCCCCTTCTTCAGCCAGGCCGTACGCGTGCCGGCGGGTGCCGACACGATCTACGTCGGCGGGCAGAACGGCGTCGGGCCCGACGGGACGGTCGTCGGGCCCGGCGTCGGCGAACAGACCCGCCAGGCGTTCCGGAACCTCGTCGCCTGCCTGGAGGCGGCGGGCGCGGATCTCACCGACGTCGTGAGATGGACGATCCTCGTCGTCGACGGGTCGCCGATCGAGGAGGGCATCGCTGTGTTCGGCGAGCTCTGGCCCGACGGCGCCCCACCGCCCGCGATCACGGTCGCGATGGTCGCCGACCTGGGGCCGGAGGGAGCGCTCGTCGAGATCGAGGCGGTCGCCGCGGTGGTGGCGGAGCGCACCCGCACGGCGGAGTGATGTCACTTGTCGTTGACATCCGTAAGCATGTCACTTAGCGTTGACATCCTGCGGGATGTCACGTCCGGTTGACATTCCTCACGGGAGGATCGGGCAGTGATCGTCACCAACGCCGAGCAGATCGGCGCGCTGCTGCGGCGTGCGCGCAAGGAGAAGGGCATGACCCAGGCCGAGCTCGCCGCCGCGGTGGACGTGTCGCGCCAGTGGGTCATCGCCGCCGAGGCCGGAGCGCCCACCGCACGCGTCGACCTGGTGCTTGACGCCCTGCGTGCCGTGGACCTGGTCGTCGACGTCGCCCCGGACGAGCCGGACGACGCGCTCGAGACGGTCCTCGGACGCGCCCGTGACTGACCGGCTCGACGTCTGGCTCGACGGGACGCACGCCGGCACCCTCGAGCGCGACCGCCGGGGCGACGTCACGTTCGAGTACACGACGGCGTACCAGCGGCTGCGCGCGGCGCCGTCGCTGTCGCTGAGCATGCCGAGGCACGTGGCGCGCCACGGCCACGACGTCGCCGCCCCGTGGATCGACAACCTCCTGCCGGACAGCGACGACGTGCGAGCCCGGTGGGCGGCTCGTTTCGGCGAGCGGCGCCCGACGGCGTTCAACCTCCTGCGCCACATGGGCGCCGACTGCGCCGGGGCGGTGCAGCTGCTGCCCGAGGGCGAGTCACCGGGTGACGGCGCGGGCACGCGGCCGCTGTCCGAGCCGGAGATCGCGGCACACCTGCGGGAGCTGCGCGCCGACAACAGCTCGTGGTTCTTCGAGCAGCACGGGGGCCGGTTCTCGCTCGGGGGCCAGCAGGGCAAGTTCGCGCTCGCGCGCGGCGCCGACGGCGCGTGGCACCAGCCCACCGGCCGCGCCGCGAGCACGCACATCTTCAAGATCGGCGTCGGCGGTCTGGCCCACTCCGACGCCGCCGAGCTGGTGACCATGCGCGCGGCGCGCGCCCTCGGGCTGCCGGTCGCCCGCGTGGAGCCGGCGTGGTTCGAGGACCAGCCCGCCGTGGTGGTCGAGCGGTTCGACCGGCTGGCCACGCCCGACGGTGGCGTGCGGCGCCTGCACCAGGAGGACATGTGCCAGGCGATGGGTTTGTGGCGCTCGTCGAAGTACGAGTCCGACGGCGGACCGGGTCTGCGCGAGGTCGCGGACGTCCTCGCCACGGCGGTCGACCGCCGTGACCTCGCCGCGGCGCGCTCCGACGTCGCCCGGTCGGCCGCCTTCAACTGGGTCGCGGCGGGGACGGACGCGCACGCGAAGAACTTCGCCCTGCTCCACGTCGGGTCGCGCACGGCGCTCGCCCCGCTGTACGACCTGCTCAGCGCCGCGCTGCTGTGGGAGCCCGACGAGGTGCGCTACCGGGCGCGGCTCGCGATGAAGCTCGGCGGCGAGTACCGCCTGCGCCGCGTCGGCGTTCGGCACGTGGCGAGCGCCGCGACCGACCTCGGCGTGGACCCCGACTGGCTCGTCGAGGTCGCCGCGGGGTACGCGGACGCCCTGCCCGACGCGGTGCGGGACGCGGCCGCGGTCGCGGGCGAGAGCGACCTGGTCGACGCGACGGTCGCGGCGAGCTTCGTGGACCGGACCGCGCGGCGCGCCGAGGACGTGCGGCGCGTGCTGGCGTCGGGCCGGACGGCACCGTCCACGGACGACGCCGGGCGTGCGGTCGGTCCGCCCGACGGAGCGATCTGGATCCCGGCGCACGCGCGCGCCGGCCGGGCCGTCGCCGGGCACTGGCGGGCGCGGCCCGGGCGCTGAGCCGTCGCCCGCACCGGAGCGTGCGGCAGCGGGGGAGCGGCGGTCGTCAGGCCGCTCGGGCGTCCCACCACTCGAGCACGCGCGTCGCGTAGAACGTGAGCCACTTCGACGGCTCACCGGCCGCGACGTCGACCTCGAACCAGACCCGACCGGCGTGCCGGCGCTCCTGGACCCACGTGTCGTCGGGCCGTCGCGCCGCACGGATCTTCTCGATGGCGTCCGCCATGCGCCCGTCGGGCGGCGTGCCGTCGTGCAGGGACGCGGCGCGGAAGTAGTCGGCGGCGTTGAGCACGCTGTAGAACGCGCGGAACGGGTACGCGAAGTGCACCGCCCAGGGTGCGAAGCGCTCTCCGGTGGACAGCCGCCGGTACAGCCCGCGGCTCAGCAGGTACTCCTCGCCGCCGCGTCGCGCGTCGCGGACGCGCCCGGTGTCGCCCGTGACCTTCTCGTAGTCCAGGAGGCCCTTGAGGGCGTTGAGGGTCGAGGCGAACGAGGAACGGGTAGACCCGTTCACCCACTCGCAGTTCCACCCGCCGTCGGGCAGCCGGTGAGCGAGGAACCAGTCCACGATGCCGTCGACGTCGGCGCCGAGCCACAGCCCGTTGGACAGGGTCCACGAGTTGATGCAGCAGTCCACCTCGCCGCCCCAGTACGGCAGGTCGTCGTACTCCCAGCGGCTGCTGGCGTCGAGGCGCGCAGCGGTGTCACCGAGTGCTGCCGGGTCGAGGCCCCACTCGCGCAGCGAGTTCAGGCTCCACGTCGTCGCGGTCCACGGCTGGCCGGCCTGCGCCTCGGGGCCCTCGAAGTCGAAGCCGGCAGGGAAGAACGCCCCGCCGGCCCACTGGCCGTCCGGGTCCTGGAGCGCGAGGAGGCGGGCGCCGAAGCCCTCGGTCGCGACCCGCTCCCTGGTCGCCGACCACGCCTCCCGCGGCAGGCGCACCAGGTCGCGCTCCACCTGCCAGCGCAGTGCCGGGTCCGATTCGAGCAGCCAGTCGGTGACGCCGCGGTCAGCCATGGGTCGGAACGTAGCACCGGCTACCGACGCCGACGGGGGATGTCCGATTTGACCGCATAGCCCGGATTCATCGGAAGGCAGGGGAGTGGGGCGTCACGCAGGGAGCGCCCGGCTCCAGGCGACCTCGTCGTGCAGCTGTCCCGTGGACGCGAAGAGCCGGACCTGGTGCGACTCGGGCAGGACGGCGACGAGCTCGTCGCGAACGGCGCGCTCGAACCCGAGACGCTGCCAGAACGGACCGGACCGGCGGCTGAACAGCCAGGCACGCGTCGCACCGCGAGCCGAGGCGTCGTCGAGGGCGAACCGTGCCAGGGCGGTCCCGTGGCCGGCTCCACGCACGGAGGGTGCGACGGCGACGCTGCGCACGAGCGCGTGACGCCCGTCGCGGCTGAGCTCGTAGCCGGTGCTGGCGACGATCCTGCCGGCCTCGTCGTGCGCGGCCCACAGGCGGACGTCGGGTACGTCGAGGTCGGCGGCCGTGAGGTCGACCTCCTGGAGGAAGTCGTGCAGCGCGTCGGTGTCGCGCGGCGACGCACGCCGCAGGGACGTCGCGAGCGTCGACGGTGAGACGGCGGGTACAGGCGATGTCACAGGTCCCGATCCTGGCATCATCCGTGGCTGTCGCCTCAGCCGATAATGCACATTATGTCATTACGCGTGAAGCAGGCCCGCCCCGGGACCCACCCGGCGATCCCCCGAGCGACCCGCCGCTCGCGTCTCAGTGCGTGACCTTGAGGCCGATCACGCAGCCGACGATCCCCGCGACGAGCAGCAGGCGCACGACCGAGAACGGCTCGGAGCCCGTGGCCATCGCGTACAGCACGGTCAGCGCCGCACCGATGCCGACCCACACGGCGTACGCCGTACCGACCGGCAGCTCACGCAGCGCCCACCCCAGACCCACCATGCTGGCCACCAGCGCGACGCAGAACACGACCGACGGCCCGAGCCTCGTGAACCCCTGCGAACGGTCCAGCGCCGTCGCCCACACGGCCTCCAGCGCGCCCGAGACGATCAAGACGATCCAGGACATGACGCTCTCCTCCGGTGCCGTCTTGTCGCACACCGGGTACGGCACCCCTCGTCCGGGAGCCCTCCGGGCTCTGGCTGCGATGCTCGCACATCCCTGCGACGCCGGATATCCTGAATCGGACATACGGTGTAAACCAGTGTGTATAGCACAACACAGTGGTCTCGTCCGTGTCGGTGGCTCCTCCTACCCTGACCACGACTCCGCAGGTCACAGCCCTGCGCGCGCACCCGACGTCGGCACCGCAACGGAGGAACCCGTGGTCGCACCGCCCCGCCTCGAGCGCCTCACCGTCTCCGAGGCCGCGGACCGGTATCTCGCATCCGTCCGCGTCGAGACCGTCCGCGGCGTCCTCTCCCCTGCCACGGCCCGCAGCTACGAGCGCGACGTCACCGAGCTCGTCACGCTCCTCGGCCCGGCTCGCGTGCTCGACGACGTCACGGGCGACGACGTCGACGACGCGCTCGTGCGGTACCAGGCCAGTCCCGACGGCCGGTACGCCGACCCGGCGCGCAAGGGCGCTCCTGGGCGCTCGACCGCCACCGTCAACCGGTTCCGACAGTCGGTGACGCGGTTCTTCTCGCACGCCGTGCGCCAGTGCTGGGTCCAGGCGGACCCCATGCAGTGGGCCTCCCCTGCGGCCAAGGTGCGCGAGCGCCTCCGCGTGGAGCGCACCGCGCTCTCCGCCTCGGCCGCTCAGGCGCTCCTGGCCAGCGTCTCCTCCCTCGCCGGCACGGACGGCGGCGACACCGCGCCCGGCACCGCGGCACCGGGCACCGGGACCGGCCGGTCCGGGCCCGTCCGCCGGCACCGCACCGACCAGGCGCTCGCCCTGCGCGACCGGCTCGTCGTCGCGCTTCTGGTCGTCCTGGGGCCGCGGGTGTCCGAGCTCGCGCGCGCCGACGTCGCCGACTTCGTCCGCGAGCCGGACGAGACCCGCTGGCACATCGTCGGCAAGGGCGGGGCGACGCGCACCGTCGCCCTCAGCCGGCCCCTGGCGGCCGCCCTCGAGGACTACCTGACCCACCTGCGCCCGCGCCTCGCCGCGCGCCGCCCCGACGACCCCGACGCCCAGCGCGCCCTGCTCCTGTCATGGCGGGGTCGGCGCGTCGACACGCAAGCCATCCGGGGCCTGCTCTCCCGGGCCGTCGAGAGGATGCCCGCGCCGTACCGCCGACCCACCACGCCGCACGCGCTGCGCCACACCACGGCGACCCTGCTCGTGGCCGAGGGCTGGGACGTCAAGGTCGTCGCCGAGCTGCTCGGTCACGCGTCGATCGCCACGACCGGCGTGTACCTGGACCGCATCGAGGGCGAGCTCGCCGCCGCGATCCGCACCCACCCGCTGTCCGGCGCGCTGACGACGGGCTGAATCGACAGGCGCAGGCGTGTCGCGGTCGATACCGTGAGCGCGTGCCGCCTCACCTGCCCCAGCTCAGCAACCCGGCCGTCACCGTCGAGGTCGACTGGTCGGTCGTCCGCAGGTTCGCCCGGCGCACGGCGCTCGCGGCCGCGATCGCGCCCGTCGCCACCGCGGCCGGGCTCATGCTCCTGGACAAGGTCCGCGGGCAGCGCTACCCGCTCGACAAGCGGTTCCCCACCGCGCCGCCCGCCACGACGCAGATCGGCAAGAGCTCGACGACCGTCTACACCTACGGCGCCGACCTGTACCAGGACATGCTCGCCGCGATCCGCGGTGCGAAGAAGCAGATCCTCCTCGAGTCCTACATCTGGAAGGGCGACGAGGTCGGGACGCGGTTCAAGGAGGCGATCTCCGAGGCCGCCGACCGCGGGGTCGACGTGTACGTCGTCTACGACACGTTCGCCAACCTCGTCGTGCCGCGCTCGTTCTACGACTTCCCGCCCCAGGTGAACGTCCTGCGCTTCCCCATCCTGCGTCCTGCGGTGCTCGTCTCCGGCATCCGGCACTCGGGTCGCGACCACCGCAAGATCCTCGTCGTCGACGACGAGACCGCCTTCGTCGGCGGGTACAACATCGGCTCCCTCTACGCGACGCACTGGCGCGACACGCACGTGCGCGTGACCGGCCCGGCCGTGTGGGAGCTGCGCAACGCGTTCGTCGACTTCTGGAACCGCTGGCGCACCGACGACCTGCCGGTGCTGCAGGACGTGGGCTCCCCGCACTGGCTGCCGCACCTGCGCGCGGCCCGCAACGCCCCGAGCCAGCTGGTCTTCCCCATCCGGGGCCTCTACCTGGACGCGATCGACCGCGCGTGCTCGCACGTGTACATCACGCAGGCGTACTTCATCCCCGACCGGGACATCCTCACCGCCCTGCTCAACGCGTCGGCCCGCGGCGTCGACGTGCGCGTGCTGGTGCCCGAACGCTCCAACCACGTGGTCGCCGACTGGCTCGCACGCGGCCACTACGCCGCCCTGCTGCGCGGCGGTGTGCGCATCTTCCTGTACCAGGGGGCGATGATCCACGCCAAGACCGCGACGATCGACGGGGCGTGGTCGACCGTCGGCACGGCGAACATCGACCGGCTCAGCCTCACCGGCAACTACGAGATCAACCTCGAGATCGTCGACGACCAGGCCGCAGCCCGGCTCGAGGACATCTTCCGGATGGACCTGCGCAACGCGCGCGAGCTCACGCTCGAGGAGTGGGAACGGCGCTCCCTCGTCAAGAAGGTCGCGGAGCTGGTGCTCTCCCCGCTGCGCCCGCTGCTCTGACCGGCGCTCAGAGGTCGAACGACTCCCCCGCGCGCAGCCGGCAGTACTCGTGCTCGCCGCCGAGGCGGGCCGTGTCGAGGAACTTCGCCACGAGCCCGTGCCCCACCTCCGACAGCGGTGCGTCGTGGATCGGCACGACGACGCGGGCGCTCGCGGCCAGCGTGTGGTCGATCGCGTCGGCGAGCCGCAGCCACGGGGCGGCCACGGGCACGAGCAGCACGTCGACCGGGGCGTCGGGCGGGTCGAACGAGTCGCCGGGGTGGTGCACGACGGCGCTGCCGAGCTCGACGCGGTAGGTCCGGTTCTCGATCCGCTCGAGCCGCTCGTGGACGGCGGCGTGCCTGCCGCCGCCGACGGCGACCCGCGCGTCGCCGAGCCGCAGCACCTCGCCGGGAGCCACGGCGTGCACGCGCCCGGCCGGGGCTCCGGCGGCGACGAGGAGGGCGGCCGCCGCGGGGGTCGCGCGCACCTCGAGGGCGGGGTCGGCGCTCAGCGCCGGCACGAGGGCACCCGTGTCGACGTGGTCCGGGTGCTCGTGCGTGAGGAGGACGGCCGTGGCGCCGTCGAGGGCACCCGCGGCGTCGGCCAGGGTGCCGGGGTCGATCACCAGGCGCGTCGTCGCGTCGTCGACCCGGACGCAGGCGTGGCCGTAGAACGTCAGGCGCATCTCGCGCGACGCGTCAGCCGGCGTTGCGGGCGCGGCGACGGGCGGCGAGCTCGTCACCCTCGTGCGAGGCGACGGTGTCCGGGTCGTCGAGCGACTCGGTCGGCATCTCGGACAGCGTGCCCTCGATCTCCCGCCAGACGCGCCCGACGGCGATGCCGAAGACGCCCTGCCCGCCCTGGACGAGGTCGACGACCTCGTCCGGCGACGTGCACTCGTACACCGACGCGCCGTCGCTCATGAGCGTGATCTGCGCGAGGTCGTCGACGCCGCGCTCACGCAGGTGCGTCACGGCGCTGCGAATCTGCTGGAGCGAGACGCCCGTGTCGAGCAGGCGCTTGACGACCTTGAGCACGAGGATGTCGCGGAAGCTGTACAGCCGGTGCGTGCCCGAGCCGGTGGCCGGGCGGATCGAGGGCTCCACGAGGCCGGTGCGGGCCCAGTAGTCGAGCTGGCGGTACGTGATGCCGGCGACGCGACAGGCGGTCGTGCCGCGGTAGCCCGTGCCGGCGTCCTGCTCCGTGAGGTCCTCGCCGAAGAGAAGCCCCTGGGCGCCGTGCGGCACCGAGACGCCCGGCGCCGGGGCGCTTGCCTCACCGCTGCTGTTCACTGTGCCTCCTGTGATGTCGCTTCCACGCTAGGGGGCGCCCGGGGGGCCGTCAACGACGTGGGCCCCGAGCCGTTCCGGCGTGTCGCGCGAGACCGGACGCCTCGCCACCGCGGCGACCATGCTGGACGGGGCAACCCTCGACCTGAACTTGAAGGTTTCCGAGTCCCCACGGTAGCCGACGATGACCCTCGACCTGAGGTTCATGGTTGCGTGTCGTCGGGCCCGTCGCGCGGACCGTCGGGCCCTTCCCCCGCCGGGCCGGAGCCGCTCGGGTCGGTGAAGTCCTCGGGGTTGACGTGGTCGAGGAAGTCGCGGAACTTCTCGACCTCGCGCTGCTGCTCGACGTCGACCACCTCGACGCCGGCCGCGGCGATGATCTCGGCCGAGCACAGGACCGGGCTGTCGGTGCGCACGGCAAGAGCGATCGCGTCGGACGCGCGCGAGTCGAGACGCACCCCGTTGGACAGGACGAGCTCGGCGAAGAAGATCCCGCCGTCGAGCGCGACGATCTCGACGCGCTCGAGCTCGACCCCGACCGCGCCGAGCAGGTCCCGGAGCAGGTCGTGGGTCATGGGACGAGGCGTGACGAGCCCCGCCTGGGCCATCGCGATCGCCGATGCCTCGCGCGCCCCGATGACGATGGGCACGGCGAGGTCGGCCGCCGCGTCGAGCAGCAGGACGACGATCTCCTGGTCGTGCTGCTGCTGGCGGACGCCGAGAACCTCCACGGGGACCATCGGGGCGTCGTCGGGCACTTCTGCCTCCACCGACCCACGGTACGACGGCGGGCGGTGCGGCGTCGCGGTCAGGGCGACATCTCCCCCGGCGCCGCGGGCCTCAGCCCAGGTCGGCGACTCCCTGGCGGACCCAGGCGGTGTGGAGGCGGGCGAGCAGCTCGCCGACCTCGGTGCCGAGCGTGGCAGCCTGGGCGTGCGCCGAGGTGGTCTGCTGCTTGCGGTAGGGCGCGACGAGCTGGTCGACGAGGCTGACGTGGCGGTCGGCGGACGCGCGCAGCGACCGCAGGTGCCGCGGCTCGATGCCGTACTCGGCCAGCCGCGCCGCGATCCGCACGACGTCGGGCGCCCCGGGGTCGAACCAGCCGCCGGGGCCGGGGTGGAGCACGCCGGCCGTGACGAGCTGCTGCACGAACGCCGCCTCCGTACCGGTCGCCTCGGCCAGCGAGTCCACGGTCCACCGCCGGCGCGACGACGGGCCGTCCTCCGTGGAGGCGTCGGCGAGCCGTGGTGCGGGGCCGGGCGCCGGCTCGCCCGCGTCCATGGCCGCGAGCCGCTCCTTGATGACCTTCAGCGGGAGGTAGGAGTCCCGCTGCTCGGTCAGCACGAAGCGCAGCCGCTCGACGTCGGCCGGGCTGTACTGGCGGTACCCCGAGGGCGTGCGGACCGGGTCGATGAGGCCCTGCTCCTCGAGGAAGCGCAGCTTCGAGTGCGAGACCGACGGGAACTCCTGCCCCAGCTGGGCCAGGACGTCGGAGATGCGCATCGTGGCCTGGCGGGAGATGCCCTGCGGCCACGGTTCGGGACCGGCCTCCCGCCGCGGCTCGGGACCGCTCGCCGCGTGCGCCGGCGTCACGGCAGGGGCGCCTGCGTGTCCCGCGGCGCCTGCGGGCTGGCGTGGAACGACATGCGGAACTTGCCGATCTGCACCTCGTCACCGGTGGTCAGCGTGGCCGCGTCGATCCGCACCCGGTTGACGTACGTCCCGTTGAGAGACCCGATGTCGCGCACCACGAACCGCTCGCCCTCGCGGACGAACTCGGCGTGCTTGCGCGAGACAGTGACGTCGTCCAGGAAGATGTCCGCGGTGGCGCTGCGGCCGGCCACGGCCCGGTCGGTGTCGAGCAGGAACCGCTCGCCCACGGCCCCGGACCCGTACTGCACCACGAGAAGCGCCGAGTGCCGCGGCAGCGCCGCGACGGCGGCCGCCTCCTCCGCGGTCAGCGGGATGCGGTGGACCTGCTCCTCCGCGGGCACGCCGATGCGCCCGAGGTGCGCCGTGGTGTCGGCGCCCGCCTGGTGCGGCGGGAGAGCACGGGGGTCCGTCATCAGTCCTCCTGTGAGGTCGGGCCGGGCCGCCGGACGACCGCCGGACCAGGGTGACGCGCTCACCGTGCCCCCAGGTGCCGTCGTGCGTCCGACGTGCGCCTTCGTCCGCTCAACCTACCTCGTCACGGCCAGTGCGGGAAGCCGAACCGGACTCCCGTCGTCACTCGCGCGGCTCCTGGGGCCGCGCGAACTGCGGCTCCTCGGGGGCACGGACGGCGGTCACCTGGACCAGGTCGTGCGACAGCAGCGTCACGCGCGCGCCCTTGTTGCGCACCGTCGCGAACGCGCCCCCCGGGATCTCGAGCGCCGGACTGATCGTCGCGGGGTCCCCGATCGCGGTCCACCGGTACGGCGACGCCAGCTCCTGGTCGTCCACGACGATCACGCCGTCGCGGTCGACGAACCAGGACGACGTCACCAGCCTTGCACCGTTCAGCTCGATCGCCTCGGCGCCGGCGTTGCGCAGCTCCTCGAGCACGTTGAACAGCTGCGCGGCCGTCAGGTTGCCGTCCGGGTCGAGGATCGAGATCTCGACGCCCGGGCCCTCGGCCGGCAGGCGGCCCGACAGGATGCCCTCCGACTGGGCCCGCTCGCGCGCCAGCTCGAGCGCCGCCTGCGCCTGCCCGGTGCCCGACGCGAGCTCGTCCCGGGTGGCCTCGAGCCGCGCCACCTCGTCGTCGAGCCGGTCCGCACGCTGCGTGACCTCGTCGAGCAGCCGCACCAGGTCCTCCTGGCGCGCCGAGGACAGCTGGTCCGACGACGACTGCTGCACCTGCACCACGAGGGCGAAGCCGAGCGCCGCGCAGAGGATCCCCGCCAGGAGCTGGGAGCGCGACAGGCGCGGGCGCAACGCCTCGCCCAGCCGGCGCCAGCCACCCGGAGCCGCCATGGCGGGGCCGCTCGCGTCCTTCGTCACCGCCTCCGGCCCAGAGCCGGCCGGCTCGTCGGCGCCGCGGGTCTCCGTCGTGGCGTCGGCGTCCACCGCCTCCTGCGGCTGCGGGTCGTCGTCGCGCGCGTCGCGCGGGTCGTCGGTCGAGGTCATGCTCAGGCCTTGAAGAGGTGCCGGCGGATCGCCGCCGCGTTCGAGAAGATCCGGATCCCGAGGACGACGACCACCGCCGTCGACAGCTGGGAGCCGACGCCGAGCTGGTCGCCGAGGAACACGATGAACGCGGCGACGACCACGTTCGACAGGAACGAGACGAGGAAGACCTTGTCGTCGAACAGGCCGTCGAGCAGCGCACGCAGCCCGCCGAACAGCGCGTCGAGCGCCGCCACGACGGCGATGGGCAGGTAGGGCTGCAGGGCGACCGGCACGGTCGGCTGCAGCACGAGCCCGGCGACGACGCCGATCACGAGCCCGACGACGGCGATCATGGGCTTTCCTCCTCGGTTCCGGGGGCGCTGGGGCTGGGAGCACCGGCGACGAGCGGCCCGGCGTTGCGCAGCCGCTGCGTCCCGACACCCGGCAGCTCGAGCTCCTCCTGCGTCGTCACGCTCGACTCGATGCCGTACCCGGACGCCAGGAGCTGCAGGTAGGCCGGTGCGTCGGAGCGAGCGTACGCGGCCTGCATCCGCTGCGGGTCACCCACCGCACGGATGGTGTACGTCGGGCCGGGCAGCGGGACGAGGTCGACGAGGATGGCGTCGCCCGCGTTGCGGATCGCGGACAGGGACGTCAGCCGCTGGTCGTCGACGGAGACCGCCTCCGCGCCGGCGGCCCACAGGGCGTTGACCACCGTCCGGACGTCCGTGTACTGCACGCGCGAGCCGGCCTCCCCCGCGTCGTCGGTCGGGCCGCCCCCGCCGTCGGTCAGCGTGACCACGAGCCCGGGACCGGTGACCGCGGTGGACCCGTTGACCAGCCCGTCGAGGCGAAGCTGCTCCGCCAGGGCGGGGTCCCGGGCCAACGTCGCGCGCTGCAAGGTCTCGATCTCGGCGCTCAGCGCCGCCGAGCGCGCCTGGAGCTGCTCCGCCTGCGCCGACCGGGCAGCGATCTCCTCCTCGAGGAGCTCGCGCGCGGCGGCCACGCCCTCCTGCGGCACCCGCAGCTGGCGGGCGGCGCTCGCGGACATCAGTCCGAGCAGGAGGGCCACGAGCAGGAGCAGGACCACCCCGGCCGGGCTGCGCCGGTCCGGCAGGCGCCCCTCGCGCACGGCCCGCCGTCGGGCCGCCGCCTCCGCGTAGCCAGGGTCCAGGGGCCGCTCCATCACCTCCACGAGCAGCGTCATCGAGGCGTCGGGGCGCGGACGGGCGGCGGGGCCGCGGGTCTCGGGCGGCGTGCTCACCGCGTGCCCTCCGCCGTCACCAGCCGGCGGGTCTGCGCCACGTACTGCAGTCCGGCGAGCCAGTACAGGGCGATGCCCCACCAGGTGAACGCCCACCCGATGACGTGGGCCACGGCGCCGACGACGCCGCTCGCCTCCGCGAGCAGCAGCAGCGGGAACGCGTACAGCAGCGCGAACGTCCCAGCCTTGCCGACGAAGCTCACCTCGAGCGGTCCGTAGCCGTGGCGCGTGAGCAGAGGCAGGAGGACCGCCAGCATCACGTCGCGTGCCGCGATGACGACGACGAGCCACAGCGGCACGATCCCGCGCCAGCCGAGACCGACGAGGGTCACGAAGATGAAGAGGCGGTCCGCCGCCGGGTCGAGCATCTGGCCGAGCTTGCTGACCTGGTCGAGCCGCCGCGCGAGCACGCCGTCGAGCCAGTCCGTGAAGCCCGAGAACGCGAGCACCGCCAGCGCCCACAGGTCGTGGCCGGACACGATCAGGACGGCGAAGACCGGGACGAGCGCCAGACGCACGAGGCTGATGACGTTCGGGATCGTGAAGACCGTGGAGCGGACCTCCTGACCTGCCTGCACGCTCACCTTCCTCGTGGTCAACCGGCCCAGTGCCGTCCTCGCCATCCTACGCAGTGGGCAACCTCACCGACGCGGACGCCCCGCGGCGACGCTCCACCCCGTAGGATGGAGCGACTTCGGAGTTCGTCGTCCCTCCCGTGTGTTCGTGCGAACCCGGCAAAGAGCCGGGTCAGGTGTGTGTGTCCGGGACGAGCGACCGCCTCGCCCCCGTGGCGACGCAGGACTCCTCCCGCCACGACGAAACGGTCATCTTCCCGTATGAGCACCCTTGACTCGACCCTGCCCACCGAGCCCACGTTCTCCGACCTCGCGCTGCCCGCGGCGCTGCAGGCCGCCGTCGACGAACTCGGCTTCACGACCCCGTCGCCCATCCAGGCGCGGGCCATCCCCGCGCTGCTGTCCGGCCGCGACATCACCGGCGTCGCCCAGACCGGCACCGGCAAGACGGCCGCGTTCGGCATCCCGCTGCTCGCCGCCGTCGGCACCGACGCCGACGTGACCCGTGGGCACGTCCAGGCGCTCGTCCTGACGCCGACGCGCGAGCTCGCCATGCAGGTCGCCGACGCCATCGAGTCGTTCGCGACCCACCTGCCCGGCCTGCGCGTCCTGTCGGTGTACGGCGGCGCGCCCTACGTGCCGCAGCAGCGCGCGCTCCGCGACGGCGTCCACGTCGTCGTCGGCACGCCCGGCCGCGTCATGGACCACATGGAGCGCGGCTCGCTGTCCCTCGACGGGGTCCGCTTCCTCGTGCTCGACGAGGCCGACGAGATGCTCCGCATGGGCTTCGCCGAGGACGTCGAGAAGATCTTCGGCCAGGCGCCCGCGCGCCGCCAGGTCGCCCTGTTCTCCGCGACCATGCCGCCCGCCATCCGCACCGTCGCGGAGACGCACCTGACCGACCCGGTCGAGATCACGGTCTCGCGGCAGTCGAGCACCGTGACGAACATCGATCAGTCGTATGCGATCGTGCCGTTCCGCCACAAGGTCGGCTCGCTCGTACGCGTCCTCGCCACGTCCGACGCCGACGCCACCATCGTCTTCACCCGCACCCGCGCGGCCGCCGAGGAGGTCGGCGCGGCGCTCGTCGAGCGCGGCGTCTCCGCCGCCACCATCTCGGGCGACGTCGCCCAGAAGGAACGCGAGCGCATCGTCGAGCGCCTCCGCTCCGGCGCGCTCGACGTCCTGGTGGCCACCGACGTCGCCGCCCGCGGGCTCGACGTCGACCGCATCGGCCTCGTCGTCAACTTCGACATCCCGCGCGAGGCCGAGGCCTACGTGCACCGCATCGGCCGCACCGGACGTGCGGGCCGCACCGGCCGCGCCCTGTCCTTCGTGACCCCGCACGAGCGCGGCAAGCTCAAGCACATCGAGCGCACCATCCGCGCCGAGCTCACCGAGATCGAGATCCCCTCCCCCAAGGACGTCTCCGAGCACCGCGCGCGCCGCATGCTCGACGCCGTCGCGACCCGCCGCGAGACCGGGCGCCTCGAGCTGTACCGCGCGATGCTCGCGGAGCGCACCGCCGACGCCGGCACCGACGAGGTCCTCGACCTCGCCGCCGCCCTCCTGGCGCTCGCGGTCGGCGACGACGGCCCGCGCCAGCGCGCCGAGCAGGAGGAGTTCGAGCGGCAGCGCGCCGAGGCCCGCGGCGGCCGCACGCGCGAGACGCACCGCGCCGAGCGCGGCGACCGCGACGGCGACCGGACGCCCCGGCACCCGCGCGCCGACCGCAGGGGCGTGCGCGACCACGACGAGCGTCCCGCTCGCCAGGGCGTCCGCCGTCCTGCTGCGGGCACGCGCTACCGCCTCGCCGTCGGCCACACGCACGGCGTGCAGCCGCGCGGCATCGTCGGGGCGCTGACCAACGAGGGCGGTCTCACGGGCGGCGACATCGGCAAGATCGACATCTTCGGCAACTTCTCGCTCGTCGACATCACGACGCCTCTCGACGCCGCGACCATGGACCGCATCGCCCGCGCCCACGTCGCCGGCAAGCAGCTGCGCATCGCGGTCGACCAGGGTGCGCCCGAGCGTCGCACCCCGCGCGGTGAGCGACGCCCGGCGCACGCCGGCTGACGCGAGCTCGAACCTCCGAGGGGGTGCGGTCCCGACCGGGACCGCACCCCCGCGTGCTCGACCGGCTGCTCGGCTGCGTGTCCGGCTGCTCGGCCCGGCTAGCCGGGCCGGCCCGGCTCGGCAGCCTCTCCGTGCTCGCGCACGAGCCCCAGCAGCCGGCGCGCCTCGGCCATGCCGCGCTCGCCGTC
>JAPSLQ010000274.1 GCA_031180595.1 Isoptericola sp. | reverse complement strand
TTGGAGTGTGACCCATGGCCGGAACCGTGGCCCAGCCGATCGGCATCACCGAGCCGCCCATCGACGAGCTGCTGGAGAAGACCGACTCGAAGTACGGCCTCGTGCTGTACGCGGCCCAGCGCGCGCGCCAGATCAACGCGTACTACTCCCAGCTCAACGAGGGCCTGCTCGAGAACGTCGGCCCGCTCGTCGAGACGCGCAACCAGGAGAAGGCCCTGTCGATCGCCATGCGCGAGATCAACGAGGGCCTCCTGACGGTGACCCCGACCGAGGGCGACGCCCCGGCGACCGCGCCGGCCGAGGCGAACGACGAGTCCGCCACCTTCTGAGACCGCGCCGCATGAGGATCCTGCTGGGCGTCAGCGGGGGGATCGCCGCGTACAAGGCGGTGCTCCTGCTGCGCCTGCTGCGTGAGCAGGGCCACGCCGTCCGGGTCGTCCCGACGGCGTCGGCCCTGCGCTTCGTCGGTGCGCCGACGTTCGAGGCCCTCTCCGGCGAGCCGGTGACGAGCGAGGTGTTCGACGACGTCGAGCACGTCCAGCACGTCGCGCTCGGCCAGGGCGCGGACCTCGTGGTCGTGGCCCCCGCGACCGCGGACCTGCTCTCGCGGGCCGCGACCGGGCGGGCCGACGACCTGCTCACCTCGACGCTCCTGGCCGCGCGGTGCCCCGTCGTCATGGCCCCGGCCATGCACACCGAGATGTGGCAGCACCCGGCCACGCAGGCCAACGTCGCGACGCTGCGCGAGCGCGGCGTGCACGTCATGGACCCCGCCAGCGGACGCCTCACGGGCACCGACACCGGCCCGGGCCGCCTGCCCGAGCCGGAGGAGATCGCCCGGGTCGCCCTCGAGGTCGCCGCGGGGTCGGCGGGGTCCACGGCGACGCCGGCGGCCGTGGCCGACCTCGCCGGCCGGCGCGTGGTCGTGTCGGCGGGCGGCACCCGCGAGGCGATCGACCCGGTGCGCTTCATCGGCAACCGGTCCAGCGGCAAGCAGGGACTCGCGCTCGCCCAGGCCGCCCGCGACCGCGGCGCCGACGTCGTGCTCGTGGCCGCCAACCTCGAGCGTGCCGCGACGGCCCCGCTGCGGGCCGCGGGTGCCGAGGTCGTCGACGTCGAGTCGACCGCGCAGCTGCGCGACGCCGTGCGCGCCGCCGCGGCGGACGCCGACGTGGTCGTCATGGCGGCGGCCGTGGCGGACTTCCGGCCCGCCCGCACGCCGGGCGCCAAGATCAAGAAGGTGCCGGGGCAGGCCCCGGCGCCGGTGGAGCTGGTCGAGAACCCGGACGTGCTCGCCGAGCTGGCGCGCGACCGCCTGCGGCCCGGGCAGGTCGTGGTGGGCTTCGCCGCCGAGACGGGCGACGAGACCGGCTCCGTGCTCGAGCACGGACGCGCCAAGGCGCGTCGCAAGGGCGCGGACCTGCTCGCGGTCAACGCCGTGGGCGCCGGCCGCGGCTTCGGAGCGGACACCAACGAGGTGACGGTCGTCGACGCCGCAGGCGACGTCGTCGCGGGCGCGCGCGGCACCAAGCGCGAGGTCGCGGACGCGCTGTGGGACGCCGTGACCAAGGTCTTGTCCGGCATCTGAGACGTTCTCGCATGGTGGCCCGATCGGGCCGCTGCGATCGTGTCCTCGGCCTCGGTGGCACGTAGGCTGTGGTCCATGACCGATGCGCTGCGGCTGTTCACCTCCGAGTCCGTCACGGAGGGCCACCCCGACAAGGTGTGCGACCAGATCTCGGACTCGATCCTCGACGCGCTGCTCGCGCAGGACCCGCACTCGCGCGTGGCGGTCGAGACCATGGTCACCACGGGCCTCGTCCACGTCGCCGGCGAGGTGACGACCGAGGCCTACGTCGAGATCCCGCAGCTCGTGCGCGACGTCGTGCGCGGCATCGGGTACACGTCCTCGGCGATCGGGTTCGACGGCGACTCGTGCGGCGTGTCGGTGTCCATCGGGCAGCAGTCGCCCGACATCGCGGCCGGCGTCGACAAGGCGCTCGAGCTGCGTGTCGACTCCGGCGACCTCGACCCGCTCGACGCCCAGGGCGCCGGCGACCAGGGCCTGATGTTCGGGTACGCCTCCGACGAGACGCCCACGCTGATGCCGCTGCCGATCTGGCTCGCGCACCGGCTCGCCGAGCGGCTGGCCGAGGTCCGCCGGAGCGGTGAGCTCCCGGGGCTGCGCCCCGACGGCAAGACGCAGGTCACGGTCGGCTACGACGGCGACCGGCCCGTGCGCCTCGACACGGTCGTGCTCTCCACGCAGCACGACGTCGACGTCGTGCAGGAGAAGCTGCAGCGCGAGGTCGTCGACCAGGTCATCACGCCGGTGGTCTCGGGCGTCGGGCTCGACACGTCGGACGTGCGCATGATCGTCAACCCGACGGGCAAGTTCGTCGTCGGCGGCCCGCAGGGCGACGCCGGCCTGACCGGGCGCAAGATCATCGTCGACACCTACGGGGGCATGGCCCGGCACGGCGGCGGCGCGTTCTCCGGCAAGGACCCGTCGAAGGTCGACCGGTCCGCCGCCTACGCGATGCGCTGGGTCGCCAAGAACGTCGTCGCGGCCGGGCTCGCGCGCCGCTGCGAGGTGCAGGTCGCGTACGCCATCGGCAAGGCCCACCCGGTCGGGCTGTACGTGGAGACGTTCGGCACCGAGACGGTGTCCGTCGAGCGCATCACGGCCGCGATCCGCGAGGTCTTCGACCTGCGGCCGGCGGCGATCATCCGCGACCTCGACCTGCTGCGCCCGATCTACTCCGCCACGTCCGTCTACGGGCACTTCGGCCGCGAGCTGCCGCAGTTCACCTGGGAGCGCACCGACCGGGTCGACGCCCTGCGCTCGGCCGTCTGAGCACCACCGTCGGCTGTGGAGCGGGGCGCCGCGGCGTCGGTCGTGCGTGGTGAGATAGGCGCGTGAGCCACGCCCCCGACACCGAGCAGCCGGCGCTGCTCGGCCTGGAGGACGTCGGCGCCCCGCCCACCCGCGCGAAGGGCCGCAGGGCGGCGCCCCTCGGGGCGCAGGAGATCGCCGAGCAGGCGCCCGTCGCGCGCTGCGTGCTCGACCTGCAGCCCGCGCACCTGGACCGCGAGTACGACTACCTCGTCCCCGCCTCGG
>JAPSLQ010000273.1 GCA_031180595.1 Isoptericola sp. | reverse complement strand
GCGGTCTCCACGGACGCGGTCGAGAAGGTCGTGAAGCCGCCGCACAGGCCGGTCGCGAGGAGCAGCCGCCAGTGCTCGCCCGCTCCGCCGAAGACGAGCCACCCCGCCACCAGCCCGACGGCGAGCGAGCCGGCGACGTTGACCACCCAGGTGCCCCAGGGGAACCCGGAGGCGCGGCGAGCCATGATCGCGTCGGCGACCCAGAACCGCGCCGCGGCCCCGACCCCGCCGCCCACGCCGACGAGCAGCGCACCGAGCAGCCCGCTCATCGCGGCACCTTCGACAGACGCCGGCCCGGTGTGCTCGGCCGCGTCCGGCGCCCGACGGCGATCCCCAGCACCGCGGCGACGGTGCCGAGCACGAGCGACCCCGCGGCGTACGCGGCCGCGCCGGCCCACAGCTGGTGCATCACGAGAACGTGGACCTCGAGCGCGAGCGACGAGTAGGTCGTGAAACCACCGAGGACGCCGGTCCCGGCGAAGAGGCGCACCCGGCGCAGGCGTACCGTCTCGGGGCCCCGCACCGCCGCGGCCTCCAGCAGCAAGCCGAGGGCGAACGCGCCGACCACGTTGACCGCGAACGTCGGCCACGGCCACCAGGACGCGTCGGCGGGCAGCGCGGCCGCCGCGGCGTACCGCAGCGCCGACCCCACGGCACCGCCGAGGGCGACGAGCCCGAGGAGCCGCACGTCACGGTGCGGAGGTCGGGGCGGCGCGGTCACGCGCCCCATGATCCCCCGTCGCGCGGTGCGTGTCAGTCGAGGTGTGCCGGCAGGCCGAACCGCGGGAACCACGTGGCCGTGTCGAGGAAGGTGGTGATGCCGGTGACGCGACCCTCGCCGTCGTGCTCCAGCACGGACAGCGACCACGGGCTCCACCCGCCGGCCGGGTCCACCCGGTACTGGCCGAACGCGGGGGACCCGTTGGCCCGGACGGGCAGGCAGCGCGAGCCGCGGCACTTCGCCCCGGGCCCGACCATCCACCGGACGATGTCGTCCGGACCCTCGAGCCAGAGGGTGTACGGCGGCATGTTGAGGACGGCGTCCTCGCGGAGCAGCCGCACGAGCGCGTCCATGTCGTAGCGCTCGAACGCGTCGAGGTACTTCTCGAGCAGCGCGGCGTCCGCCTCCGTCCACGACTCGGCGTTCGTCCCGTCGTCGGCCTCGTCCCGCTGCAGCGCCTTGGCGCCGAGCGTGGCGCGCGCCCGCTGCAGCGCGCTGTTGACCGACGGGACGGACGTGCCGAGCAGCGTCGCGACCTCGGCGGCCGACCAGCGCAGCACCTCGCGCAGCACGAGCACGGCGCGCTGCCGCGGCGGCAGGTGCTGGAGCGCGGCCACGAACGCGAGCCGGATCGACTCGCGCCCGATCGCCATGTCGGCGGGGTCGCCCTCGCGGGGCAGCACGGCGTCGTCGGGCACGGGCTCGACCCAGCGCTCCTCCGGAAGCGTCTCCCCGAAGTACTCGAGCTCGGCCGGGCTCGGCCCGCCGAGACCCATGGGGCGTTCGCGGCGCTTGCTCGAGCCGAGGTGGTCGAAGCAGACGTTGGTCGCGATGCGGTACAGCCACGACCGCACCGACGAGCGCCCCTCGAACTTGTCGTACGCGCGCCACGCGCGCAGCAGCGTCTCCTGGACCGCGTCGTCGGCCTCGAACGCGCCGCCGAGCATCCGGTAGCAGTAGCCGGTGAGCTCGCCGCGGTACGCCTCGAGGACGGCGCTGACGTCGCTCGTCTCGCGCGGATCGACTTCGACGGTGTGTGTCACGCCTCACACGGTACGACGGCGCACCGACAGTCGTCTTCCCCCTCAGGAATGATCGTCCCCGCGCTCCAGCAGGGTCCCGGCGAACGGGATGGCGCCCGTCGCAGGGTTCAGCCGGACCTGCCGGATCGCGCCCGTGAGGGGGTGGGCCCCGCGGTCGATCTCGAACCACACCGTCTTGCCCTCGGCCGCGTCGGAGTGCCGCCCGACGGCGACGGCGTCGTGCCGCTCCACGCCCCACCGGGAGGCCAGCCGCTCGAGGAACAGCACCCCGCGTCCCGACAGGTCGTGCGGCTCGGGGGACTTGAGCTCCGGCTCCTGCGTGGACCCGTCCCGCACGCCGACGCGCAGCCGGCGCTCGTCGACCTCGACGGTCGCGAGGATGGGGGCCTCGCCGTGCTCGAGCGCGTTCGTGAGGATCTCGCTCGTGAGCAGCATCGCGGTGCGGCGCTGCTCGTCGTCGACCTCGCAGCACTCGAGCACGTCGTCGACCCAGCGCCGGGCCGGGCCGAGGTCGGACAGCGTGTCCGCCACGCGCCGCTCCGCCCGGGCCGGGCCGGCCGGTGCGGGCCAGCCCGACGGGACCGGGGCGCGCACGCGCACCGCGAGCACCGCGACGTCGTCGCGCTGGCGCGTCCCGACGAGCCCGCGCACGAGCGTGCGCGGCAGCGCCCCGGTGGCGACGCCCGCCGAGGCCGCCAGCACGCGGCCCAGCTCCGCGATCCGGGCCGACATGAGCGTGCCGCGCTCCTCGACGAGCCCGTCGGTGTACAGCACGAGCGTGTCACCGGGCCGCAGGTGGGCGATGTGGTCGTGGCGAGCGGTGGACGGCTCGACGCCGAGCATCAGGTCGGGGCGCGCCGCGAGCTGCTCGACGCGCCCGTCGGCCCGCAGCACGACGGGCGGCGGGTGCCCCGCCGTCGACCACGTCAGCGTGTAGGCGCGGTCCCCGGGCCCCTCGGCGGTGCCGTCGCGCGGCGCCGGGTCGCGGTCGAGGCGTGCGACGACGGCGGTCGCCGTGGCCCGCGGGCCGAGCTTCTCGTTCGCGCGGTCGAGCAGGGTCAGGAGCGTCGCGGGGGACTCGTCGTGGCTCCAGGCCAGCACGCGCAGCATCGAGCGCAGCTGCCCCATCTGCGCGGCCGCGTGCACGTCGTGGCCCGAGACGTCGCCGATCATGAGCAGCGCGGCGTCGTCGTCGAGCACGACGGCGTCGTACCAGTCGCCGCCGACCTGGTCCGTCCGGGCGGCGGGGGAGTAGGTCGTCGCGATGTCGAGGTGCGCGACGGCCGGGGCGGCCGTGGTGAGCAGCGACTCCTGGAGCGTCGTGGCCACCCGGCGGCGGGTCTCGAGCAGCGACACGCGCTCGAG
>JAPSLQ010000272.1 GCA_031180595.1 Isoptericola sp. | reverse complement strand
TCGGCTACTGGAACACGTACCAGAACGCGATCCTGTACATCAACGACTCCACGAAGTGGCCGATCCAGATCCTGCTGCGCCAGATCGTCATCGTCGCGAGCGGCATGAACGCGGACGCCACGGTCGTGGACGTCGTGCCTCCGGCGCAGTCCGTGAAGATGTCCGTGATCGTCGTGGCGACGCTGCCGATGCTGCTCGTCTACCCGTTCATCCAGCGCTACTTCGTCAAGGGTGCGCTCATCGGCTCCGTCAAGGGCTGACCGGGCGGTAGGCCGCGTGGTACCCCCACGCCTGGTCGGCCGACTCGCCGAACACCTGTGACTGGACGGCCAGCGAGCCGTCGGCGGTCCAGGCGAGCCGTGCCCGCCAGGTGGCCAGGTCGTCGCCGTGCAGGGCGCAGCGCAGGTCGAGCGCGTCCGGGCCGCTCCATCCCGCGGTGACCACAGCCGGCTGGCCGTCGAGCCGCGCCCGGGTCGGACCGTCGAACCGCAGCTCGAGGTCCCAGCCCCCGGCCACGGCCCCGTCGCCCGCCGCGCGCACGCGGCCGCCGTCGTGGCCGAGGGACAGGACGAGCTCCGCCGGTCCGGGGCCGGGGCCGGTGTTCACGTAGCGCGCCTCGACCGGGCGCACGTGCGTGGCGTCGTGCCGCGGCGCGGGCCAGGAGAGCCCGACGCCCGGGCTGCCGGCGAGACCGGTCCGGCGGCCGTCGTCGAGCTCGCCGGCGAGCGGCTCGACGAGCAGCTCGAGGACGTCGTCGAGGAGCCGCTGGTCGCCGCTCGCGCAGGCCTGGGAGTCCGCGGTGACCACGACGGCGAGGGCCCGCTCCGGATCCCCGTAGACGATCTGCCCGCCGAGGCCGAACATCAGCCAGCCTCCCCGCGGCGGGAGCCAGAGCTGGTAGCCGTAGCCGTGGCGCAGCGACGCGCCCCACGTCTGCAGGGCGGTGTCGGCCTGCGGTCGGACCGCGGCGGTCAGGTAGTCGGCCGGCAGCAGCCGCGCGCCGTCGTGCACGCCGCCGTCGTTCAGCAGGTGCGCCAGGCGCAGCAGGTCCCGGGGCGTGCAGACCAGGCCCGAGCCGCCGTGGCTGACGCCCTCCGGCCCGGTGAGGAAGCGCAGGTCCCGGCCGACGCCCAGCGGGTCGAGCAGGCGGGGGCGCAGGTACTCCGCGAGCGACGTGCCCGCCAGGCGCTCCACGAGAGCGGCGAGCACGTAGGACGCGCTCGTGTCGTACGTGAAGACGGTGCCCGGCGGGTGGGTCGGCGGCACGCGGAAGTACGACTCGAGCCATCCGCCCTCGGTGAGCTTGTACGTCGTCGACCGGTGCGGGCCGCGCATCGCGAGCATGTGCCGCAGCGTCGTGGCCTCGAGCCACGGGTGCACGGGCCTCGTCTCGGGGAAGTGGACGACGACCGGGTCGTCCAGGTCCAGCGTGCCCTCGCCGGCGAGGAGGCCGATCGCGAGTCCCGTGACCGTCTTGGACACCGAGTACATCCGCTGCGGCGCGTCCAGGCCGAGGGGGTCGCACGCGGCGCTCAGGACCGTGTCGCCGCCGACGCTCACCTGGACCGTGTGGAGGGCGATGTCGAGCGTGAGCGCCCGGTGCGCGAGCGCGGCCACGTGCTCGCCGACGCTCGTGCGCGTGGTGTCGACGCTCATCGGCTCAGACCAGGTCGCGGACCGCGGCGTACTGCTCGCGGATCACGGGTCGTGGGTCGGCGTCGAGCGTCGTGGCGACGGTCGTCGACCACGCCGGGGCCGCGGCGGCCGCGTCCGAGGCGGCCGCGAGCACCCACGCCGCCTGGCGGGCCGCGCCGTCGGCCACGTACTCGCCGGGCTCGGGTACCGAGATCGGCAGGCCGAGCACCTGGGGCGCGACGGCCTGCACCGCGCGCGACTGGGCGGCGCCGCCGATGAGCAGCACGCGGTCGATCGGCACGTCCTGGGCGCGCAGCGCGTCGAGCCCGTCGGCCAGCCCGCACAGCATGCCCTCGACGTACGCGCGGGCGAGGTGCTCACGCGTCGACGTCGCGAGGCGGATGCCGTGCAGCGTCCCGGTCGCGTCCGGGCGGTTCGGGGTGCGCTCACCCTCGAGGTACGGCACGAGCACGAGCCCGTCCGCCCCCGGCGGGGCGGACAGCGCCAGCCGCGCCAGCTCGTCGAAGTCGCAGCCCAGCACGGTCCGGGCGGCGTCGAGCACCCGCGCGGCGTTGAGCGTCACGGCGAGCATGAGCGCGTTGCCGGTCGCGTCGGCGAACCCGTTGATCGCGCCCGACCCGTCCGCCGTGCGCGTCGGCGCGACGGCGGACACGACGCCGGAGGTCCCGATCGAGACCGCGATGTCTCCCGGTCGCATCCCCAGGCCGAGCGACGCGCCCGCGTTGTCGCCCGCGCCCGGGCCGATCAGCGCGCCGCCGTCGACGGCGGACCCCGCGACCGAGGGATGGGCGAGCCCGCCCGGCTCGGCCGGGCCGAGGACGCGCGGCAGCACGACGTCGTCGCGACCCAGGGCGAGCTTGAGCAGGTCGCGGCGGTAGGCCCCCGCGCCCCGCCCGTCCGGGCCGTCGGCCTCGGCGTCGTAGTACCCGGTGCCCGAGGCGTCGGAGCGGTCCGTGAAGAGCTTGTCGAGCTGCGGGCCGAGCGGCGCCGTCGGGTCGCCCGCCGGGCCGTAGCCGGCGATGCGCCAGCTGAGCCAGTCGTGGGGGAGCGCGACGGCGGCGACGCGCGCCGCGTTCTCGGGCTCGGCGTCGCGCAGCCAGCGCAGCTTGGTGATGGTCAGCGAGGCGACGAGCACCGACCCCGTGGCGTCGGCCCACCCCTGCGCCCCGGCCTCGCGCGAGCCGTCGCCGAGCTCGCGGATCAGGTCCTCGGCCGCCTGCGCGGAGCGCGTGTCGTTCCACAGCAGGGCGTCGCGGACCACCTCGCCCTCGGCGTCGAGGGCGACCAGACCGTGCTGCTGCCCGCCGACCGCGATCGCCGCGACGTCGTCGAGCCCGCCGGCCTCGTGCGCGGCGGCGCGGAACGCGTCCCACCAGTGCCGCGGGTCGACCTCGGTGCCGTCGGGGTGCTTGGCGGAGCCGCTGCGCACGAGCGCGCCGGTGCCGGCGTCGCGCACCACGACCTTGCAGGACTGCGTGGACGTGTCCACGCCCGCGACGAGGGGCATCTTCGCTCCTT
>JAPSLQ010000026.1:5729-22350 GCA_031180595.1 Isoptericola sp. | reverse complement strand
CGCGGGTCACCCCGGGTGGCCGTTAGCCACCACCTCGCCCTTCGGAGCCCGGACGTTCCTCGGCACCGGTTGCCCGGTGACGCGACCGTCCGACCGACTCGTCCGCAGTCGGAAGGATACCTCCCGCGGGCGGACCTCCGGCGTCGGCCCGGCGCTTAGGGTGTTCGCCGTGCTGATCTGCCTGCCGCCCTCCGAGGGCAAGACGCCCGCGCCCGCCGATGCCGCGCCCGTGGACCTGACGACGCTCACCGCGCCGTCGCTCACGCCGCAGCGCACGGAGGTGCTTGAGGCGCTGGTGACGGCCAGCACGCGGCCGGACGCGACGTCGGTGCTCAAGGTCGGAGACGGCGTCGCGGCGGAGGTCGCGCGCAACGTCGAGCTCGAGCGCGCGCCGGCTGCTCCGGCGTCGCGCGTCTACACCGGCGTCCTGTACGCGGCGGCAGGCCTGGCCGACCTGACCGACGGCGCCGCGCGCCGGGCCGCGCACGCCGTGCGGATCTTCTCGGGGCTGTGGGGCGTCGTCGCACCCGGCGACCGCATCCCCGCCTACCGCCTGTCGATCGGCGTCGACCTGCCCGGCGTCGGCAGGCTGGCCACGGCGTGGCGCCCGCACCTGGCCGCGGCGCTCGACGAGCGTGCCGCCGGCGACGTGGTCGTCGACTGCCGGTCCGCCGCGTACCTGGCGGCGTGGAAGCCGGCCACGACGGGCGACGGCGCCACCGACTGGGTCACGGTCCGCGTCGTGCGCGAGGCCCAGGGCCGGCGGACCGTCGTGTCGCACAACGCCAAGCACACGCGCGGGGTGCTCACCGGGCACCTGCTCCGCCGCGCGGGCGAGCCGCCGTCGTCGGCGGCCGAGCTGCTCGTCGCCGCGCGCGAGCTCGACGGGCAGGTGATCGGCACCGAGATCGGCACCGGGCTGAGCTACCGCATGATCGAGGCCACGCTGCACGACTCGGCCACCCGCAGCGGCCCGCGGACGCTCGAGCTCGTCATCGCCTGACGACGGACCTCGGCACGCGGCCGACGTTGCGGTTGCGTGCGTTCCGGGGCGCCATCGCTACCCGAGCGCTACGTCGGAGGGGCACACTGGCTCCGTGGCCTACGACGAGGACCTCGCCGACCGCGTGCGCGACGCGGTCTCGCGGCGCGCACCGTTCACCGAGCGGAAGATGTTCGGCGGGATCGCGTTCATGGTCAACACGCACATGGTGGCCGGGATCATCCGCGACGAGGTCATGGTCCGCGTGGGCGCCGGCGGCTACGAGAAGGCCCTCGCGGACGGCGGCACGCCGCTGACCATGGGCGAGCGCACGATGCACGGCATGGTCGGCGTCGACGCGGCGAGCACCGCCGACGACGCCGCGCTCCAGGCGTGGGTCGACCGCGGCATCGACCTCGCTCTGTCCGAGCCGCCGAAGCCGCCCAAGGCGCCGAAGCCGGGCGCGAGGCGCGCCTGAGGGCTCAGCCGTCGGTCGGGAATCCGACGGCCGTGACCTCCGTGGTGCCGTCCGGCCACAGCCGCAGGACGGACAGCGAGCACGGCGGGATGCGCAGGCGGGACCAGTGCGACGGCGGGGCGCCGAGCGCCTGACCCACCGCCGTGCGGATCATCGCGGCGTGCCCGACGACGGCGACGGCCCGCCCCGCACCGCCGTCGAACAGGTCCTGCAGGCCGGCCCAGGCCCGCTTGCCGAGCTCCGCGTAGGACTCACCCCCCGGCGGGGAGTGGGTCCCCGTCGTGTGCCACAGCGCGAGCTCGCCGGGCGAGCGTTGCTCGATCTCCAGGGCGGTGAGCCCTTCCCACTCGCCGAACACGCACTCGGCGAACCGCTCGTCGGTCCGCACGCGCTGCCCGATCCGCCGCCCGACGGCGGCGGCCGTCTCCTGGGTGCGGACCATGGGCGAGGCCACGAGCCCCGTGACGCGCGGCAGGTCCGGCCACAGGTCCCGCCCGACGCGGAACACCGCGTCGGCGGCCTGCGCCGCCTGCGTGCGGCCGCGCGTCGTCAGTGCCGGGCCCGGCACGCCGCCGCCGGAGTACGCGCCGGCCACGGTCAGCGCCGTCTCGCCGTGCCGCACGAGGACGACGGTCAGGGCGTTCGCGGCGTCGTACCAGGCGAGGGCGCCGGACGGGCGCACGTGCGTGTCGAACCCTGGGGCGTCGTCCTCGGCCGCGGTCGTCGGCCCGCTCGTCGACCCCTCGGCGGGGAAGTCGCGGGCTATCTGCGAGCCGGAGTCCATGGCCTCGTTCGCGAGCCGGTCGGCCGCGGAGTTCTGGGCGCGCGGCACCCACTCGTAGGTCACCTGGTCGGCAGGGAGGACGGACGCCGCCTCGCGCGCGAGGTCTCGCAGCGCGGGATGCTTGATCTGCCACCGCCCCGCCATCTGCTCGACGACGAGGCGCGAGTCCATGCGCACGAGGACCGCCGCACCCGGGTCGACCTCGCGCGCGGCCCGCAGGCCGGCCACCAGACCGGAGTACTCGGCGACGTTGTTGGTCGCCTCCCCCAGGTACCCGGCCCGCTCGGCCAGCACGGCGCCGCTCGCGGCGTCGCGCACGAGCGCGCCCCAGCCGGCCGGACCGGGGTTGCCCCGCGACCCGCCGTCCGCCTCGACGACCAGGCGACGACCCTGCGTCATCAGGCCGCGGCGGCGTCGTCCGGCACGCGCACCAGGATGCGGCCGCACTCCTCGCACCGCACCACCTGGTCCGGTGCGGCGGCCTTGACCGCGGCCAGGTCGCTCGGGTTGAGCTCGAGCCGGCAGCCCTCGCAGCGGCCGCCCCGCAACGGGGCCGCGCCGGTACCACCGAGGTGGCCGCGCAGGCGGTCGTAGAGCGCGAGCAGCCCGGCGTCGAGACCGTCGGCCGCGGTGGCGCGCTCGGCCGCGAGGCCCTTGGCGGCCGCGTCGATCTCGGCGAGGGCGGCGTCCCGCTCGGACTCGGCCTTCTCCTTGGCGGCGACGAGCTCGGCGTGCGCCGCCTCGACCTTGGCGAGGGCCTCCTGGTGCGCCTCGAGCCGCTCCATGACCTCGAGCTGCGCCTCCTCGAGCACGCCCTGGCGCCGGGCTAGCGACTCGAGCTCGCTCACCACGGCCTGCGCGTCCTTGGCGTTCAGCGCGCCGGCGTCGAGCTTCTGCTGGTCGCGAGTCGCCCGGCTGCGCACCTGCTCGACGTCGGTCTCGGCCTTGACGAGCTCGCGCTCGAGGTCGGCGACCGCCGTGCGCGAGTCCACGAGCGAGCCGTGCAGGTCGGCGAGGCGCTTGTCGAGCTCGGCGATCGTCGCCAGCGCGGGCAGGTTCCGCCGCTTGTGCGCGAGCTGCTGCGCCCGCGTGTCGAGGGCCTGGACCTCCAGCAGGCGGCGCTGGTGCTCGGGGGGTGCAGTGACCACGGGCGGGTCCTTCCGTACAGCTCTTCAGGTGGCGGAGGTCAGCGCCCGGGGCCGGCGACCCGTGCCGTCCACGGGTCGGTGCCGAGGTTGCTCACCTTGGTGGTCACCGTACCCGCTCCGAGGCGCGTCGCGAGGTCCTCCGCCGCGTAGAGCAGCCATGGCCACTCGCTCGCGAAGTGCGCGACGTCGACGAGGAAAGGCGTGCCCGCCGCCCGGCCGGCCGCGCCCGCCTCGAACTCGGCCCGCTCCCGCAGCTCGGACGCGGGGTGGTGGCGCAGGTCGGCCGTCACGTAGACGTCGACCGCGGCGGCACGCACCGCGTCGAACAGCGAGTCGCCCGACCCGCCGACCACGGCGACCGTGCTGACGGTCGCGTCGAGGTCACCCGCGACGCGGACGCCCTGCGCGACCGGGGGCAGCACCTCGGCGACGCGCTCGGCGAACGCACGCAGCGTCGTCGGCTCGGCCAGGCGCCCGACGCGGCCGATGCCGCGCCCCGCGTCGTCGGGCCCGTCGCCCTCCCGCGCGACGAGCGGGCGGCGGTCCGTGATGCCGACGAGGTCCGCGAGCGCGTCGGCGACCCCGCGCGGCGCCGCGTCGGCGTTGGTGTGGGCGACGTAGAGCCCGCACCCGCCGGTGAGGAGGCGGTGCACCACGGCGCCCTTGAACGTGGTGGCCGCGACCCCGTGCACCGGCTTGAGGAACAGCGGGTGGTGCGTGACGAGCAGGTCGGCGCCCCACGCGAGCGCCTCGTCGACGACGGCGGCGACGGGGTCGACGGCGAACGCGACCTTGCGCACCGGGGCGGCCGGGTCGCCCACGACGAGCCCGACGGCGTCCCACCCCTCCGCCGTCGACGGCGGGTAGAGGTCCTCGAGGGCGGCGACGACGTCGGCCAGCGTGGGGGTCGTGGAGCTCATGAGCCGACCTTAGCGAGGTCCGGTCGCCCCATCCCTCGTCGCTCCGTCCCCCGTCGCTCCGTCCCCCGTCACTCCATGTCCTCGAGCTCCTTGCCCTTGGTCTCGGGCACGAACCGCAGGACGAAGAAGAACGACGCCAGCGCCGCGAGCGTGTAGAAGCCGTACGCGAACCACAGCCCGACGTCGGCCATGGAGGGGAACGTCGTCGAGATACCGAAGTTGGCCAGCCACTGCGCGGCGGCGGCGATGCCGAGCGCGGTGCCGCGGATCTTGTTGTTGAACATCTCGCCGAGCAGGACCCACACGGCGGGGCCCCAGGACATGCCGAAGAAGACGACGAAGAGGTTGGCCGCGACGAGGGCGAGCGGGCCGGCGGCGCCCTCGAGCACGGGCTCCAGCTGTCCCTCCGCACCCGGCACGAGCCGCGCCTGGCTGAAGATGACGGCCATCGTGCCGAGCGTGGCGAACATGCCGGCCGACCCGATCATGAGGAGGCGGCGACGCCCGATCTTGTCGATGAGGGCGATGGCCACGAGCGTCACCGCGATGTTGGTGATCGACGTGATGACGGTCTGCAGGAGGGCGTCCTCCTCGGAGAAGCCGACCGACTGCCACAGCGTGGACGAGTAGTAGAAGATCACGTTGATGCCGACGAACTGCTGGAACACCGACAGCGCGATGCCGATGTAGACGATCGGCAGCAGGCCGCCCGTCGGCCTGCGCAGGTCGGCGAGGCGCGTGTCGTGGTCGCGCAGGATCGTGCGGCGGATCTCGGAGATGCGGTTCTCGATGCCCTTGGCGAGCACCATGCTGAGGACCTCGCGGGCCTTGCGCTCCTCCCCCTTGTGCATGAGGAAGCGCGGCGACTCAGGGATCGTCAGGGCGAGGATGCCGTAGGCGACCGCGGGGACGACCTCGGCGAAGAACATCCAGCGCCAGGCGGCGAGCCCGAAGAAGAGCTCCTCGCTCGCGCCGCCGGCCGCGGCGGCGATCGCGTAGTCGGACAGCAGCGCGACGAAGATGCCGATGACGATCGCGAGCTGCTGGAGGGAGCCGAGGCGGCCGCGGATCGACGCCGGCGCGATCTCGGCGATGTAGGCCGGTGCGATGACCGACGCCGCGCCGACGCCGAGGCCGCCGAGCACGCGCCAGATGATCATGTCGGTGGGGCCGAGGGCGAAGGTCGAGCCGATCGCCGAGATGGTGAACGCCGCGGACGCGATCACCATGACGCGCACGCGGCCGATCCGGTCGGCGAGACGGCCGGCGGAGTAGGCCCCGAGCATGCAGCCCAGCAGCGCGGAGGACACGACGAAGCCCGTCAGGCCGGAGCCCATCCCGAACTCCTCGCGCATCGGGGTGACCGCGCCGTTGATGACCGCCGTGTCGAACCCGAAGAGGAACCCGCCGAGCGCCGCGACGGACGCCAGCTGGATCACCTTCGCCGCGTAGAACTCCCGCCCCTCCGTGCCCACGCCTGCCGTCATGGTCGTCTCCCGCCGCCCGATGTCACGTCGCCGATGCCAGGTCAACGCAGGCTAAGCCGCGCCCTGGGGGGTCGCCACAGGAGTTGCGGCGGCCCGTCACTTGGCGTCGGCGTAGCTCTCGACGACGGCCACGGTCAGGGGGAACGCGACCGGGAAGTCGCCGAAGAGCAGCCTGCCGGCCTCGGCCGCCGCCTCCCGGACCTCGTGCGCGACGACGTCCGCCAAGCCTGCCGGTGCGTGCACGACGACCTCGTCGTGCAGGAAGAAGGCCAGGTGCGGCCGGCCGGTGAACGGTTCGGGCGCGAGACCCGGCTCCGCGTCCGGCGCGGGGCCGAGCGCCCACAGCCGCCGGCGGATCGACGCGAGCCAGCACAGCGCCCACTCCGCAGCGGTGCCCTGGACGACGAAGTTGCGGGTGAACCGCCCCCACGACCGGGTGTACGACCGCGCGCGGGCGGCGTCGTCGTCCCCGGCCGCGTCGGCGAAGGCGCCGGCCTGGGCCTCGTCCCACGCGGCTCCCGGGCGGGGTGAGGAGCGCCCGAGCCGCGTGGTCACGACGCCGCCCTTCTCCCCCGTGCGCGCCGCGTCCTCCACGAGCGCGATCGCGCGCGGGAACGTGGCGGCGAGCCGCGGGAGCACCGCGGCGCTGGCGCCGGTCGTGCCGCCGTACATCGCACCGAGCATGCCGACCTTGGCGAGCTCGCGCGTCTCGACCGCGCCGGACGCCACGATGCCCGCGTACATGTCCCCCGCCTGCCCCGCGGCTGCCATGGCCTCGTCGGCGGCCATCCCCGCCAGCACGCGCGGCTCGAGCTGCGCCGCGTCGGCGACGACGAGCACCCACCCGGGGTCCGCCTGCACCGCGCGGCGGACCGAGCGGGGAAGCTGCAGCGCTCCCCCGCCGCTCGACGCCCAGCGGCCGGTCACGACGCCGCCCACGACGTACTCGGTGCGGAACCGCCCGCCGTGGACCCACTGGTCGAGCCAGTGCCACCCGTTGGCCGTGAGGAGCCGGTACAGGTTCTTGTACTCGAGCAGCGGCTCGACGACCGGGTGGTCGATCTTCTCGAGCTCCCACTTGCGCAGGCTCCTCGCCCCGACGCCCGCGTACTGCATGGCCTTGAGCAGGTCCGGGTGGGAGTCCGGGTTGAGCGTCGGCGGCGCGTCGAGGGCCGCGCGGATCCGGTCCGCGAGCGCCTCGAGCCGCTCGGGGCGCCGGCCCTCGGGCGGCCGGGGACCGAGGGTCTCGGTGAGGATCGCGTCGTGCACGTCGGCGCGCCAGGGCAGTCCCGCGTGGTGCATCTCGGCGGCCACCAGGGCGCCGGCCGACTCGGCCGCGAGCAGCAGGCGCAGCCGCCCGGGGTCGGGCGCGGCCGCGACCGCCGCGAGCTGCGCCGCGAGCTCGGCGGCCGGGTCGGGCGCCTCCTGCGCCGCGGGGCCCGACGACGACGCACCAAGCCCGGCGCCCCGGGCGGGCCGGCCCGGGCTCGCCTCGAGGTCGAAGAGCGCGTCGGGCTGCGGCGCCCGGCGCCCGGGCTCCGGGGCGGTGCCGGCGGGCGCGGGCTCCATGGCGTCCCACGGACCTGGCGGCGCCGTCGCGAGGTCCGTCGCGGCGGTGAACGCCGACCCCCGCAGGATCCGGTGCGCGAGGCGCAGGTCGTGACCGCGGTCGATGCGCACCCCCGCGCGCAGGAGCGCGAGGTACCAGCGGTTCGTGTCGTCCCACGTCCACCGCGGCGGTCCCTCCGCGCCGGCCCGGGCTGCCTCCTCGCGCGCGGCGACGACGGCGGGCACGTCCTCCGCGGCGAGGGTGCGCGTGCCGCCGGCCGGTGCACCGGCCGGAGTGGCGCCGTCGGGCACCTCGAGCACGCGGACGGTGCCCGCGGGCTCGCGGGTCAGCAGGAGGTGCACGAGCACATCCTGCCGCCTGGCCCCGACAGAGGAGCTCAGTGGAACGTCGTCGCGTAGTACGTCTGAAGGTCCACGGTCTCCACGGTGACGTCCTGCGTCCGCTCCAGATGGCGGCTCAGGTTGTCGGCGAACCGCAGCGAGTCGTCGTTGAACCGCGAGACGTCGTAGGCGCAGACGACCCGGTGCGCGGCGAGGTGGGCGACGAGGGCGTCGATCATGTCCATGAACGTGCGCGTGGAGCGCCGGCCGGGGTGCGCGAGCGTGAACCCGATGTACCAGACCGCACCGCGCGCCGCGTGCTCGGGATAGCGGGCGGCGAAGAACTCGGGGCTCACCCACGGCACCGCTGCGAGGTCGGTCGCGAGCGTCGTCAGGCCGACGGGCTCGCCCCGCTCGTCATGGGCGAGGAGCTTGAGCACGCGCGGGTCGGCCAGCTCCTCGTCGAACTCCTCGCGGTGGAGGACGTGCCGGGCGGCGGCGCGCGTGCGCAGCGGCTCGAAGGCCTCGAGGTACAGCGTCCAGAACCGCTCGGCGACCTCGCCGGTGACGACGGTCTCGAACGTGACGTCAGCGTCCACCCGCGACCTCCTCCCATCCTGCGCGCCGGAAGGTGGCGACGACCACGGCGCACACGGGCAGCGCGTCGCACGCGATGCCGACGAGCCGCCGGCCCTCCGGGCGGTAGATCCCACCGCGCGTGGCGGACAGGTCCTCGAGGCTGTGCGTGAGGTCCGTGGCGACCTGCTCGTGCGAGGGTCCCTCGTGCTCGACGAAGAGTCCCGCGCCGCTGCCGTCGTCACGTCGGGACCACGCGATCCCCGCCCACGCCTCGTGGCCCGGGAGCGAGGCGTGCGCCTCGGCGTACACGCAGTACAGGGCGTCCCCGTGGTCGCCGCGCAGCTGGTCGGGGGCGTCCACCTCGAGGATCTGGCTGCCCGGCGGGACGACGGAGCTCAGCCGGATGAGGTTGAAGTCGTGCACGCCCGCGGCGGCGAGGGCGGAGTCGAACGCGGCGAGCGGGGTCCGTCCGGTGCCGGTGCCGGTGCTCACTCGGATCGTCAGGGGCTCTGTCATGGGTTCCTCAGGGTCGGAGGGTCGGGGTCGAGGGGCAGCGGCGACCCCGTCGGCGCGGTGACGCGCCGCAGCGTGAACCGGAAGCTCGAGCCCGTGCCCTCGCCCTCGCTGACGGCCCACAGCCGCCCGCCGTGCCGTTCGACGATGCTGCTGGCGATGGCGAGCCCGAGCCCGGTCCCGCCCCGCTCGCGCGCGTCGGAGGCGTCCACCTGCTCGAACCGGCGGAAGATCGACTCGAGCTTGTCCGGGGGGATGCCGCGGCCCTCGTCGTCGACATGCACCTCGACGAGGTCGCCCAGCGGTACGACGGTCACCCGGACGGTGCTGCCGCGCGGGGAGAACTTCACGGCGTTGCTCAGCAGGTTGGTCAGCGCCTGCACGATCCTCTCGCCGTCCGCGCGGACCACCTCGGCGGAGCGGGCGGGATCCAGGAGCACGCCCGCCTCGTCCGCCAGGATCGACACCTGGTCCACCGCCGTGTCGACGAGCGCGTCGACACGGTGGTCGGCGAGCTCCAGGGGCGTGGTGCCGGTGTCCATCCGCTCGAGGTCGAGGATGTCGTCCACGAGCCGGCCGAGCCGCTCGCTGCTGGTGAGCGCGATGCGGACCATGCGTGACGCCTGCTCCGGAGCGTCGTCCAGCACACCGCTGTCGAGCAGCCCGAGGGCCCCGCGGATCGACGTCAGGGGCGTGCGCAGCTCGTGGCTCACCACGGACACGAACTCGTCCTTGATGCGCTCCACCTCCTGCCGCTCGGTCACGTCGCGGAAGACGACGACGGCGCCGCGGATCCCCTCGTCGTCGCGCAGCGGGCTGGCGGTCACCTCCACGGGCACGTCCGTGCCGTCGAGGCGGCGGTAGACGTCCCGTTCGGCGGCCACCGTGATCCCGTCGCGGACGGCCTCGGCGATGTAGCACTGCTCGGGCGGGTACGGTGTGCCGTCCTCGGCCGGCGCGTGGAACGTCGCGTGCGCGTCGCGCCCCACGAGGTCGGCGGCGGAGGCGTCGAGCGTGCGCGCGGCGGCCGCGTTGATGAAGGTCACCCGACCCGTGTGGTCGACGCCGTAGATCCCGTCGGCGACGGACTCGAGCGTGCGCTCACGCTCGCTCGCGAGCGCACGCAGCTGCGAGGTCCGCTCCTCCACCCGCCGCTCCAGCCCCTGGCGCAGCGACCGGTTGTCCACGACGACGACGATCTGGCGCACGACGACGGCGACGAGCACGGCGGCCCACAGCACGTTCGCCGCCGACGGCCTTCCGCCCCCCGGCTCGGTGACGCGCACGAGCGCCGCCGCGAGGAAGAGGCACGACGTCACGACCGTGCCGAGGACGGGCGACCCGCCGGCGCGCCGGCCGACGACCGGTCCGCCGGAGGCCGCGGGGTGCCGCGCGGCGAGCGCGATGGCGACGTAGCCGCCCACCCAGCCCACGTCGAGCGGGCTGCCGAAGCTGAACGTGGTCGTCCCGCGCACGATCGCGTACGCGACGTCGGCCACCGCGTACAGCACGAACCCGCTGCCCAGCAGGACCAGGGGCACCCGCTCGGCGGCGCTCGAGTGCGTCATGACCAGGACTGCCAGAGTGGCGAGCAGGGCGTCCACGACGGGCAGCGTGTACGCCGCGAGGTCCGGCGGCGCCTGCCACCCCTCGCCGCGGAGCGCGACGGCGAAGACCGCGATGTAGAGCACGGAGCCGCCGACGACGACGCTGTCGAGCAGCATGCGGACGAGCTCCTGGCCCCGCGGGCGCACCGTGGGGAACAGTGCGAGGCCGACCACGCCGAGCAGGAGTGCGGCGATGTAGGCGGCGTCGCCCGTCTCAGGGTCCCGCACGACCGCCGCGTAGACGTTGCCGAGCAGTCCGACGGCCCCGCCGAGCGACAGCATGCCCCATGCCCGGCGGCGTCGACCCGTGGACCGTGCGGCACGCCACCCGCAGCTTCCCGCCGCGACGATGCCTGCTGCGGCGATCCCGGACCGCGAGACCAGCTCGCGCGTCGCCTCGTCGACCGGCCCGGCGAGCACGACGACGAAGACGACGACCGCGACGCCGGCCACCCAGCACCAGCGCGCGAAGCCGCTGCGTGCGCGCGCACCAGCAGGCTCCCCCATGCGCCGAGCGTAGGAGAGCGTGCCCGACGTCGCCGCCCGAGCGCCGTTGCGCCACCGCCGAGCGGCGCACTCGGTTGCGTCGAGATACGGTCATGAGGTGCTGTGACGAGCTACACGGGGGGCGGCAGCCGTGAGGACGGGGATCCGGCGCGTGCTGGTCATCGACGACGACCCGTCGATCCGCGAGGTCGCCGCGCTGGCGCTCGCGGCCTTCGGGGGGCACGAGGTCACCACCGCGGGCGACGGCGCGGAGGGCGTGGAGCTCGCCCGGCGCGTGCTCCCGGACGCGATCCTGCTCGACGTCATGATGCCGACCGTCGACGGTCCGACCGTGCTCGCCCGCATCCGCGGGGTCGACGCCCTGCGCGACGTGCCCGTCGTGTTCCTCACCGCGAAGGTCGGTGCGCCGGACATGTCCCGTCTCGACGGGCTGGGCGCGGTGGCCGTGATCCCCAAGCCGTTCGACCCGGTGACCCTCGCGCAGCAGCTCGCCCACGTCCTGGGGTGGGACGCGTGAGCGGGCGGGGTGACGAGCCGGTGGGCGGCGACGCCGCAGTCCCCGGTACCGAGGACGTCGAGGAGGCGGTCGCGCGGCTCGCCGGGCGTGCCCGCCGGCGCAACGCCGCGCGCGCGGAGCGCGTCGAGCAGCTGCTCGCGCCCGGCGGGACGACGTCCGACCCGGCGGCACGGCGCGAGGCGGCGCAGCTGTGCCACACGGTGGCCGGGTCGGCGGGGACCTTCGGCGACGACGAGCTTGCCGATGCCGCGCGGCGCCTGGAGCTCGCCCTGCGCGACGGCGGCCGCGACGACGTCGCCGCCGCGCTGGACCGCTTCCGCGCTGCCGCGTCCGGCACACCCCCGGCATAGCCGGCCGCCGGTCAGCCGTCGCGCCGTGTGCTTGGTACGTTCGCAAGGTGGACGAGTTCTGGGGGCGGGGCGTCGCGGTCGTGATCGAGGACGACGAGGACATCCGCGGACTCATCGTGATCACGCTCCAGCAGGCAGGGTTCACCGTGCACGCCGCCACGACCGGCGCGCAGGGCGTGGCGCTGGTCAAGGCGCACCGGCCCGTCGTGACGACGGTCGACGTCTCCCTGCCCGACATCGACGGGTTCGAGGTGGTCCGGCGGCTGCGGACGTTCTCCGACGGCGTCGTCGTCATGGTGACGGCCCGGGGCGAGGAGCCGGACACGCTGATGGGGCTCGAGTCCGGGGCGGACGAGTACGTGACCAAGCCGTTCCGTCCGCGCGAGCTCCGAGCGCGGGTCGATGCGCTCCTGCGGCGCGCGCGACTCGGTGCGACGCCGCCGGCGGAGCCTGCGGGCGAACCCACCGAGCCGCCGGACGGCGGGACGCTGCACGTCGACGCGACCCGCCGGGTCGTCCGGCTCCATGGCGAGCTCGTCGCGCTCACCCGCACCGAGTTCGACCTGCTGGCCGCGCTCCACGGCGCCCGCGGCCGGGTGGTCGCGAAGAACGAGCTGGCCGGCCTGTTGTGGCCCGACCAGTACGCCCACGGTGGCGTCGTCACGGACGCCGACCGGCGCACCGTCGAGGTGCACGTGGCCAACCTGCGGCGCAAGCTCGGCGACAACCCGACGAGCCCGCGGTTCATCCACACGATCCGCGGCCTGGGCTACCGGTTCGACGGCGCCTGACGACCGGACCTCAGGGGCGCGGGGCCGGGCCCGCCCGCAGCAGCGTTCCCGTGGCGGGCGAGCTCGGTCGCCGTGGCCGCGGCCAGGCGCTCGAGGACCCGCAGCATCTCGGGCGTGGGCAGCGTCCCCGTCCGGGCGGCGTCGCACGCCATGCTCCGGGCCGTCCCAGCCAGCGGGCCCGCGCCGACCATGGCGCTCGCCGCGGCGAGGTTGGTGGCGGCCTCGTACGTCTCGAACGCGAGGCCTTCCCGAGCCGCGGCCGCGAGGCGCGAGACCCGTCCCTGGAGCGCCGCGCCGAAGGCGTCGACGAACCGGCGCGCCGCGGCCTCGCCGACCTCCTCGGTCAGCTCGGCGAGCACGCGAAGGTCGAGCACCTCTGTCATGGGACCGGCTCCGGCATGCTCGCGGCGTGGAGAAAAGACCTCGTCCGCCGCAAGCGGGGGCGGCAAGCGGCGGACGAGGTGATCATGGGGGCTTCTCCTGCCTGAGCTCCGAGGAACGGGGCGGCGGCGAGGTCCCTGCGGTCGCGGGCGCCGGGGGCTCGCCCGCGGCCGTGGGGGCTCAGCATGGTGATGCCTTCAGGTAGTTCTGCGCCGCTGTCCTGCGCCGCTGAGCCCCATGCTGGTACCTGGACCTCAACGTCCGGCCGAAGTTCCGCGAGGGATGCTCAAGATCGGTCTTGATCTTCTTGAGGTGGCCGCGGTGAGCCGTCCGTCGCGTCGCCGGTCCCTGCCGGACGAGCCCTGCACGTGTCGGGGCCCCGGGATAGCCTCCCGCGCGTGCCCGACCTCACCCACCCGCCCTACCGCACCGTGACGGACCGGCTCGTCCTGACCGCCGTAGCACGGGGCGACCTCGACGACCTCGCCGCGCTGCACACGGACCCGCGCGTGTGGGCGCACTTCCCGTCCGGGCGCCACCCGGACCGGGCGCGGACCGAGAGCGACCTCACGGAGTGGCGTGCCGACTGGCAGCGCGACGGGATCGGCTACTGGACCGCGCGCCGGCGCGACGACGGCGCGTTCGTCGGCGTCGGAGGCGTCCGGCGGAGGCCGGCCGGGGTGCTCAACCTGTACTACCGGATCGTCCCCGAGCAGCAGGGGCGGGGGTACGCGAGCGAGCTGGCGCGTGCGGCGCTCGACGCCGCCGGCCGGATCGTGCCCGGCGTCCCGGTCACCGCGTTCCTGCTGGAGCACAACACCGGATCGAAGGCCACGGCCGAGCGCCTCGGGCTGACGCCGGTGTGGCGAGGGCCGGACGCCGGGAACCCCGACCCGGAGGCCGTCCGGCTCGTCTACGCCGACCGGCCTCTGGACGACGCCGTCCTGAGCGAGCTGGTGCGTCCCTGACCGCGGGCGTCACAGCAGGTCGTGCTCGAACGCGAACGCGGTCGCCGCGGTCCGCGAGGTCACGCCGAGCTTCACGAAGATGTTCGACAGGTGGCGCGCCACGGTCTTCTCCGACAGCACCAGCTCCGCCGCCACGTCGGCGTTCGACCCGCCCGCGGCGACGAGCCGCAGGACCTCCACCTCGCGCGGGCTGAGCCCACCTGGCGCCGGGACCTCGCCGAGCAGCCGCGCGCACTCGCGCTCCGCCGGGCGGGTCCCGAGGCGTGCGAACGTCTCTCGCGCCGCGACCAGCTCGGCGCGCGCCGCCTCCTCGTCGCCCAGATCACGGTAGGCGCGGCCGAGCAGCGCGCGGCACCGCGCCACGTCGTACGCCGCGCCCAGCGTGGTCCATGCCGCCACCGCGCGCCGCGCGCCCGTCGCGGCGCCCGCCGCATCGCCGCGGGCCAGCGCGACCTGGGCGCCGGCGAACCAGGCCGCGCCGCGCAGGGCAGGGCTCCCGAACACGACGGCGAGGCGCCCGAGCTCGTCCGCGAGCGGCGCCGCCTCCTCGAGCGCCCCGGCACCGACGAGCACCTCGACGGCGCCGGGGAGGACCCGGACTCGCGAGACCTTGTCGTGCGCCTCGTCGAGACGGCGGCGCACGGTCCCGGCGGCGGCCGCGGCACGCCCCTCCGCCACCGCCAGCAGCGCCCGCCCGGGTGCATCCGCACCGCCCGCGGCCGCCGCGGCCTCGTACGCCTCCCGGGCGCGCCGGTGCTCGCCGAGGATGCGCAGGACGTCGCCCCGCTCCTGCAGCGCGAGCGCCACGGCCGGGTTCCCGCCCTGGGCGGCGTACCGTCGCACCGCGAGCTCGAGCTCGTCGAGCGCGGACGCGAAGGCACCGTGCAGGCGCAGGAGCTGGCCGCGGTGCACCGCACACTGCCCGGTGAAGGCGACGAGCCCCGGCTGCTCGGCGCACCACACCGTGAGCGCGTGCGTCCACTCGGCCACCCGCCCGTAGTCGTCGATCCACGTGCACGCCTCGATCATCGAGCAGTACACGATGCCCGCCACGACGGGCGAGACCTCGCCGGCGACGACCCCGACCATGGCCTCGTCCATGCGGCGCAGCCCGTCGCCGGCCTCGCCGAGGTCCGTCAGCAGCCGCCCTTCGGCGTTGAGACCGAGGGCGACCAGGTCGCCGTCACCATGGCGTCGTCCGGACTCGGCGACCTGCCGCGCGACGTCGAGCGCCGCCACCCGCTCGCCCTGACCGATGAGGCGGAACATCAGGAGCACGAGCACATGGCCGCGCTCGACGACGTCGCCGTCGACTCGCTCGAGGAGCCGCTCGGCACGGGCGACCCAGCCGCTCGCCACGGCACCCTCGCCGCCCAGCGCCAGGACCAGGGCGAGTCGCGCGGCCGCGCGGACCCCCGCGCGTTCGTCCCCGCCGTCGAGCGCAGCTCGGTAGGCGCGCTGCAACGCCTGGACGCAGTCGTTGCGCCGGCCGAGCAGGTAGGCCGTCGTCGCGAGCGCCATGAGGTCGTCGGCGCGCAGCCCAGCGGCTCCGTCGCCCTCGAGCTCGGACAGCGCGCGGAACGCCGAGACCCACTCACGGCGCTCGAACGCCTCGCGGGCCCGCCGCAGGTCGTCGACGACGCCCATCGTCATCACCCCTGCGATCGACAGTAGGCCGGTGCCCGGGCAACAGGAAGGCGAGCGGAGCGCCGTCGACGACTCACCCGCCGACGGGGGCCTCGGTGCGTCCAGTACGGGCTGCGATCCTGCGGGCGAGGTAGGCGGCGTCCCGGCCGACGCCAGGCAGGACGGTCGAGCTCATCGAGTACTGGAACGCGAGCCCGCAGAAGTACAGGCCGGGCTCCGTCTCGACGACGCCGCGGTACTCGACGGGCCACCCGTCGTCGCCGACGACCGGGAGGTCGATCCAGTCGAACACCTGGCGGAAGCCCGTGCACCACACGACGTTCGCGACGTCGAGCACGCGTCCGTCGTCGAGCTGCGGGCGCCCACCCGACGCGGCGGACACCCGGTTCTCGACCCGCTCGACACCCCGGGCGGCGAGATCGTTCCGCTTGACCCGTGTCATCGGGCCGCCGTGGTGCCGCACGTGGTGCAGCATGCGCCGCCCGACCGGGGTGCGCCGGGTCAAGACGTGCCGCCACGCGAAGAGGAGCACGGGCAGGACGACGTGGAGCGCCGGCGAGTCCCACGAGACCGGGATCTGCCCGCAGTCGCGTCCCGCCAGGATCGTGGGGCGCTCGGCGGCGACCTCGAACGCGATGTCGCAGCCGGAGTGCGCCGCCCCGACGACGAGGGTCGTGCCGGGTGCGAGCTGCGACGGTCGCCGGTACTCGCTGGAGTGGAGCTGGCGGATCGCGGGGTCGAGGTGCGCCGCGAATCCAGGCACCGCGGGCGCGCGGCCGAACGTCCCGGTGGCGACGACGACGTCCTGGCTCTCGATCGCGTCGGCGCCGACGGTCGCGGCGAACCCCTCTCCCGTCGCGGAGCGCGCGAGCCTGTCGATCCTCGTGCCCGTGCGTACGGGCAGCCCGTGGTGCACCGCGTACCGCTCGAGGTAGTCGGCGACGTCGTCCTTGGTCGGGAAGGACCAGGGCTCACCGGGGAACGGCAGCCCGGGCAGGCCGCAGTCCTTGGCGGGTGTGTACAGGCGCAGGCTGTCGTAGTGCGAGCGCCAGCCGTCGCCGACGCGGTCGTT
>JAPSLQ010000026.1:4075-5629 GCA_031180595.1 Isoptericola sp. | reverse complement strand
CGGTCCCGGGCATCGCGACGAGCGTCCCGCCGGGCCGTTCGACGCACACGACGAGCACGGCGTCGCAACCGGCGCAACGGGCCACGGCGCCCATGCCGGAGACGTAGACGCGGGCGGCGGCCACGACGTCGGTGCGGCCGCAGCCTGCACACCGGAGGACAGCGGTCGTGATGTCGAGCGAGCCGAGGAGTCCGAAGCGGCCGGCGAGGACGTTGCCGTCGAGCGCCACCGGGTCATGAGCGGGCATCAGGCGCCTCCGAAGCGCTCGGTCCGGACGCGCGCCGGGTCGTGCCCGAGGTCGATCAAGAGTCCCGCGACCGTCTCCACGAAGCCCGTCGAGCCGCACACGTAGACGAGCGGGGCGTCGGCGGGGTCGAAGCCGGGTGCGGCCAGGTCGTCCTTGGTGATGCGGCCGGTGGGGCGGGACCGTCCGGCCGGCGCGGTCCGTGTGAAGACGAGAGCAACTGTGGCACCGGGTCCGGTGTCGTCGAGCTCGTCCGGGAAGAACACGTCCTCCGGCGTCCGCACCGAGTACACGAGCCGGAACGGGGCGGCGCTCCCGACCGTCCGGCGTGCGCGGAGCATGGCCAGGAGCGGAGCCACGCCGGACCCGCCCGCCACGAGCAGGACGGGGCCGACGTCGTCGGGCCGCCAGACGAAGTAGCCGCCGAGCGGGCCGCGCACCTCCATCTGGTCGCCCACCCGCAGGTCGTCGACGAGGTACGTCGACACCTCGCCGCCCGGGACCCGGTCGACGAGGAGGTCGACCCGTTCGTCGGTGCCGACCTCCGCGAGCGAGTACGAGCGCACCGCCTGGTACCCGTCGGCGGCCGTGAGCCGTAGGTCGACATGCTGACCGGCCAGGGCGTCCGTGAAGCCGGGAACGCTGAGCGTGATCGCCCGTGCGGTCGGCGCGACCCGCGGCGCGTCGACGACCGTGGCGACGTGCCACAGCGCCTGCCCCGTCACGCATACCTCTGCTCGAGCCACGGGTCGCCGTAGGAGTGGTAGCCGTACGTCTCCCAGAATCCCGGCTCGTCCTCACCGTGGATCGTGAGGCCGCGGACCCATTTGGCGCTCTTCCAGAAGTACAGGTGCGGCACGAGGAGGCGGGCCGGGCCGCCGTGCACCGGGTCGAGCGGCTCGCCCTCGTACTCGTAGGCGATCCACGCCCGGCCGTCGAGGAGATCCTCGAGCGGCAGGTTGGTCGTGTAGCCGCCGTAGGAGTGCACGAGGACGTGCTCCCCCGTGGTCTCGACGTCGGCGAGGAGCACGTCGAGCGACACGCCTCGCCATCGGGTGTCCAGCTTTGACCACCGCGTCACGCAGTGGATGTCCACGACGACGTCCTCGGCGGGCTCCGCGAGAAGCTCGGACCACGACCAGCGCGCCGTCTCCCCGTCCTCGGTCGTGACGGTGAGCTCCCACCGGTCGGTGTCGACGTCCGGCGTCGGGCCGGCCGAGAGCACCGGGAAGTCCTCGGTGAGGAACTGTCCCGGCGGCAGGGGCCGCTCCGGCTCGGGCCGCCGGCCCCCGAACCCGCGAGTCACGATC
>JAPSLQ010000026.1:0-3975 GCA_031180595.1 Isoptericola sp. | reverse complement strand
CTGCCGGATGTCGCGTCAGCGCGCGGACGCGCCACCCGTCCTGCAGGAGATGGCGCACGACGGCCGAGCCCTGGCGCCCCGTAGCACCAACCACGGCCACGACGTCGTCCCGCGTGGAGGACATGTCCTCACTATGACACCGGGGTCAGGACTCGGGCTCGATCCCGTGTCGGCGAAGCTCGTGTCGTCCTGGCGCGGCGGATCGTCCGCCGCGATGCTGGCAAACATCGGCAACCACAAGGAGTCCCCCGCCCGGGATCACTGCCGCGGCACGCGTGCTGGAGGGGCGCGGTCCACGAGACGTGCGCCCCTCCAGCATCGTCAACCAGCTCAGCGCTTGGGCTGTGCGCGATCCGTCGCCGGCGGGGCGACCGGCGATCCCGCGGCCATGTACTGCCACAGCGCGTCGTTGGCGTTGTACACGCTGCGCTGCTGACCGGTCGCGGCGGTGAGCTCCGCGAACGCCGACGTGGCCGGCTGGACGAAGGCTGCGGACGTGCTGGCGACCCGGAAGGTGGCGTGAGGGGTGAGCGGCTTGCCGTCGACCCGCACGTCGCCCGGGTTGATACGGCTGCCGACCGGCTTGCTCAGGTCGTACACGTAGCTGACGTTCCCTGACACGGCGAGGTGCCTGAACGTGACCGCACCGTTCGCTGACTGCTCCCACTGGCTCTCCAGCAGCGCGTCGAGCTCACGGCCCGTGAGGTCACCACTGACGACGCCGTGCCCGATGCCACTGTCCACGAGGGTGCCCACCACGAGCTCGGAGAAGAGCACGGAGCCGGGCTCGTCGGCCGGGTGGGACGACGGTGCGAAGGTCACGTCGCGCAGCACGGTACCCGGCATCACGACCGCCAGGTCCGCACCGACGTCGTCGCGTGCGGCGTCGAGGAAGGCGTCCGCGGTGAGGTTGCTCAGCGGCGACTCGGCGACGTCCCCGGGTGACCGTCGGACGTCCGCCGTCACCTCGGCCACCTGCGTAGCTCCCCGTTCCGCCGCCCTGGCCTCCCAGTACTCGGCGATCGCGAGCGTGCCGGCGTCCGGCTCGACGTCCTGGGTGTTGGCGTGCAGCGTCGAGACGGTCCGGTCGCGCAGCACCTCCCCCGTGGCGGGGTCGAGGGCGAGGTTGATCTCACTGATCAGGCGGCCATGGTTGCCGCCCTGGACGACCGGACGCGGGTTGCCGGCCGGGTCGTCCAGCATGCAGTTGACGATGCCGTGCCAGTGCCCGGTGACGATGGCGTCGACCTCGGGGCTGATCCGCTCGTTGAAGTCGTCGACGACCGGCCCGGAGGGGTTGCGGCAGTCGTTGCGCCCGGAGCCGCCCTGCTGCGTGAAGCCCTCGTGGATGACGGCCACGACGGCCTGCACCCCCTGCGCCTGCAGCTCCTCGGCGTACCTGTTGACCGCGTCCGCCTCGTCGTCGATGCGGTATCCGCTCGGGGTGTAGGACATCCCCTCGCGCAGCGAGCCGTCGAACGTGGCATGGACGAACCCCACGGGGATGGTCCCCCCGTTGCCGTCGGAGACCTGGCGTACGTGGTACGGCTCGAGGACGGGGGCGTCCGTACCGGCCTCGACGAGGTTGGCGCTGTAGTAGTCGTACTCGGCGCCGGTGAACCGCTTCCCGGTGGAGTCGACGAAGCACAGGTCGTCGTCGGGGCGACCCTCGCAGGTGCCGTCCATCATGTGCCGGAGGTAGTCCATGTTCCGGTCGAGCTCGTGGTTGCCGACCGTCGAGAAGTCGAGGCCGAGGTAGTTCAGGTACTCGATCGTGGGCTCGTTCCAGAACCACTCGGTGCTGTCGGGCCAGCCGGAGAAGTCGTCGCCCGCGGAGAACAGGATCGAGTTCTCCTGACCCTCCTGCAGCTGGCGGATGTGGGTGGTCAGGTACGCCCCGCCGCCGACGCGCTCGGCGGGGTCGCCGGCGCGGCTCCCCGGGACCGTCGTGCTGTAGTCCCCGAAGTACCCGTGCAGGTCGGTGATCGACAGGAGCTGCACGTCGACAGGCTCCGGCGCGGCGTCGGACGTGGCGGCATGTGCGCTCACCGGCAGCAGGACCGCGAGCACGCTGATCCCGGCCGCCGCGATGCGGTGCTTCATCGTTGATCCCCCTCGGATCGGCGCCCGGCGTGTCCGGACGCCGCGGCGACCGTAGGGAGGCCGGATGGCGGGCCGGCGAACTACCGGTGTCGCACCGGCGAACTCCGGCCGGCCGGCACACCTCCCGTGCGGGTCCGCATCAGAAGGCCTTGCGTCGGCTGAGCCGGGCGCGTGCCTAGACGTCGCGGCGACGGAAGATCGTCGCCGCGAGCGCCAGCATGAGCACCATCCAGAGGGCGACCCAGGTGAGATAGGCGGGACTGAGCGGCGCCTGGGACAGGAACGGGTGACCGACCATCGCGTCGGCCGCCCGGCTGAACAGGCCGGGGTCCTGGAAGGCGTTCATCGCGCCCCGCCAGAGGCCGTCGGTGGGCAGCAGGATCCGCGAGACGGTCCCGACGCGCGCGAGCGCGTCGTTCTGGAGCATGTCGGCGATCGTCGCGACGACGCCGGCCACCCACGTGGCGCCGAAGATGCCCACGGCGACCATGCCGGACGCCATCGGCGAGATGACGGTCGACAGCAGGAGTGCGAGCGTGAGGAGCACGGTGGTCTGGGCCGCCAGGAGCGCCAGGCCCGCGGCCGCGTTCGGTGGCCAGTACCCCACGGTGGCGAGGACGACGAGCAGGTGGGCCAGGCCGGCCAGGGTGACGAAGCCGCTGCCGAAGACGGCGAGGCCGAGCCACTTCCCGACGAGGACGTCCGAGCGGCGCACCGGGCGGGCCAGCATCGACAGGGCCATGCCGGACTCGATCTCGCCGGCCAGGGTCGGTCCGGCGAGGAAGGCGGTGCCGAGCGCGGCGATGAGGCTCAGGCCGAACATCACGAGGTTGAGGACCACCGACGAGGCGAGCATCGCCTCGCCGGTCGTCAGGCCGGAGAACTCGGCGTCGATCCGGGAGAAGCCGAACGCCGTGATCGCGAGCAGCACGACGGTGAGCCCGAGGAGCGCGCGCAGCACGCGCCGCCGCGACGCCTCGCGAAGGGTGAGTGCCGCGACGGTGAGCACGATGCGTGGTGTCATCGGTGAGCTCCTTCCCGACCGGTGCGCAGGATGCCCAGCAGGCGGTCCTCCAGGCTCATGCGTCGCGGTTCGACGGCGTGGACGCGGACCCCGAGCCGGACCAGGTCGGAGACCAGCTCGGGCACCGCCGCGAGGTCTCCGTCGGCGAGCGTCACGGTGAAGGCGCTGTTCTCGTGCTCGACGCGGCCCGCGGCGGCCAGCCGACGCAGGGCGTCGGGGCCGACGTCGTCGAGGTGCAGGTGCACCTGGTGGCCCCCGAGCAGCTCGGTCAGCGTCCCGTGGGCCGCGACCCGGCCCTGGTCGAGGATGACGGCCCGGTCGCAGACCCGCTCGACCTCGCCCAGCAGGTGGGAGTTCAGGAGCACCGCTACCCCGCGCTCCTTGAGGGCGACGAGGATGTCGCGGACGTCGGCGCGTCCGACCGGGTCCAGGGCACTGGTGGGTTCGTCGAGGACGACGAGCTCCGGGTCGGCCACGAGCGCGACGGCGAGGCCGAGCCTCTGCTGCATGCCCTTGGAGAAGCTGCCGACGCGACCGGAGGCGCGGTCGGAGAGGCCGACCCACGCGAGGCACTCACGACGTCGGGCGGCGGGCACCTGCGCTCCGGAGAGCCGCACGTGCAGGTCCAGGACCTCCTCGGCGGAGAGCCAGGGCTGGTAGCGGAACAGCTCGGGCAGGTACCCGACGCGGGCTCGCGCCCGCGGGTGGTCGGCGGGCTCCCCCAGCAGCAGCACGTCGCCGGTGTCGGGGCTGACGAGCCCGAGGAGCATCTTGATGACGCTCGTCTTGCCGGCACCGTTCGGGCCGAGCAGGCCGACCACCTCGCCGCGCCCCACGGTGAACGAGAC
>JAPSLQ010000271.1 GCA_031180595.1 Isoptericola sp. | reverse complement strand
CGGCCGTGGTTTCGCTCACGCGACACTTCCTTCCATGACGAGATCGAGCACGCCGTGCTCGTCGATGTCCTGCGCGGGTGCGCGGTGCACCACGCGGCCTTCCGAGATGACGAGCACGTGGTCGGCGAGCCCGAGGACCTCGGGGATCTCGCTCGAGACGACGACGACGGCGTTGCCGGCGTCGGCGAGCTTGCGGATCAGCGCGTAGATCTCCGAGCGGGCGCCGACGTCGACGCCCCGCGACGGCTCGTCGAGAAGCAGCACGTCGCAGCCGTGGACGAGCCAGCGCGCGAGCAGCGCCTTCTGCTGGTTGCCGCCCGACAGGGTGCGGGCGGCACGGTCGACGCCGCGCGGGCGCAGGTCGAGGGCCTCGGCCTGCTCCTTGGCGGCGTCGCGCTCGGCGCGCTCGTCGAGCCAGCCGGCCTTGGCCGTCCGGGCGAACGTCGACAGGGTGATGTTCTTGTAGACGGGCTCGTCGAGCAGCAGGCCCTGGCTCTTGCGCTCCTCGGGCGCCAGGCCGATGCCCGCCGCGACCGCCCCGGGGACGGAGCCCGGGCGGAGCCGCCTGCCGTTGACGACGACGGTGCCGCCGGTCGCCTTGCGGGCGCCGTAGATCGTCTCGAGGATCTCCGAGCGCCCGGATCCGACGAGGCCCGCGAGCCCGACGATCTCCCCCGCCCGGACCCGGAACGAGACGTCCGCGAACGTGCCGTCGAGCGCCAGGCCGGACACCTCGAGACGCACCGGCGCGTCGTCCGGCACGCCGGGGCGCGTCGGGAACGCGTACTCGACGTCGCGGCCGGTCATGAGCTTGATGAGCTCCTTGGTCGGCGTGGTCTCGACCGGCAGGTTGCGACCGACCGTCCGACCGTCCTTGAGGACCGTGATGCGGTCGCCGATCCGGCGGATCTCCTCGAGGCGGTGCGAGATGTAGACGATCGCGATGCCTTGCGAGGTGAGCTCCTCGACCACGCGGAAGAGGTTCTCGACCTCCTCCGAGTCGAGCACCGCCGAGGGCTCGTCCATGATGATGACGCGCGCGTCGTGCGAGAGGGCGCGGGCCATCGAGACGACCTGCTTGCCGGCGGCGGAGAGGCGTCCCACCTCGGTGTTCGGCGAGATCTCCGGGTGCCCGAGCCGCTCCATGAGCCGGCGCGTGCGCTTCGTCGCCTCGCGACGCTGGGTGAAGCCGCCGCTCGCGAGCTCGTGTCCGAGGTAGATGTTCTCCGCGACCGTCAGGCCGTCGACGACGTCGAGCTCCTGGTACATGGTCGCCACGCCGTGCTTGAGCGCCGCGACGGGGTGCGCGATCGAGATCTCCTCGCCGTCGAGCAGGATGCGCCCGGCGGTGGGCTGGTGGGCGCCGGCGAGCACCTTGATGAGGGTGGACTTGCCTGCACCGTTCTGGCCGAGGAGGCAGTGCACCTCCCCCGGCAGGACGTCGAGGTCCACGCCGTCGAGCGCCTTCGCACCCGGGAAGTGCTTGACGATGCCCTCCATGCGCAGGAACGGTTCCTGCAGGGCACCGTCACGCGCGGGCGTGCCGGCTGGACGAGGTTCGGGATCGGCGGCTGCGGTGGTCCGTGGACCGGTGCCGTGCCGCGGCATCGGGGCGTTGTGGGGGTCTGCGTCGACCATGTGCTCAAAAGTAGAGGACCTTTTGACGAGCGTCAACCAAAAGTCGCGTGTTACGCGATCGTGATTCACTAGTGTCATGGAGGAACTGCTCAAGTTCGCTCCCCGCCCCAACGGCGCGGGAGAGATGTTCCAGCTGCTGCGCGACGGTCAGCCGCGGACGCGGTCGGACCTCGCGGCGGCGACGGGACAGGCACGCTCGACGATCGCCGCGCGCATCGATGCGCTCATGGCGGCCGGCCTCGTCGTCCCCGCCGGCGAGGCGAGCTCGACGGGCGGCCGCCCGCCCGCGACGTTCGCCTTCAACCCCGACGCCAAGGTCGTCCTCGCGGTGGACCTCGGCGCCACCCACGCGCACCTGGCGATCACCGATCTCGCCTCGCGCGTCCTGCTCGAGACGGACCAGCTGCTGCCGATCGCCGAGGGGCCCGACGTCGTGCTCTCCTGGGTGAAGACGGCGGGCGAGAAGCTGCTGGCCACCGCGGAGCGCCGGCTCGAGGACCTCGCCGGGGTCGGCGTCGGCCTGCCCGGACCGGTCGAGCACTCGACCGGCAGGCCGATCAACCCCCCGATCATGCCCGCGTGGGACGACGTCGACGTACCCGGGATCCTGCGCGCGCACTTCAAGGCGCCCGTGCTCGTCGACAACGACGTGAACATCATGGCGCTCGGCGAGCACCGGGCCGCGTGGCCGGACGTGCGCGACCTGTTCTTCCTCAAGGTGGCCACGGGCATCGGCGCCGGGATCATCGCCGACGGCGCGCTGCGCCGCGGGGCTCAGGGCGCCGCGGGCGACGTCGGGCACATCGCCGTCCCGGGCGCCGGTGACGTCCCCTGCCGGTGCGGGAACGTGGGCTGCCTCGAGGCGGTCGCGAGCGGCCAGGCGATCGCCACCGCGCTCGCCGCACAGGGGCTCGAGGCGCGCACGAGCGCCGACGTCGTGAGCCTCGTGCGTTCGGGCGAGCTCGCCGCGAGCACCGCCGTCCGTCAGGCGGGCCGGGACATCGGCTCGGTCCTCGCCGCCTGCGTGAGCATGCTCAACCCGTCGCTCGTCGTCATCGGCGGCATCGTCGCCGACGCCGGTGAGCACCTCATCGCCGGGATCCGCGAGGTCGTCTACCAGCGGTCCCTGCCCCTGGCGACGCAGCACCTGCGCATCGTGACGTCCCAGACCCGCGGCGAGGCCGGCATCCTCGGCGCGAGTGCGATGGCCGTCGACCACGTCCTCTCCCCCGTGGCGATCGACGCCTTCGTCGCCTGACAACCGTGGCGCTCACCGGCGTGCACCGCGCGTGAGCCTGTTGACGGGACCCCGGAGCGGGTACAGCATCGACTCGACGTCGTCCGAGAACCCGAGGAGGTTCCATGTCCGGAGCGCAGCGCCGCGTCCTGGTGGTGCAAGGTGGCTGGGCGGGGCACGCTCCGCTCGAGGCCACCGAGCTGTTCCTCCCGTTCCTCAAGGAGTCGGGGTTCGACGTCACGGTCACGGACAGCCTCGAGGTGTACGCCGACCGGGACTTCATGTCGGATCTCGACCTGGTGGTCCAGTGCT
>JAPSLQ010000270.1 GCA_031180595.1 Isoptericola sp. | reverse complement strand
GTGACCCCCTTGTTCAAGGCCGTCGTCGTCATCGCGGTGACGTTGCTGCAGTCGCCCGCCCTGCGGGCACGGCTCAGGCTCCGGCGCCCAGGCGCTCCCGCCCCGCGCCTCGAGCAGCCCGCCACCGCGACGCCCGCGCAGGAGGTGCGTGCCTGATGGACCTCGCGATCGCCCAGCGGCCCGTAGGGCTCGACCGCCGTTACCTGCCGGTGCTCGGCACGCTCGTCGTGCTCGGGCTCATGCTCACGGTCGGCGGCACGCGGTACGACAACTTCCTCAGTCCCGCCGTGCTGTCCAACCTCTTCATCAACAACGCGCACCTGCTCGTGCTCGCCGTCGGGATGACCTTCGTCATCCTGACGGGCGGGATCGACCTGTCGGTCGGCGCGGTCGTCGCCCTCTCGAGCGTCGTGACCGCCTCGCTGCTGCAGGCCGGGTTGCCGGCGGCGGTCGCGATCCCCGTGGCGGTGCTCGTGGGCTCGACCCTGGGCCTCGCCATGGGCGTCATGGTGCACGTGTTCGGCGTCCAGCCCTTCGTGGCCACGCTCGCCGGCATGTTCCTCGCCCGGGGACTGTGCTTCCTCGTCGCCCCGGAGTCGATCCCGATCCGCGACGAGACCTTCGTCTCGCTCGCGTCGTTCACGCTCTACTCGGGGCCGTGGCGGGTCACCGCGGGCGTGCTGCTGGCACTCGTCGTCCTCGCGGTCGCCTGGTGGGTGCTGCACCGCACCCGGCTCGGCCGGACGGTCTACGCGATCGGCGGCAGCGAGCAGTCTGCGCTGCTCATGGGCCTGCACGTGGCGCGGACCAAGGTGCTGGTCTACGTGATCAGCGGCACGTGCGCGGGGCTGGCGGGCATCCAGTTCGCGATGTTCTCGCGCTCGGGCTACGCGCTGACGGGCGTGGCCATGGAGCTCGACGCGATCGCCGCGGTCGTGATCGGCGGGACGCTGCTCACCGGCGGGACCGGCTTCGTCCTCGGCTCGGCGCTCGGCGTGCTCGTGCTCGGTCTGATCCAGACCATCATCACCTTCGAGGGCACCCTCAGCTCCTGGTGGACCAAGATCGTCATCGGCGTCCTGCTGCTGGTCTTCGTGGTGCTCCAGCGCGTGCTCTCGTACCGGCGCACCTAGCGCCCGGTCCGGGCGCCCCCGCAGCCCGGGGGCGCCCGCCACGGCGTCGCCCCGCGTCGCCGCTCGCCAGTCCCGTACGACAGATCCACTCACGACAGATCCATCCCGACTGATCCCAGTACGACGCCGTACCTCGGAGGGCTACAACGATGTACTCACCCCGACGATGGCTCGCGCCGGTCGCGCTCGCCCTCGCCCTGTCCCTGCCTGCCTCGACGGCCGTCGCCGTCCCGCCCGGCGCGACGCCGGCCGCGGCCACCGGCCCGGCCGAGACCGCCGCGGCCGACGCGTCCGGCGTCGTCGTGCCGAACCTCGACGACGTCCGGGGCCACATCACGCTGCCCGCCACGGGCGCGCGCGGCTCGGCCCTCGAGTGGACCTCGAGCGCGCCCGACGTCATCTCGCCGACGGGCGAGGTGACGCGACCGGCGCACGGCGAGGCGCCCGTCGACGTCGAGCTGGAGGTCACCGCCACGTCCGAGGGCGAGGAGGCACGAGCCACCTACACCGCGACGGTCACCCCGCTGCCCGCCGACGAGGAGTACACGGGGTACTTCTTCCCCCACTTCGTGGGCGAGTCGACCGCGGACGGCGAGGCGATCTACTTCGCGGCGAGCGAGGGCGGCGACCCCCTGGCCTGGGACACGCTCAACGAGGGTGCGCCCGTGCTCACGTCGGAGCTCGGCACGGGCGGGCTGCGCGACCCGTTCCTCATCCGCTCGCCGGAGGGTGACCGGTTCTTCCTGATCGCCACCGACCTGCAGATCTACGGCGGCGGGAACTTCGGCACGGCCCAGCAGACCGGCAGCCGGAAGATCATGGTCTGGGAGTCGGACGACCTCGTGACCTGGTCCGAGCAGCGGGAGATCGAGCTCGCGCCCGAGAACGCGGGCAACCTGTGGGCGCCCGAGGCGTACTGGGACGACGCGAACGGCGAGTACGTCGTGTACTGGGCCTCGGCGCTGTACCCCGAGGACGTCGCGCCCGCGGACCGCCGCATCGCCGATTCGTACCAGCGCATGATGTACGCGACCACGCGCGACTTCGTGACGTTCTCGGAGCCCCAGGTCTGGATCGACGAGCACCGCGGCCCGGGCCGCGGCATGATCGACTCGACCGTCGCCCAGACCGACGACGGCGTCTACCACCGCCTCACGAAGGACGAGGCGGACATGACCGTCCGCCAGGAGGCGTCCACCGACCTGCGCCGCACGCAGGGCGTGACCGCCGGCGACGGGTGGGACCTCGTCGCAGCGCGCGTCGGCGTGGGCGAGCCCAACCCGTGGGGCGGCACCTTCACGTCGGGCGAGGGCCCGACCGTCTTCCCGTCGCTGACGGACGACCGCTGGTACATGATGATCGACCAGCCGTCGTACCACGGCGGCCAGGGCTACATGCTGTTCGAGACGGCAGACCTCGCGAGCGGCGGCTGGAAGGCCAACCTCGACGCGGAGCTGCCCCGCAGCCCGCGCCACGGCACCGTCATCCCGGTCACCGCGACCGAGCACGCCGCCCTCCTGGAGGCCTACCCGCCCGCCGCCGAGGTGGGGCCGGGCGAGCCGCCCGCCCTGCCCGAGCAGGGCTGGGTCGACGAGTTCGACGGCACCGCGCTCGACGACCGCTGGAGCATCCATGCCGAGGTCGCCTCGGCCTGGTCGCTGAGGGACGGGTCGCTGAGGCTCACCTCGCAGCCGGGCGACACCTGGCAGAACGACAACGCCGCGAAGAACGTCTTCCTCGTCGACGTGCCCGCGGGTGACTTCACCGCCGTCACGCACGTCACGGCGCCGGTGAGCCGCGACTTCCAGGGCGCGGGCATCATCGCGTGGCAGGACATCGACAACTACGTCCGCGCCGGCCTGAGCCACGTGGGCTTCGCGGCCGGAGGGCCGGTCGTGATCGAGACCGGCGTCGAGACGGGGGCGGTGTACGGCTCGACCTTCACAGCGCGTCCTGGCTCGACGTCGGAGTGGCTGCGGCTGCAGCGCACGGGCGACGAGCTCGTCGTGAGCTACGGCGGGGCGGACGGCACGTGGGTCGAGGCGGCCCGCTACACCGTGGGCTGGGACGTGCGGCAGGTCG
>JAPSLQ010000269.1 GCA_031180595.1 Isoptericola sp. | reverse complement strand
GGACCGACACGGGAGTCGCGCTCGCGCACGAGTACGTCTACACCGTGACCACGGTCGGGGCGACGGGCCGCGAGAGCGCCCCGTCGGAGCCGGCCGGGGTGACCGTCGTCGACCCGGACGCCGCACCCCCCGCCGCGCCGGAGGGCGTCACCGCGGACGGGACCACGGTGACGTGGCAGCCGGCCGACGGTGCGGTCGCGTACGACGTCTACCGGGCCCGGGCGGGCGGCTTCCAGCCGACGCTGCAGGAGCGCGTGACCGGCACCTCGTGGACCGACGGGTCGGCGGAGCCGACGGTCTCGTACGCGTACGAGGTCGCCGCCGTCGGGGTCGGCGGGCGCTCCGAGCGCTCGGAGCGCGTCGAGGTGCCGGCCTCGGTCGAGCTGTCCCGGCAGGCCGAGCGCGTCGACCGGTCGCCGGTCGCGGTCGCGACGGACGAGGGCGTGTACGTCGGCTGGCGCCTGCTGGGCGACGACCCGTACGACGTGGCCTTCCACGTCTACCGCGACGGCGAGCGCATCACCGACGAGCCCGTCACAGGGTCCACCAACCTCGTCGACCCGGACGGCACCGCCGGGTCCACCTACCGCGTGAGCACCGTCGACGGCGAGATCGAGCACTGGGCGACCGACGAGCTCGAGGTCTGGGAGAGCCAGACGCTCGACGTCCCGCTGCAGGTGCCCGACGGCGGGACCACGCCCGACGGCGTCGCCTACACCTACCGCGCCAACGACGCCTCCGTGGGCGACGTGGACGGTGACGGCGAGTACGAGATCGTCCTCAAGTGGGACCCGAGCAACTCGAAGGACAACTCCCAGAGCGGGTACACGGGCAACGTCCACGTCGACGCCTACGAGCTCGACGGCACCCACCTGTGGCGCGTCGACCTGGGCCGCAACATCCGTGCCGGCGCCCACTACACCCAGTTCCAGGTGTACGACTACGACGGCGACGGTCGCTCCGAGGTCGTCATGAAGACCGCGGACGGCACGGTCGACGGCGAGGGCACCGTGATCGGGAACGCCGACGCGGACCACCGCAACTCGGGCGGCTACGTGCTCGGCGGACCGGAGTACCTCACGGTGTTCGACGGCGCGACGGGCGCCGCGATCGACACGATCGGCTACGTGCCGCCGCGCGGGAACGTCGGGGCGTGGGGCGACACCTACGGCAACCGCGTCGACCGGTTCCTGGCGACGACGGCGTACCTCGACGGCGAGCGGCCCTCGGCCGTCTTCGCCCGCGGCTACTACACGCGGGCCGTGGTCGCGGCGTTCGACTTCGACGGCGAGAACCTCACGCAGCGGTGGGTGTTCGACTCCGACGTCGCCGGGAGCCAGTACCGCGGTCAGGGCAACCACGACCTGCAGGTGGCCGATGTCGACGGCGACCAGAAGGACGAGATCGTCTTCGGGTCGATGACGCTCGACGACGACGGGAGCGCCCTGTACAACACCCGGCTCGGGCACGGCGACGCCATGCACGTGTCGGACTTCGACCCGTCGCGCCCGGGGCTCGAGACGTTCTCCGCGCACGAGAGCATGAGCCAGTCGGGCAACCGCGGCGCGACGTTCCGCGACGCCGCCACCGGCGAGGTCATCTGGGCGATCCCCGCCACGCGCGACACCGGACGGGCCGCCATGGGCGACATCGACCCGCGCCACGACGGCGCCGAGGGCTGGGCGGTCGGCGCCGACGGCGCGTGGAACTCGCCGGTCGGGCAGCTGCGCTCGTCCTCGGGTGAGCTCGTCTCGAACAGCATCCCGAAGGCGAACTTCCTCACCTGGTGGGACGGCGACCTCCTGCGGGAGATCGGCGACCACGACTACGACGCGTCGATCGGCGCCGGCGTGCCGACCATCGCGAAGTGGGACTGGGAGGCGGACCGGGCCGAGGTGGTCTACCGCGCCACCGGGACGCTGTCCAACAACGGGACGAAGGGCAACTTCGCCCTGCAGGCCGACCTGTTCGGAGACTGGCGCGAGGAGATCGTCACGCGGACCGAGGACTCGACGGCGCTGCGCATCGCGACGACGGTCGCCCCCACCGAGCACCGTCTGCGGACCCTGATGTCCGACCCGCAGTACCGCCTCGCGGTCGCGTGGCAGAACACGGCGTACAACCAGCCGCCGCACACGTCGTACTTCCTCGGCGAGGGCATGGACCTGCCCGCGGCGCCACGCGTGACCTTCACCGCCCCCGCCCCCGAGGCCGAGCGCGTGCCGGGGCCGGCCGAGCGGGCACCGGGCCGCGTGCAGCTGCGCGTCGACGACGTGGCCGAGGGCACGGCGAAGCTCGAGGCCACGATCAAGGAGGGTGGCGACAACGCCCTGTCGATGTCGCTGTACGTGGGCGGCGAGCTCGTCGAGACGCAGGACCTGGTCGACGCCACACCGCACGAGCAGACGGCGCGGTTCGTCGTCGACGGTCTGGGTGCGGGCACGCACGAGGTCGTCGTGGTGGCCGCCAACCAGCACGGCGCGACGTCGAGCAAGCCCGTGGCCGTGCGCGTGCACTGAGACGGGAGGTGCCCGGTGCGGGGGCGGTGGGATGATCGCTCGTATGAGCGAGACCACCGCCCCCGCCTCGTCCGCGTCGATCCGGCTGCCCGCCGGCGCCGCGGGGTCCCGGATCGTCGGGCTCGGCCACCACCAGCCGGCGACGGCCCTCACCAACGACGACATCGCCAAGCTCGTCGAGACGAACGACGAGTGGATCCGCTCGCGCACGGGCATCGTCACGCGGCACGTCGCCGCCGACGACGTCACGGTCGCCGACATGGCGACCGCGGCGGCGGTCCACGCGCTCGAGGACGCGGGCGTGGCCGCCGACGACGTGGACCTCGTGATCGTCGCGACCGCGACCGCGGCCGACCGCTCGCCCAACACCGCGGGCCGGGTCGCGTACGCGCTCCGCACGGGCGTGCAGCCCGGGGCGAGCACGCCCGAGGGCGAGGAGCAGCCCGACCTGCGCGACCTCGTCGGGCCGGCCGTGCTGGACGTGAACGTCGCCTGCTCGGGGTTCGCGCACGCCGTGGGGCTCGCCGACCAGGCGATCCGCGCCGGGAGCGCGCGCACCGCCGTCGTGATCGGGGCGGAGAAGCTCACGGCGTTCACCGACTGGACGGACCGCAGCACCTGCATCCTCACCGCCGACGGGGCGGGCGCCGCGGTGCTGCAGGCCGCCGACGCGCCCGGCGTCGGCCCGGTCGTGTGGGGCTCGGAGCC
>JAPSLQ010000268.1 GCA_031180595.1 Isoptericola sp. | reverse complement strand
CGACCACCTCGGTGGCGAGACCCGTCGTGATGGTGTTGAGCGTGCCGTCCAGCACGTCGACGGCGTCGAAGACGGCGCCGACCGGAGCCAGGAGGAGGCTGAGCACTTCGGACGCGAGCTCGTCGGTCGACCCGAAGCCGAGCACCCCGAGCAGCGTGTCGAGCAGGTCCTCGGTCCCCGGGACCGTCGTCACGTCGACCACAGCGGCCCCGCCGTCGATGTCGGCGAGGGAGGCGTCGAGCGAGAGCCCGAGCACCGTGACCCACTCACCCGGGAGAGGGATCCCAGGCACGAGCACTTCGAGGTTGATGTCGACCGACACCGCGGTGTCCTCGACGGCGGCCCGCACCCCGGCGGCGACATCCTCGACGATCGAGGTGATCGTGTTGGTGGTCGCCTCGGCGATCGCCGCGATGACGTCGCCGTTGAGGATCTCGTAGTTGACCGGCAGGTTGTTGAGGTCCGGCAGCGCAGGGTTCTCGGCGAAGAGCTGCTCGAGGTCGACGCGCACCTGACCGGTCTGCAGGTTGACCTGCACCGCGCCGTCACCGACGAAACCGGTCGGCAGCACGGTCGTGAGGTCCGGGACCGTCACGTCGACGTTCCCCGTCGACCGTACGGTGACGAGGTCGATGTTGATCAGCCCGTCGAGCGCATCGGTCAGCTCGGCGGTCAGCCCGTCGAGCGTGCCCTGCACCGGCCCGATGGCGCTCTGAAGCTCGGTGTACACGCCTCCGACGAGCGGGCTCTCGAGCTCGAGCGTCGCGCCGGCGATCTGGTAGTCGCCCACCGGGTCACCGCCGACCGGCCACTCCGCCGTGGCCGACAGGGCACCGAGCTCGAGGTCGAGCTGCGAGACGACGTCGGCAAGGGCCTCGTCGAGGAGCGGCGTGAGCGAGACCGTGGCGTTCGACGGGAACTCGTCCGTGCCACCCACCGAGATCGCACCCTGGTCGCTCACCGCACCGGAAGCGGCCAGTGCGCCCTCGGCGTCAGCCTGCGCGTACTGGTTGACCGCGCCGAGCGCGATCAGGCCGTTCTCCCCGAAGAGCTGCAGCGAGTCCCCGAGGTCGACGCCGATGGTGTTCAAGACGTCCGCGGAGAGCGGGTTGGTCTCGAGCGTGTCCCCGGAGGGGTACTCCGCGTGCGCGCCGCTGATCTCGGCGATGTCGTCCAGGTCGATCGTCGCCGCGCTGCCGCCGAGGAACTTGCCGAGCGCCTCGGTCTGGTCGGTCGGGTCCGCCGTCGCCACGGAAGCACCGGCGAACGCTGCGGCGCCGATGACACCGGCCGAGGTGACGAGCCCGATGCTGCGCTTGACGGTCTTGCGATCGAACCGGCGTCGGTGACGTGCCGGCCGTCGGCGGCCCGTCGTCGGTGATGCTACGTCGCGATCGTGCGCGCGCGTTCGCCATGCATTCACGCCTGCCCCCAAGCATGTCGCGGGCCACTCTGATGGTGGCCTCCGGCGTCACGCTAAGTTGCCTGGATCACACCTGCCAGGGCCGAACGCCGCCGGTGACTGTCAGGGACGGGTGAAGTTCGGCGACTTTCGGCCACGAAACCGGACGAAGCGCGCCTGCCGCCGTTCTCCCGCCGCGTCCGTCAGGCGTTCGTGATCGCCAGGGCGACGTTGTGACCGCCGAACCCGAAGGAGTTGTTGATGGCGACGACGTCGCCACCGGGCAGCTTCTCGGGTGCCGAGCGCACGAGCGGCACCTGGAGCTCCGGGTCCGGGTTGTCGACGTTGATCGTGGGCGGGGCAAGCCGCTCCGAGACCGCCTTGACGGTGAAGAGCGTCTCGAGCGCCCCCGCGCCGCCCAGGAGGTGCCCGGTCATCGACTTGGTCGCCGAGAGCTGCACGTGGTCCGCGTCCGCGCCGAGCAGCGTGCGGATCGAGCGCGTCTCGGTCAGGTCGCCGACCTTGGTCGACGTCGCGTGCGCGTTGACGTGCACGACGTCGGCGCCGGTCGCGCCCGCGTCCTCGAGCGCTCGGCGCATGGCCGCGACCTGGCCCCTGCCGTCCGGGTCGGGCGAGGTGATGTGGTAGGCGTCGGCGGACAGGCCGACACCCGAGATGCGCGCGTAGACGCTCGCGCCGCGCGCGGCGGCGTGCTCGGCGCTCTCGAGCACGAGCACCGCCGCACCCTCGCCGATCACGAAGCCGTCGCGGTCGACGTCGTAGGGTCGCGACGCGGCCTGCGGGTCGTCGTTGCGCAGCGACAGCGTCCGCGACGCCGCGAACGCGGCGATCGGCATCGGGTGGATCGTGGCCTCGGTGCCGCCCGCGACGACGACGTCCGCCCGCCCGTTCCGGATCATGTCCACGGCGTAGCCGATCGCCTCCGCGCCCGAGGCGCACGCCGAGACCAGCGCGTGCGCACCGGCCTGGGCACCGAGCTCGAGCGACACGTAGGCCACGGGGGAGTTCGGCATGAGCATCGGGACCGTCATGGGCAGCATGCGGCGCGCGCCGCGCTCCCTGAGCAGGTCCCAGCCGTCGAGGGTCGTCCAGATGCCGCCGATGCCGGAGGACACCACCGCGCCGAGCCGCTCGCCGTCGACCTCGGGAGCGCCGGCGTCCTGCCACGCCTCGCGCGCCGCGATCATCGCGTACTGGGTCGAGGGGTCCATGCGCTTGAGCTCGGGGCGGGGGAGGACGTCCTCGGGCTTGACCTTGATGGTCGCCGCGAACGTGATCGGGATCCCGTACTTCTCCGCCCAGTCGTTCTCGAGCGTCCGGGCGCCGGACTCGCCCGCCAGGGCGGCCGCCCAGGTGGTCGGCGCGTCGCCGCCGAGAGGCGTGGTGGCGCCGAGGCCTGTGACGACGACGTCGCGTGCTGCGGTCATGGTGCTCTCCTGCTCGGGTGACGGGGCGGGTCCGGGCGGACCGGGGTGACCGGTCCGCCCGGCTCGGGCGCTGTGCTGACCTGGGGTCAGGTCAGGACTGCGCGCCCTCGATGTACTTGACGGCGTCGCCGACGGTCGTGAGGTTCTTGACGTCGTCGTCCGGGATGCGCACGTCGAACTTGTCCTCCGCGTGCGTGACGATCGTCATCATCGACAGCGAGTCGATGTCGAGGTCGTCGGTGAAGGACTTCTCGGGGGCGACGGCGTCGGTGGGAAGACCGGTCTCCTCGGCGACGATCTCGGCGAGGCCCTCGAGGATCTCCTGGGACGTGTAAGCCATGGGGTGGGTTTCTCCTTGAACGGGGTACCGGCCGTCCGGCACCGGGTCGGTAGGTGTTGCGGTGCGATTCTCCCGCACCGC
>JAPSLQ010000267.1 GCA_031180595.1 Isoptericola sp. | reverse complement strand
GCCGCGGGGCCCGCACCAGGAGGTCGAGATGAACGACAAGGACGAGACCACCCGGCCGCAGCCCGCAGGGGAGCCGGAGGAGACGGTCGTCGAGCGGGACGACGTCACCGCCCGCGAGGACGACGCGCCCGACGGCACCGACGCGCCCGACGGCACCGACGCGCCCGACGGCACGGACGCGTCCGACGGCGCGGTCGAGCCCGACGGCGCGGTCGAGACCGACGGCGCGGTCGAGACCGACGGCGCGGACGAGACCGACGGCTCCGAGGTGCCCGAGTCGCGGGCCGAGGACGCCGACGAGGGCGGCGAGGCCGCCGCGGAGCCGGGGCGGGAAGCCGCCGAGCGCGACCCCGTGCTCGAGCGGCTCGTCGCCGTCGACCCCGCCGCCGACGTCGAGCCGCGCCTCGGCGTGCTGCGGGCCAAGGTCGAGGCGGTGCGCGCCGACGACACAGACGGCGCCCGCACCGGGGAGACGCCGGTCGTCGGCGCCACCAACGACGAGCTGGCCACCCGGCGTGCCAGGCGAAGCCCGTGGCTGGCGGCCGCGGCCGTCGCCGGCGTCGTCGCGATCGGCGGCGCCGGGTACGCCGCGGGGACGGCCGGCGTGCTCGCCGGCGGCGAGGGAGCGTCGGGCGACACGGCCGCGGTGAGCGAGGCGGAGGTCGGTGTGGCGGAGCCGGCGGTCCCGCTCCAGGGGGGCGCCGCCGACGGCGGCACGGACGCGGCGACGTCGGGCGAGGCCATGGGCCGCGCCGGCGTCGGGGGCGGCGGAGCAGCCGACAGCTCGTACCCCACCTGGTTCGAGGGCCGCGCGATCTTCGACGGGCAGGGGCTGAGCACCGAGCGCGGGACGGCCGAGGCGTACGCGCTCGACGCGCGGGAGGTCGCCACGCAGGAGTCGGTGCAGCGCCTGGCCACGGCGCTCGGGGTCGAGGGCGAGGCACGGTGGAGCTACGGCGCGTGGATGGTGGGCCCGGAGGACGGGCAGGGCCCGACGGTGTGGCTGTCCGCCGACGGCAGCGCCTACTTCAGCTACAACGACCCGCGCGTGGACCCGTGGCGGTGCGACGTCGCGGCCGACGGCGCGGAGGCCTGCCCCACGCCGCCCGCGACGCAGCTCTCGGACGAGGAGGCACGCGCGTCGCTCCTCGACGTCATGTCCCGCATCGGGCTCGACGTCGGCGGGTACGAGGTGGAGGTCCAGCCGGCCACGGGCGAGGACCCCGTGCGGTGGGCGATCGCGTACCAGGTCGTCGACGGCAAGCGGACGGGCCTGCAGTTCAGCGCCAGCATCGGCGACCAGGGCGTGGCATGGGTCGACGGGGCGCTCGCACAGCCCGTCAGCATCGGCGCCTACCCCGTCGTCAGCCCGGCCGAGGCGGTCGAGCGGCTCGGCGACCCACGGTTCTCCGGCTCGTCGTGGCCGATCGCCTACGCGGAGGAGACGAGCCCGCTCGACGAGCCCGTCGAGCCCGGCCAGGACGAGCCCAGCTCGCCGCCGGCACCGCCGTCGTCGGGGGAGGCGATCTCCTGGCCCGTCTCGGAGGTGACGATCACCCAGGCCCGGCTCGGGCTCGCCCAGCACCACCAGCGCGACGGGTCCGTGCTCGTGCTCCCGACCTACGAGCTCTCCGACGCGCAGGGCAACGCGTGGTCCGTGCTCGCGGTGGCCGACGAGGCGATCGACTTCGACGTCCCGGCGTCGGACCGCTGAACATCCGGTGCCGGGAGCAGGGCGGGCGCTCTCCCGCCCTGCTTCCGGCGCGCGTGGCAGATACGGTCGACCTGACCCGTCCGACGTCTTGAAGGAGTCACCCATGGCCATCCGCACCGCACGCACCGCTTGGAACGGCACCCTGGAGGAGGGCACCGGTCAGGTCGAGCTGACCAGCTCGGGCACCGGGACCTTCGACGTCTCGTGGCCGCGCCGCACCGGCGACGAGGCGCAGGGCGTGACGAGCCCCGAGGAGCTGATCGCGGCAGCCCACTCGTCCTGCTTCTCGATGGCGTTCTCGGGCGAGCTGGGGAAGGTCGGTGGCACGCCCGAGCAGGTCGAGGTGACGGCCGACGTCACGTTCGTCCCCGGCACCGGCATCACGAAGATCGCGCTCGCCGTCCGGGGCTACGCCACCGGCGTCGACGAGGCGGCCTTCCGGTCCGCGGCCGAGGCCGCGAAGGAGGGCTGCCCGGTCTCGCAGGCGCTCGCCTCCGTCCCGGAGATCACGCTCGACGTCACCTACGAGGGCTGACGTCCCGCTCGCCGAGGCAGCGCTGCGCCCGGCGAGGTAGCGCGTCTCACCACGAGGTGGCGCACGTGCCCGACGTCGGTACCGGCGTCGGGCACGTGCGTCCCCGGAGGCCCCCCTCGTCCCCGGAGGCTCCACTACCGGGCGAGCGGTGGCGACGGGAAGTCGACCTTCTCGACGATCGCCTCGACCACCTCGAGCGCCGCCTCGGGAGCCGTCCTCGCGGGTCTCCAGCGCAGGGTCGTGCGCGCCCGGGCCGTGTCGAGGAGCGGGCCGTGCATCCCCATGTCGAACCAGCCCTCGCCGACCGCCGCCAGGCGCGAGTGCCAACCGACCGCCATCACGCGGCGCGCCACCGCCGGCGAGAGCTCGAGCAGGCGTCCGCCTGCCAGGGCGTCGGCGAGCACCTGACCCGTGAGGACCCCGTCGGCCGCGAGGTTGAACGCCCCGGGGTGGCGGCCGACGATCGCCGCGCGGAACGCCTCGGCGACGTCGTCGGCGTGCACCCCCTGCAGGCGCATCCCCGCGGGGAACGGCACGAGCGGGAGCAGCGCGCCGTCGGGACCGGGGGCGTCGTCCTCCGACCGCCACCCGCGCACCAGGCCGGCCAGGACCTCGCCGGGAGCCCCGGCGGCGGCGCGCAGCCCGAACGTCGCCGGTCCGCCGAGGAACCGCCGGGCGATGCCCGCCGCGGCGTCGCGCTGGAACACCAGGGCGGGGCGCATGCGGGTCACGACCGGGCGCGCGTGGGTGGCCTCGAGGTCGTCGAGCATCCGCTCCACGGCCGCCTTGTCGACCGAGTAGGGCTCGGTCGGGATCCCACGGGCGGGCCACGACTCGTCGACCGGTCGCCCGTCGTCCGGCCCGCGCGAGTAGGCCCCCAGGGACGAGGCGACCACGAGGTGCGGCACGTGGTTGCGCACGGCGGCGTCGAGCACCCGGCGGGTGCCCTCGACGTTGACGCGGCGCAGCGTCGAGCGGTCGCGGCTCGGCTGGAACGCCCACGCGAGGTGCACGACGACGTCGG
>JAPSLQ010000266.1 GCA_031180595.1 Isoptericola sp. | reverse complement strand
CGAGGTTCCGGTCACCGCCGACGACGTGCGCCGCCTCGTGCGGGCGCAGCTGCCCCGGTGGGCGGGGCTACCGATCACGCCCGTCGCCGAGGCGGGGACGGACCACCTGCTGTTCCGGCTCGGCGACGAGCTCGTGGCCCGCATGCCGAAGATCGCGTGGGCCGCCGAGCAGGCAGCGAGCGACGACCGGTGGCTCCCGGTTCTCGCGCCCCACCTGCCGCTCACCGTGCCCGCGCCGGTGGCGCTCGGTGAACCCGACGACAGCTACCCGTTCGCGTGGTCCGTCGCGCCGTGGCTTCCCGGCCGGGCCGTCGCGGACCCGCTCGACCCGACGACGGAACGCAGCCTCGACCTCGACGCCGCCGCCGAGCAGCTCGGCGCGTTCGTCGCGGCCCTCCGGGAGGTCGACCCGACAGGTGGGCCGGTCAAGGACGGCACGGCCCGCGGCGTACCCCTCGCCCGGCTCGACACGTCCGTGCGCGAGGCGATCGCGGCGTCGGGCACCCGGATCGACGGGCGCGCGGTGACGCGCGCGTGGGAACGGTCGCTCGGGGCCGACCCGTACGACGGCCCGCCTCGGTGGATCCACGGCGACCTCATGCCGGGCAACCTGCTCGCCGAGCGCGGGCGGCTCACGGCCGTCATCGACTGGGGGGCGCTCGGCCTGGGCGACCCGGCGGCGGACCTCACGCCCGCCTGGCAGCTGTTCGCCGGGCGCTCGCGCGAGGCGTTCCGCGAGGCGTCCGGGAACGAGCTCGACGAGGCCGCGTGGGAGCGTGCCCGGGGCTGGGTGCTGGTCCAGGCGGTGATCGCGCTGCCGTACTACTGGGACCGCTGGCCGGCGTTCGGCCGCGCCTCCCAGCGGCGCGTCGCCGCTGCGCTGTCCGACGCCTGAGTCTCCCGGGACGTCGTTCAGGGTCGGTCAGGGACGATCCCGGGGGACCTCCCGATACCGAGCGGGCCGCACCCGTCGTAGCGTCGAACCATGACGAACGGACGCACTCTCCACCGACCGAGCCAGGGCCGCATCTTCGGCGGCGTCTGCGCGGGCATCGCCGACTACTTCGGCTGGAACCGCGCGCTCGTGCGGATCTTGACCGTCGCCTCGATCCTCATCCCGGGGCCCCAGGTCCTCGCGTACATCGTGGGCTGGATCCTGATGCCCGACGAGCGCAAGCTGGCCCCTCGCTGACGCACCGGCTCGCGCCCGCCGGACTCAGCGGAGGGCGGACGGCGGGACGGCGTCCATGTCGGTGAACTCCTGGTTCTCGCCCGCCATCGCCCACAGGAACGAGTACGACGACGTCCCGACGCCCGAGTGCACCGACCAGCTCGGTGAGATCACGGCCTGGCGGTCGGCGACCACGAGGTGCCGCGTCTCGGCCGGCTCGCCGCACAGGTGCACGACGCGCGCGTCCTGCGGCAGGTCGAAGTACAGGTAGCACTCCGTGCGCCGGTCGTGCGTGTGCGCGGGCATCGTGTTCCACATCGAGCCCGCGTGCAGGCGCGTGATCCCCATGACGACCTGGCAGGACTGCACGCCCTTGGCGTGGATGATCTGCTCCAGCGACCGCCGGTTCGACGTCAGCTGGTCGCCCAGCTCGAGCACGTTGCCCTCGCCGGGGAGCGTGAGCACGGTCGGGTAGGTCGTGTGGGCGGGCGCGGAGAAGAGGTAGAACGCCGCGCCCTCCCCCGCGAAGACGACGTCGCGCGTGCCCCGCCCGACGTAGAGGCAGGCGCCGTTCGGCAGCTCGTACGTCTCGCCGTCGGCGGTCACCGTGCCCGTGGAGCCCACGTTGACGATGCCGGCCTCCCGGTTCTCCAGGAAGTACTCGGCCCGCAGGGCGTCGTCGGAGGGCAGCGGCAGGGGGTCGGCGCCCGGCACGGCGCCGCCGAGGACGATCCGGTCGTGGTGCGTGTAGACCGTCCGGACCTCGCCCGGGACGAACAGGTCCTCGACGAGGTACTGCGCGCGCAGCTCGTCGGTGCTCATGCCCGGGACCTGGGCGGGGTGGGTGGCGTAGCGCTGTTCCATGCTTCTCCTCGGGGTGGTCAGCGGACGAGCCAGCCGCCGTCGACCGGCAGCACGGCCCCGTGCACGTAGGCGGAGGCGTCGGACGCGAGGAAGACGAACGCGCCGGCGAGGTCGTCGGGCAGGCCCCAGCGCCCCGCGGGGATGCGCTCGGAGATCGAGCGCTCGCGCGCCGAGTCCGCCCGGATGGGCGCGGTGTTGTCGGTGGCCATGTAGCCGGGTGCGACGGCGTTGACGTTGACGCCGCGGCCGGCCCACTCGTTCGCGAGCGCCTTGGTCAGGCCGACGACGGCGTGCTTGGACGCCGCGTAGCCCGGCACGAGGATCCCGCCCTGGAACGACAGCATCGACGCGACGTTGACGATCCGGCCCGAGCCGCGCTCGAGCATCCGCCGCCCGGCGGCCTGCGAGAGGTGGAACACCGCGTCGAGGTTGACCGCCAGCACGTCGTCCCAGTCCGACGCCGGGTGCTCGGCCGCGGGCGCCCGCCGGATGGTGCCGGCGTTGTTGACCAGCACGTCGACGGCGCCGAGGGTGTCGGCGACCTCCTGCACGGCCGACTCGAGGTCCGCGGCGGTGGCGGTGGTGAGGTCGCGCCGCACCACGTGCACGCGCCGGCCGAGCGCGGCGACGCGGTCGGCGGTCTCCTCGGGGGCGCTGCGGTCCAGCAGCGCGACGTCGGCGCCCGCCTCGGCGAGCGCGAGCGCGGCGCCCTGCCCGAGGCCGCGGCTCGTGCCCGTCACGAGCGCGACCTTCCCGTCGAGTGCGAACCGGTCCAGGATCATCGGTCCCCTCCCTCGGGGGCGGAGGGCACCGAGACGCCGTCGTCGTCGGACGGCCACCACGGCGAGCGCCAGCCGGGCAGCGTCGCGCGGGTCAGGGCCTCGAGGTAGAAGTAGTCGCCCCACAGGCAGCCCTCGTCCACACCCTTGTTCTTGGGCGCGTCGTAGACGGCGTGGAGCAGCAGCGCGTCGGACGGCTCGTCCGGGGTGGGCGTGTAGCCGGCGACGAGCGCGCGCAGCATGTCGTCCGCGGCGGCCGCGTACCGGTCGCGCCGCTGGGGGTCGTCCTCGACGGACGCGAGCTCGGCGAGCCCGCAGGCGGCGATCGCGGCGGCCGAGCTGTCGCGCGGTGCGTCGCTGCCGTCGCCGTAGACGAGGTCCCAGAACACGACGCCGTCGGCCGGCAGGTGCGCCAGGAAGTAGTCGGCGCAGCGGCGGGAGGCCACGAGCGCCTCCGGGTCGCCC
>JAPSLQ010000265.1 GCA_031180595.1 Isoptericola sp. | reverse complement strand
ATACCCGCGACCCCGGACTCCTCTGCCGCCACCACGACCGGGGCGGCGCTCTGCACCGCCGACATCAGCCTGCGGCCGGGAAGAGGAAGCCGGCGACCAGGCCCAGGAGCGCGAGCAGCTCGACGAAGGCGACACCGAGGAACATGGTGGCGCGCAGCTGGCCCGCGACCTCGGGCTGACGGGCGATGCCCTCGATGGTCTTGCCGATGAGGATGCCGAGACCGATGCCCGGGCCGACCGCGGCGAGGCCGTAGCCGACGGAGTTGAGGTTACCGGTGACCTCGGCGAGGGTGGTGACGTCCACTGGGTTTCCTTCCGTTGGGCGCCGGGCCTGGTGGACCGGCGTCGCTGACTTGCGTCTGTGGTGGGTGGTGCGAGCGCCGCCTCGGAGACTGACCGCGAGGGTCAGTGCGCCTCCTCGAGCGACAGGTTGATGTAGACCGCGGCGAGCAGGGCGAAGATGTACGCCTGCAGGCCTGCGACCAGCAGCTCGAACGCCGTGAACGCGAAGCCGCCGGCGAGCGAGAGGACACCGAGGGCCTTCATCGCCGGGGCGGCCTCGAAGACGAAGTAGTGCGTCGCCGCGAAGGCCAGGACGAGCATGATGTGGCCGGCGATCATGTTCGCCGCGAGTCGGAGCGCGAGCGATCCGGGCCGGATGATCAGCAGCTGGAGCAGCTCGATCGGCATCACGATGATGTAGACGAACTTCGGGATGCCGGGCGGGAAGAGGTTGTTCTTCAGGTAGTTGCCGAGCCCGTGCTGCCGGATGCCCACCCACCAGTAGGTCGCGAAGACCCACAGCGCCAGCACGAGCGGCAGGCCGATGCGCGACGAGGCCGCGAGGTTCAGGCCCGGGACCAGACCCGTGAGGTTGAAGGCGAGGATCGTCAGGAAGATCGTCGTCAGCATCGGCAGGAAGCGCCGGGCTTCCTGCTTGCCGAGGATCTGCTCCGCGATCTGCACCCGGACGAAGTCCAGGAGCAGCTCGATCACGTTCTGGAACCGGCCCGGGACGAGCTTCGCGCGCTTGGCGGCGACGACGAAGACCGACAGCAGAACGATCGTCGCGATGACTCGGATGATCCAGATGCGGTCGATCTGGAACCAGGTGCCCTCGAAGAGGATCGCCGGCGGGAAGAAGTCCGCGATGGACGGCGCGTGGAATCCGCCCTCACCCTCGGGGGCGGCGAGCAGGCTGGGGGTCGCTGACGTGAACAGGAGGACTCCCGTAGGTCGAAGGTCCGTGCGCGCCGCACGTGCACGCGGGCACGCCGTCGGACCTGGCCGTCATGGATTTCGCGAGTAGCCTACCGGATGATCCGGTGTGCTCCGACACGAACCCGGCCGTTCCGGGCCGGAAAATCGCGGCTTGTGAACGAGAGCACTTGTCCGGGGCACCCCGGGCCGGGCGGCCGGCGCCCCTCAGGGCTGCACGTAGGGGACGCGCCCGCCCTTGACCGCCCGGTAGTCCAGGAGGGCGGACCCGACGGCGCCGAGCGCGAGCACGACGAACAGGACGAGCCGGTCGTAGAAGTCGGCGTCGCGCAGCAGCGCGAGCACGACGACGAGGACGATCACCTTCGCGATCCACGTCCCCATGACGAGCCCCGCCATCGCGGCGGGGCTCGAGCCGACGGACCGCATCATCGACCAGATCGTGGTCGCGCAGAAGAACGCGGCCAGGGCCGCGCCGATGAGCGCGCCCCAGACGCCCGGCAGGCCGGACACGAGCGCGCCGACGGCGACGCCGAGCACGAGCAGCGCGCCGACCAGCAGGAGCGTGTCACGCAGGGCCCTGCGCAGCACGGCACGCTCGGCGCTCGTGGCCGGTGCCGCGTCGCGGGCGGGCTCGGGGGACGGGGTGGGCGTGGTCATGGCGCGCGTCCTTCGTGGGTCGAGCGGGCGTGGGTCGAGCGGGCGGAGGTCGAGCGGGCGGGGGTCGAGCCGACGGGGGCCGAGCCGACGGGGGCCGAGCCGACGGGGGTCGAGCCGGCGGGGCTCGGCGCGCGGTCGACGGCGCCGAGGCCCGCGGCGGGCGTGACGGTGTCAGCGATCGTGGGCAGCGAGCCCGTCGCGACGTCGTCGTCCAGGAAGCGGCCCCGGGTCCGCAGCGGGCCGAGCGTGAGCACCAGGGCCGCGACGACCGCGACCACCAGCCACCCGAGGACCGCCTGCCAGCGCCACCGGACCAGGGCGGCGGCGCCGAACGCGAACACCGCGGTCCAGACGTAGAGGATGAGCACGGCGCGGCGGTGCGAGTGGCCGAGCGCGAGCATCCTGTGGTGCAGGTGCATCCGGTCGGGCGCCATCGGCGACTTGCCCGCGGCGAGCCGGCGCACGACGGCCATGCCCATGTCCAGCAGGGGCAGGATCAGCACGGCGAGCGGCAGCAGCAGCGGGATGAACAGCGGCGCACGCTGCGCCCCGGACAGCGCCGCGTCGGTCACCGTCGGGTCGATCTTGCCCGTGACGGAGATCGCGGCACCCGCGAAGACCAGGCCGAGGACCATCGACCCGGAGTCGCCCATGAAGATGTGCGACGGGAAGAAGTTGTGCGGCAGGAACCCGAGGCACGCCCCGACGAGCACGGCGACCATGAGCGACGCGAGGCTGGAGTAGTCGTCCGGGCTGGCCTGCTGGGTCAGCCCGTACGTGTACAGGAAGAACGCCGTGCCGCCGATGGCGACCATCCCGGCCGCGAGGCCGTCGAGGCCGTCGACGAAGTTGACCGCGTTCATCGCGACCACGACCACGAGCACCGTCACCACGAGCGAAAGGCGCGCCGAGGTGATGTAAAGGCCGTCGGGCGTCGGCAGCGAGGTGAGCTGGACCTGCTGGAGGGCCATGAACCCCGCGGCGAGCACCTGGCCCGCCAGCTTGGTCATCCAGTCGAGGTCCCAGACGTCGTCGAGCCAGCCGAGGAGGCACACGATCGCCGCGCCGCCGACGATGCCCCAGGCCTGGCGGTCCTCGAACACGTCGTCGAGGAACGGCAGCTGCGACGCGAGCAGCACCGCGACCACGATCCCGAGCAGGATCGCCAGGCCGCCGAGCCGCGGCGTCGGCTGCACGTGCACGTCGCGGGCGCGCACGGCCGAGATCGCGTTGGTGCGGACGGCCACCCACCGTGCCGCCGGGGTGGCGAGGTACGTCACCGCCGCGGCGACGAGCATGAGCAGGACGTACGTCCTCACCCGGGGGTACCGGCTTCCTCGTCCGCGGGCTGCTCGCCGGGCCCGAGCACGGGCGCGACCTCGCGCAGCGCCTCGAGCGGGAC
>JAPSLQ010000264.1 GCA_031180595.1 Isoptericola sp. | reverse complement strand
GCACCGCTCGAGGCGACCTGCGCCGCGGCCTCCTCCATCTCGTCCCACGTCGTGGGGACCGCGACGCCGGCCTCGGCGAGGATGTCCTCGTTCACGTACACGGCGTAGTCGTCGGCGAGGTGGGGGACGCCGTACGTCGCGCCGTCGACCTGGCCCGTCTCCCAGCCGGTGGGGTAGTAGGCGTCCTGCTCGCCCCACTCGTCGACGTACGCGCTGAGGTCCTCGATGATGCCGGCGTCGGCCATCTGCCCGGTGTCGAACGCGTTGATGAGCGCGACGTCGGGAAGCTCACCGGCCGCGGCCGACTGCTGCAGCGTGCGGTTGAAGTCGTCGAACGGGATGAACCGCGGCTCGACCTCGACGCCCGTCTCCTCGGTGTACTTCGCGAGGGTCTCCTCGAGGGGGATGCCGTGCGGTTCTCCGTAGTAGTGCCAGAAGGTGATGACGCCGTCGCCCTCGGCGCCGGTTCCGCCGTCGGCCCCGGCGTCGTCGCCGCCGGTCCCGGAGCTCCCGCCGAGGGCGCCGCAGCCGGCCAGTGCGGTGGTGGCGACGAGGGCCGTCGCCAGGGCGACCCTGCGTCGCGCGGTGGGGTGGGTGGTCCGCATGATCGGTCCTCCAGACGTTGCGCCGTTGCAATGTCAGCACAGTAGTCAGATATCTGATAACTGGCAACCCTGGCGCCCCGGGTGTCGCGGCGGCAGGACGCGAAGCCTCCCGGGGGCGCTGCGCGCCGCTCCGGGAGGCTCGTGTTCCTGCGCCGCAGAGTCTTGCGGTCAGGAGGTGCAGGTGCTCGCCGTGTCGGGTCCGATCACGACGTTCACGGACCCACCACCGGGGGCGAGACTGACGCAGCGTTCCTGCTCGACGGTTCCCGCGGAGTCGACGCTGCGGTAGGTCAGCTCCTGCCGGTCGGAGCGCTTGAGCGTGAACGGCTCGTCGTAGGTGACCCAGTCACCGTCGTCGATCCGGTACTCGGTGCGCGCCGGCGTGGCGGGGGCCGTGGCCTCGGCGTCGAGGGTGACGGTGACCCGGTTGTTGCCTTCGTAGGTCAGCGTCGTCGTGGGCGGGACGGGCTCCGCGATGCCCTCCGGCCAGCTCACGAGCAGCTCGTCGCCGGTGTCCGTGACCTTCTCCACCGTGATGGTGTTGACCGAGAAGGCGTTGCCGCCCCCGCCCCCGCGGATGCCGATGTTGCCGACGAGTCCGTCGGCGGGCTGCGACCCGTCGAGCGTGATCTCGGTGACCAGGTCGTAGCTGCCCATGTTGACCATCCCGCTGTTGAAGTACGCCGGGATGTGCGTGGCGACCTGGTTGGCGGAGTACTGGTGACTGTTGACCAGTGCGCCGTCGGCGGTGGTGTAGCCGCCGTTGGTGTTGTCCTTGAGCCACCGGACCCGGATCGACGTCGTGCCCTTGGCGGTGTAGTTCACGGTGAGCCGGTAGGTCGCGCCCTGCTCGGGCCGGAAGGCCACCTCGCCGTCGTCGGTGGTGGACCACGGCCATGCCGACGCGTCGTCGCCCAGGATGATGTTGGCGCCGCTCCAGGGGTCGCCGGCCGAGGTGTCGAAGACGTGGACGCCGGGGACCGGCGGGAGCTCCTCGCCGCCCGAGGTGTCGATGTACTCGTGCGTGGCGAGGAACTCCTCCGGGTACAGGATGCCCAGCAGCGCCAGCTTGGCCTTGCCGTCGTAGTCGTACGGCATGGCGAACTCCCCGCCCTTCCAGCCGGTCGCCACATCGCGGACGCCCGCCAGCTTCACGGCGGTGATCACGTGCGGGTTGCCCGTCGTGTTGGCCGGACCGGCCGCGTGGTCGCGGTAGACCTTGAACAGCTCGGCGTACTTCATGCCCTGGTTGTTCTCGTTCTCGGGCGTCAGCTCACCGGGCGGCAAGGCGATGTCCATCTCCGTGACGTTGACCTCCACGTTCCCGAGGGTCGCGAAGAGCTTGATGTTGTCCTCGACGGCCGACACGTCGGTGGCCAGGTTGTAGTGGGCCTGCATGCCGATCACCTCGATCAGCGGCTTGCCGTTCGGACGCACGCCGGCGTGACGCTCGTTGATGTCCTTGACCATCTCGTAGACGACGCGTGCCTTCGCCGGCGAGTCCAGCCCGAAGTCGTTGTAGGTGAGCTTCACGTCCCAGCCGTTGGTGTCGACCACCTCGGCGGCCTTCAGGAAGGCGAGCTCCACCCACTCGGAACCCAACGCCTGGTACCAGCCCTCGCCCTTGGCCAGCGAGGCTCGCCAGTCGGCCGGGTTCGCGGTCCCGACCGCCTCGTTCACCACGTCGATGGCCACCAGGCGGTCCCCGAAGTGTCCGAGCACGTTCTCGATGTGGGTGTTCAGGTTGTCGAGCGCGACGGTGCGGTCGAACGTGCCGGGCTGGCCGTACCTGGCCGGGGGCGCGTCCCACATCCATGTGGGCGTCTGGGAGTGCCACGCCAGGGTGTGCCCGTAGAAGCGGAGGTCGGGGTTCTCCGCCGCGTGCTGCGCAAGGGCCGCGTCCGCCGCGTCGAAGGTGAACACGCCCTTCTCCCGCTGGGTGCTCTCAGGCTTCATCTCGTTGCCCGGGGTGTAGGACGCGTAGTTGTAGATGAGGCCCTCCATCTCGCCGCGGCCGAAGATGCCGAAGGAGAAGTAGTCCTGGTACACGTCCTTCATCGCCGGGTAGTGCTCGAACGTCTGCCCGCTGGGCGGAAGCTCTGGCTCGGACGCCGCGGCCGCGTGGCGGTCGGGTCCCAGGGTGGTGAGCGCCATCAGTCCCGCGAGCAGGGCTGCGACGACGGGGCGGCGGGCCGTGCCTCTGGCCCCGCGCGTGCTTTGCGCGGAGTGCGCTGACCTGGCCGCCGCGAATGTTCGTGAGCTCGACATGGGAGTCCTCCAGTCCCTCGTGTCTCGACGTGCCGGTCAGTCGCTGAACTCGGCGTAGTCGAGGTCGAGCAGCGACGCGTGCGCCGCGCCCGCGGGCTCGCCGTCGACCACGAGGTACAGGTCGTGGAACCCGTACGCACCGCCGTCGGGGCTGGTGTCGATCCACGTCGTGGCGGTCGTCCACCCGCCCGTGCCGGGCGGCACCTCGAGCGTGCCGACGACGGCGCCGTCGACCGGGTCGTCGAGGCGCACCTCGATCGTCGAGGCCGTCGACGACGTCGAGCGGACGTGCGCGTGCAGGCGCAGCTCGCCCTTCTGGTCGGCGAACCCGGCGGCCGAGCCGTCGGCGAAGTTGACGTTCGCCCAGCGCAGCCACGCGCCGTCGCGCACGCCGGTCGCGACGAGCCCGCGCTCCTCGGC
>JAPSLQ010000263.1 GCA_031180595.1 Isoptericola sp. | reverse complement strand
TCGACCAGCCGCCCATGGCGACACTGACCTCGGGCGAGATCGCGGAGGAGATCGTGCGCACGCTCGTCGGCTCGATCGGTCTGGTGCTCGCCATCCCGATCACGACGGCGATCGCCGCGGTCGTGGTCCCCGGACCGGCGCCCGCCCCGCTCCGGTCTCAGGGCGCCGAGCTGCCGGGCTGACCTGCGGGCGGCTCGTCGACCGAGCGTCGCAACGAGCTGCCGCGCGCGAGCTCGTCGGCGAGCTGCGCAAGTGCCGACCGCTCTCGTACCTCGCGCCCAGCCGCCTCGTCGCCGATCAGGCGGTCGAGGACCGCGTCCAGGAACTCACCTGCTCGGTGCGGCGCGATGTCGAGCATCTCCTCCATCAGATGCCACGCGCTCAGGGTGTCACCGTCCGGCCGGCCGTGCGCCCGCCGCCGGTACAGGCCCGCGACACCGTCGAACACGTCTGCTCCTGGACCTGCAGGGTCGGTGAGCCGCCTGACCACGTCTGCGGTTCTCGCGTCGGCCGCGGTGCCCCATCCCTCTTGGTGCCGCAGGACAAGCTCGTGCAGCCGTGGGTCGGACAGCGCCCCCGCAGCGACCATCTCGAGGCGCCGCACGACGCCGCCGGGTCGGGACAACGCCTCGTGAACACGGGGCAGAGCCCGCGGGTCGTGGCGGTACGCAAGTCCGACCAGAGCCTCTGACCTGGTGCCTCGATCGATGTCGTCGAGCCGGTCTGCGAGCGCTTCTCGGAGGGCAGGCGTGTCGACCTCGCGCCACTGCTCGGCGAGTGCGAAGCAGGCGTGGTCCCGCACCGCCTTGTCGGGGTCGCGCGCGAGGCGGACGGCCACCGCGACCATGGACCCGGTCGGTGGAGCTCCGTGCGTCAGCAGGGGCAGCGTCGCCGCGACGCCGCGACGCACGCCGGCGTCCTGGTGGGTGGCCAGCGTGAGGATCGCAGCGACGTCCGACGCGTCGGCGGCGTCCACGGCTGCCGCGAATACCGCCGTGCCGGCCCGGCCCGCCAGCAGCAGCTCTGCGACACCCATGACCATGAGTGTGCCAAGGGACGCGAGCGATCACACCTGTGCGGGGACGGCTCGCGCCCGGCGTGCGGGCACCCGCGGCCGACCGCACCGTGGAGGGGTGACCGACACCACCTCGACCGACTCCCGCCCCGTCGCGATCGTCACCGGCTCCGAGTCGGGCATCGGCCGCGCGACGGCCGTGGCGCTCGCGGCCCACGGCTTCGACCTCGGGCTGTGCTGGTACGCCGACGAGGACGAGGCCCGCGCCACGGCCGACGAGGCCGCCGGGCACGGTGCGCGCTCGGAGCTGCGCCACCTCGACGTCACGGACCTGCCCGCCCTCGCGCCCGTCGTCGACGACCTCGCGTCCACGCTCGGACGCGTCGACGCGCTCGTGAACGTCGCGGGCACGGGGTCGTCGACGCCGTTCCTCGACCTCGACTACCCGCAGTGGCGCAGCGTCGTCGAGACCGACCTCGACGGACCGTTCGTGCTCATGCAGGCCGCGGCCCGGCACATGGTCGCGGCCGGGCGCGGCGGCCGGATCGTCAACATCACGAGCGTCCACGAGCACCAGCCGCGCGTCGGGGCGGCGCCGTACTGCGCGGCCAAGGGAGGCCTCGGCCTGCTGTCGCAGGTGGCCGCGCTCGAGCTGGGCGAGCACGGGATCACGGTCAACGCGGTCGCGCCGGGGGAGATCGCCACGCCCATGACCGGGCAGGAGGACGAGGACCCGCACGGCAAGGACCGTCCCGGTGTCCCGCTACGCCGGCCGGGCGACGCGCGCGAGGTCGCCGCGGTCGTCGCCTTCCTGTGCGGCCCCGAGGCGTCGTACGTGACCGGGGCGTCGTGGGCGGTCGACGGCGGGATGCTCCGGATGGGCCCGATGGCGGGCTCGCACCTCACCTCCGACGACTGGCGCCGCGTCTGACGTTCCTCAGCGGGCCTCGTCGAGCTCGGCCCGGCTGCCGAGCCACGGCGCGAGGACGTCGGGGCGGCCGAGCCACGCCAGCCCGCCGTCGGCGATCTCCTCGGGCCGGGCGACGACGTCGGCGAACGTCGCGCGCAGGCGTGGCCTGTCGTCGTGCCCGTCCGGGCCGAGAGTGCCGACCATGACGATCCGCGTGTGGCGCGCTGAGGCGCCGCCGACCGTGCGCCAGGACCCCAGGTCTCCGATCGCGAGCTGACCTCCGGCACCGTCCCACAGGCACGCGGAGTCCGGCCGGTTCGGCACCCAGAAGACACCCCGTGCGCGCACCCGGACCGCCCCGAGGTCCTCGATGCGCTCGAGCAGCCGCTCCGGGTGCAGCGGCCGGGGCGTGTGCAGCTCGAGCGTCCAGGAGCGGTCACCCTCGAGCGTCCGCGCCGGTGCGCCGCCACGAGCGGCGACGGGGTTCGTCCGGCGCTCGCCGCGAGCCGGGTCGTGCGTCCCGGTGGTGACGTCGGCCGCCGACAGGGCGTGCACGCCGTCGAGCCGGCGCGAGTCGACGGCTCGGAGCCGGTCCACGAGCCCTGAGCCGGTCGGGTGGGCCGCCGGGTCGCCCTCGGTCACCACGAGGTCGGCGTGCTCGAGCTGCGCGGCGAGCGCCTCGCCGACCGCCCGGCCGTCGTCCTCCGTGAGCGCGAGCCCCCGCTCGGCGAGCAACGCGTTCCCGAGGAGGTCCTCCTCCACGGCGCCGAGGTCCACGACGGCGACCGCCCCCGCGACCCGCACGTGCGCGAGGATCTCGCCCGGTGCGGCGTGCGCGCACAGTGCCCGGGTGGCCGGCAGCGACTCGGCCCCGACCGGCAGAGCGAGCACGATCGCGTCCCACCGGCCGTCCTCGGCGAGGCGGGCGATCGTGGGCAGCGCGTCCTCGCGCACCGCGCACGACAGGCACGCGTGCTCGAGCGGGACGGTGTCGTCCTCGATCACACCCTGGGCGTCGACGACGACGCGGCGCAGCGCCCCGACGTCGGCCTCGATGTCGTGGCGCACGACGACGGTGGACGGCGAGCCGAGCACCAGACCGAGCGTCGCAGACTCGCGCAGGACGGGGTCGACGCTCGCGAGCACGCTGAGGGCGGGCCGGGACGGATGCATGAGGAGGCCTTTCTTGAGAATCGTTCTCAGACGTGGTTGACTCTAGCGCGTTGTTGCGAACGATTCTCAATCGCACTGTAGACCAGGAGGGACCTCCATGTCCGCCCGCTGCCAGGTGCTCGGCACCGAGCCAGGCTTCGGCCACTCGATCTCGCACTCCCACGTGCGGACCAAGCGCCGGTTCGACCCCAACGTCCAGAAGAAGCGGTACTGGGTGCCGACG
>JAPSLQ010000025.1 GCA_031180595.1 Isoptericola sp. | reverse complement strand
AGTACGCGATCAACGGCAGCTCGTGCCGCCTGCTCGACATCCAGGAGCTCCTGAGCGACTCGGGCATCGGCCGCGAGATGCACGTCGTCGTCGGGCAGGGGCAGCTCGACGCCGTCCTGCGTGCCACACCTGAGGAGCGCCGCGGCTTCGTCGAGGAGGCCGCCGGCGTCCTCAAGCACCGCAAGCGCAAGGAGAAGGCGCTGCGCAAGCTCGAGGCCATGGCGGGCAACCTCGCCCGGCTCACCGACCTCACGACCGAGCTGCGCCGTCAGCTGGGGCCGCTCGGCCGCCAGGCCGAGGCCGCGCGCAAGGCACGCACCGTCCAGGCCGAGCTGCGCGACGCACGGTCCCGCCTCCTCGCGGACGACCTGGCCCAGCTGCAGGCCCAGCTCGAGCAGGAGCGCGCCGACGAGCGCGCCCTCAGGCAGCAGCAGGCGGCGACGGAGCAGGCCCTCGGGCAGGCGCGCGAGCGGCTCGCGCACCTGGAGGTCGCGGCCGCCGGCACGACGGCGGAGGCGAGCCGCGCGGCCGACACCTTCCACGCGCTCACCGCCCTGCGCGAACGGCTCCGCGGCCTGCGCACGCTCGCCGACGAGCGCGTGCGGCTGCTCGGCTCGGCCGAGCCGGAGCACCGCGGCCAGGACCCGGCCGAGCTCGAGGCCCAGGCCGAGCGGGCGCGCGCGTCCGAGGCCGAGCTCGACCGCGAGGTCGAGCTCGCGCGCACCGCGCTCGAGCGGGCCGTCGCCGCGCGGACCGCGGCCGAGGACGCCGCGGCCGCGGCCGAGAAGGAGCTCGCCACCCTGCTGCGCGGGGCGGCCGACCGCCGCGAGGGGCTCGCCCGCCTCGCCGGCCAGGTCGCCGCCCGGCGCAGCCGCGTCGAGGCCGCCGACGCCGAGCTCGAGCGCGTCCGGGCCGCGCTCGAGGAGGCCGAGAAGCGCGCCGAGGAGGCCACGCGCGAGTTCGCGGCGCTCGAGACGCAGGTCGTCGGCGCCGAGGAGGGCGAGGAGGGCCTGGACGCCGAGCACGAGGCCGCCACGGCCGCGCTCGAGGAGGCCCGCGCCACCGTCGCGGCCCTCGAGGAGGCCGCCGCGGCGGCCGACAAGGACCGCGCCACGTGGAGCGCGCGCGTCGAGGCGCTCGAGATGAGCCTCGACCGCAAGGACGGGGCGGGGGCGCTGCTCGCCGGCGACGTCCCCGGCGTGCTCGGGTCGGTCGCGGCGCTGCTCGGGGTCGAGCCCGGGTACGAGGACGCCGTCGCCGCGGCGCTCGGGCCGCTCGCCGACGCGGTGGCCGTCGAGAGCCTCGACGCGGCCGTCGACGCGCTGCGCGCGCTGCGGGACGACGACGCCGGCCGGGCGGGCCTCGTCGTCGGGTCGGCGTCCGGGCGCGCGGTGGAGCAGCCGTCCGCCGCCCTGGCCGGCGTGGACCTGCCCGCCGGCGCGCGCCGCGCGTCCGACGTCGTGACGGCCTCGGGCCCGGCCGCAGGCGCGCTCCAGGACGTGCTGGCCGACGTCGTCGTGGTCGACGACCTGGCGCAGGCGCGCGCGCTCGTCGCTGCCCACCCCGCCGTCGTCGCGGTCACGCGGGCCGGCGACCTGCTGGGCGCGGCGCGCGCGTGGGGCGGGTCCGCCGCCGCGCCGAGCGTGCTGCACCTGACCTCCGCGCTCGACGACGCGCGAACCGGCCTCGACGACGCGGTCGCCCGGGGCGAGCGGTGCCGCTTCGAGCTCGGCGGCGCACGCGACGCGCTGCGGCAGGCGCAGGCCCGCCACGAGGACACGCTCGAGCGGCTGCACGAGTCGGACGCGGCGCTCGCCGCCGTCGCCGAGCAGCTCGGCACGCTCGGCGCCGCCCAGAGGGCCGCCCGGGCGGAGGCGGACCGGCACCGGGCGACGCTCGAGCAGGCGACCGCCCGTCGCGCGGCCGACGAGGCCGAGCTCGCCGAGCTCGCCCACCGGCTCGAGGTGGCCGAGACGGAGCCCGCCCGGTCCGACGAGGCGATCGCGGAGGCCCAGGTCGCCCGCGACGCGCTCCAGGCCGAGGCGACGGCGGCGCGCACCGCCGAGACCGAGGCGCGCCTCGCGCTGCGCACGTCCGAGGAACGCGCGCGCGCCGTCGCCGGACGCGCCCAGGGACTCGCGCGGGCCGCGGCCCAGGAGCGGCAGGCGCGCGAGCGTGCGGCGGCCCGCGCCCGCGCCCGGGCGGCCGAGGCGGAGCGCGCGGCGGCGGTGCGGACCGACGCCGCAGCCGCCCTGGCGGCGCTCGACCGCTCGATCGAGCGGGCCGGGCACGAGCGGGCGGCGGCCGACGAGGCGCGCGCCGCCCGGAAGACCGAGCTCGACGCGGTCCGCGCCGACGTGGAGCGACTCGCGGACGAGCTGCGCGCCCTGACCGACGTCGCGCACCGCGACGAGGTCGCGCGCGCCCAGCAGCAGCTGCGGCTCGAGCAGCTGCAGGCACGCGCGGTGGAGGAGCTCGGCACCGACCCGGACGCGCTCGTGGAGGAGTTCGGGCCGCACCGGCCGGTGCCCGTCCCCAGGCCCGACGACGCCCCGCCCGAGGAGCCGGACCCCGAGCCGGTGCCGTACGTGCGCGAGGAGCAGGAGCGGCGCGCGCAGGCGGCCGAGCGGGCGCTGCGGCGCATCGGCACGGTCAACCCCCTCGCGCTCGAGGAGTTCGCCGCGCTCGAGGAGCGTCACCAGTTCCTCACGACGCAGCTCGCGGACCTCAAGAAGTCGCGCGAGGACCTGATGCACATCGTCGAGGAGATCGACGAGCGCGTGCAGCAGGTCTTCGCCGAGGCGTTCCGTGACACCGCGGCGCAGTTCGAGCGGGTGTTCCCGCGGCTGTTCCCCGGCGGCGAGGGCCGCCTCGTGCTCACGGACCCCGCGGACCTGCTGACGACCGGCATCGAGGTCGAGGCCCGCCCCGCGGGCAAGAAGGTCAAGCGCCTGTCGCTGCTGTCGGGCGGCGAGCGCTCGCTGACCGCCGTAGCGTTCCTCGTGTCGATCTTCAAGGCGCGCCCCAGCCCGTTCTACGTCATGGACGAGGTCGAGGCCGCGCTCGACGACGTCAACCTGGGCCGGCTGCTCGAGATCTTCCGCGAGCTGCAGGAGGACTCCCAGCTCATCGTCATCACCCATCAGAAGCGCACCATGGAGATCGCCGACGCGCTGTACGGCGTGACCATGCGGGGAGACGGTGTGACGACCGTCATCTCGCAGCGGCTGCGCGAAACCGCCGACGCCTTGTGAGAATGCACCCGTGATCACCTACGTCGTCTGGGTCGGGCTCAGCATCCTCCTCGCCCTCGCCGTGTTCCTCGTGGCGAGCGTGATGGAGCGCCGCGACGCGCGCGACGAGCCGGTCCCCGGCGGCGTCGCGCAGTTCTGGCGCGACTTCCGCTCCGGCCTGCGCCGCGCCGGACGCGGGTCGGCCAAGCCCGTGGAGACCGACATGGACGCGTTCTTCGCGGCCACGGTCGAGTCCGCGCCGGGGTACGTCGACGCCGACGAGCTCGGCGACGTCCTCCAGCGCGCCCGCGAGCAGGCGAGGCACACCCTCCACGTCGGGCACGTGGAGGTCGGCCGGCCGCCGGCCCGCAAGAGCGCCTGACCCGTCTGGGAGACTGGGCGCGTGAACGATCAGCTCTGGCTCTGGATCACGCTCGGCATCCTGGTCGTCGCCGGTGGCGGCACCGCGCTCCTGGCCCCGCTGCGGCGGCGTCGCGGCACCCCGCCGCTCGAGGAGACCACGACGACGGACCGCCCGGCAGGGACGGTCGTCGCCGAGCCGGAGGCGCCGCCGGCGCCCGAGGCGCCGCCCACCGTCGAGACCGCACCCCCGCTCGAGACGCCCGAGCCGGCCGCGGGCCGCCTCGTCCGCCTGCGCGACCGGCTGGCGCGCTCCGGGTCCCCGCTCGGGGCGCGGCTGCTGACGGTCCTGTCGCGCGACCACCTCACGGAGGACGACTGGGACGAGCTCGAGGAGACGCTCCTGCTCGCCGACATCGGCGCCGGTCCCGCCGGCGAGCTGCTCGAGGCGCTGCGCACGCGGGTGCGCGTGCTGGGCGTGCGCGACGGGACGACGGTCCGCGCGCTGCTGCGCGAGGAGCTCCTCAAGGTCGTGGACCCCACGCTGGACCGGTCGATCGCGACGACCCGGTCGGTGGGCGACGACGGTGCCGCCCGGCCCGCCGTCGTGCTTGTCGTCGGCGTCAACGGCACGGGCAAGACGACGACGGTCGGCAAGCTCGCGCGCGTGCTCGTCGCCGAGGGTCGCACCGTCGTGCTGGGTGCGGCCGACACCTTCCGAGCCGCGGCCGCCGACCAGCTGCAGACGTGGGGGTCGCGCGTCGGCGTCGAGACCGTCCGGGCGGACCGCGACGGCGCCGACCCGGCGTCGGTCGCGTTCGACGCGGTGCGCAGGGGCACGGCGGAGGGGACCGACGTCGTGCTCGTCGACACCGCCGGCCGCCTGCAGAACAAGGCCGGCCTCATGGACGAGCTGGGCAAGATCACGCGCGTCATCACGCGCGAGGCCCCGCTGAGCGAGGTGCTGCTCGTCCTGGACGCCACGACCGGGCAGAACGGCCTCAACCAGGCCCGCGTGTTCGGCGAGGTCGCCGGCGTCACCGGCATCGTGCTCACCAAGCTCGACGGCACCGCCAAGGGCGGCATCGTCGTCGCGGTGCAGCGCGAGCTCGGCGTGCCCGTCAAGCTCGTCGGCCTCGGCGAGGGCCCGGACGACCTGGCGCCGTTCGACCCCGAGGACTTCGTCGACGGCATCCTCGGGTAGGGGGCCGAGGTCGCACCGAGGTCGGACCGAGGTCACGTCCCGGTCACGGCGTCCGCCGATCCGTCTCGAAGGATGGACCGAAACGGAACGTTTACGCGCCGGTGGCGCTTGTCACACGCCTGTAACGTCCGGACAGTCCAGGTGAAACCCCGCTCGCCCACGGTTGTCTCCGAACCCGGCCGCCCGGCTGGCGAGGGAGGAACAACTCATGGAGCTGGACACCGGAGCAACCGCGTGGATGCTGACCTCAGCGTCTCTCGTGCTCCTGATGACGCCTGGACTGGCGTTCTTCTACGGCGGAATGGTGCGCGGCAAGTCCGTCCTCAACATGATGATGATGTCGTTCGGCGCCATCGCCGTGACGGCCGTGATCTACGTGCTGTGGGGCTGGTCGATGTCCTACGGCGCGGACGTCGGCGGCATCTTCGGCAACCCGTTCGAGCAGTTCGCGCTCAACGGTGCGATCTACGACGAGGCCGGCGAGTTCCTCATCGACGACTACGGCGTGCCGGGGATCGTCGGCGTGGGCTTCCAGGCCACGTTCGCCATCATCACGGTCGCCCTCATCTCGGGCGCGATCGCCGACCGCGTCCGGTACGGCACCTGGCTGGTCTTCGTCGCCCTGTGGGTGACCTTCGCGTACTTCCCGATGGCCCACATGGTCTGGGGCGGCGGCCTGCTCTCGGGTGACGGCCCGTTCGCCTCGATCGCGGCGCCGATCGACTTCGCGGGCGGCACCGTCGTGCACATCAACGCCGGTGCGGCGGCCCTCGTGCTCGCCCTGGTCGTCGGAAAGCGCAAGGGCTTCGGCACCGAGCCGATGCGCCCGCACAGCCTCCCGCTCGTCATGCTGGGCGCCGCGCTGCTGTGGTTCGGCTGGTTCGGCTTCAACGCCGGCTCGGCGTTCACCTCGGACGGGTTCGCCGGCCTCGCCTGGGTCAACACGACCACCGCCACGGCCGCGGCGATCCTCGGCTGGCTCCTCGTGGAGAAGCTGCGCGACGGCTCCGCCACCTCGCTCGGTGCCGCGTCGGGTGTCGTGGCCGGCCTCGTGGCCATCACCCCCGCCGCCGGCTCGGTCAGCCCGTTCGGCTCGATCTTCATCGGCGCCCTCGCCGGTGTGTTCGCCGCCTACGCGGTCGGCCTGAAGTACAGGCTCGGCTTCGACGACTCGCTCGACGTCGTCGGCGTCCACCTGGTCGCCGGCCTCTGGGGCACCCTCGCGGTCGGGTTCTTCGCGACCGAGAGCGGGCTCTTCTACGGCGGCGGCGTGAACCAGCTCGCGGTCCAGGCGATCATCGCGGTCGTCGCGATCGTCTTCTCCGTCCTCGTGACGTACGTCCTCGCCCTCGTGCTCAAGGCCGTCGGCGGATGGCGGGTCTCCGAGGAGGACGAGGTCGGCGGCATCGACCTCGCGGTGCACGGCGAGACGGCGTACGAGACGATCCAGTCCGGTTCGGTCATCAAGGAGGTCCGCGCATGAAGCTCGTCACCGGCGTCATCCAGCCCCACCGTCTCGACGACGTGAAGTCGGCCCTCGAGGCCGCGGGCGTCCGCGGCATGACGGTCAGCGAGGCCAGCGGCTACGGCCGCCAGAAGGGGCACACCGAGGTCTACCGCGGGGCCGAGTACACCGTGGACCTGGTGCCCAAGGTCCGCGTCGAGATCCTCGTCGCAGACGAGGACGCGCCGTCGATCGTCGACGTCGTGGTGGGCGCGGCGCAGACGGGCAAGATCGGCGACGGCAAGGTCTGGACCGTCCCCGTCGACGACGTGGCCCGGGTCCGCACCGGCGAGCACGGCGACGCCGCGCTCTGACCCGGTGACCGGCCTCCCTGCTCCGGGCGGCGGTCCCACGCAGGCCCCGCACCCCGGCACCGGGGTGCGGGGCCTGCGCGCTGACCTGCTCGCCGCGGCCACCGCGCTCACGGGTCCCGGGCGCTCGGGCGTCGCCCGGCGCGCCGCCCTCCAGCAGCTCGTCGTCGAGCGCCTCACCGGGCTGTACGCCGAGGCCACGGCGGAAACCGACCCGACGGGGCTCGCGCTGGCCGCGGTCGGCAGCCTCGGTCGCGGGGAGCTCGGCCCGCTGTCGGACCTCGACCTCGTCCTGGTGCACGACGGCCGCACCCACAAGCCCGACGAGCTCGCGCGGGTCGCCGAGCGGCTCTGGTACCCGCTGTGGGACTCGGGCGTGGACATCGACCACGCCGTGCGCTCCCTGAGCCAGACGCGCCAGCTCGCGTCCAAGGACCTGCCGGCCGCGGTCGGCTGGCTCGACGTGCGGCCGGTCGCCGGCGACGCCGTCGTCGTGCACCGTGCGGCGTCGGCCATCCTCACCGACTGGCGCTCGGCGTCGCGACGCCGCCTGCCGGAGCTGCTGGCGGGAGTGCGCGAGCGCGCCGCCCGGGCCGGAGAGCTGGCCTACCTCATCGAGCCCGACCTCAAGGAGGCACGCGGCGGCATCCGCGACGCCGTCGTGCTGTCGGCGCTCGCCGCCACATGGCTCACCGACCGCCCGCACGGGCGGGTCGACCAGGCGTACGCGCACCTGCTCGACGTGCGCGACACGCTGCAGGTGGTGACGCGGCGCCGGGCCGCACGGCTGCTCCTGGCCGACCTGGACGAGGTGGCCGGCCTCGTCGGCTTCGAGGACCCGGACGAGCTCCTCGCGAGCCTCGCGGCCGCGGGTCGCGAGATCTCGTTCGCGCTCGACTCGACCGTGCGCCGCGCGCGCCAGGCGCTCCAGCGCCCCGTGGCGCGCAAGCCGGTCCTCGTGCGCGGCAGGCGCGCCGCGCCGCGCCTGCGGTCGGTGGGCGACGGCCTCGTCGAGCACGACGGCGAGCTCGTGCTCGCCGTCGACGCGAACCCGGCGTCGGACCCCCTGCTGTCCCTGCGGGCGGCCGCGACGGCGGCGCGCACGGGACTCGCGCTCTCGCCCGTGACGGTGCACTCGCTCGCCGAGTGCCCGCCGCTCGCCGAGACGTGGCCTAAGGCCGCGCGGACCCACCTGCTCACCCTGCTCGGCTCCGGGCCGGCCCAGGTGCACGTGTGGGAGGCGCTCGACCTGGCGGGGGTCGTCACGACGTGGATCCCCGAGTGGGCCGGCGTGCGGAACAAGCCCCAGCGCGCCGCGATCCACCGGCACACCGTGGACCGGCACCTGGTCGAGACGGCGTCGCTCGCGATGCGCGCGCGCAAGGAGGTCGCCGCGGGGCACGACGGTCCGGCGGCGCGCACCGAGCCGCTGCTGCTCGCCGCGCTCCTGCACGACGTCGGGAAGCGGCGCGGCGCGCTCCACGAGGACCACTCGACGGAAGGCGCGCGCGTGGCGCCCGTCGTGCTGCGGCGCATGGGCTTCGACGAGGATCTGGTGCGCGACGTCGAGCTCCTCGTGCGCGAGCACCTCACGCTCGCGCGGCTCGCGACCGAGGAGGACCCGGACGACCCGGCGACTGTCGCGGCGCTGCTCGACGCCGTCGACCACCGGGCCGACCTGCTGGAAGAGCTCCGGGCCCTGACCCAGGCCGACGCGTCGTCGCTGGGGCCGAGCGGGTGGACGTCGTGGCGCGCGCGGCTCGTCGACGACCTCACCGTGCGGGCGCGCGCCGCCCTGGCCCGGTGACGCCGTCGATACGGGTGCGCAGCACCGGCCGGTAGGCTAGGGGACCGCACGCCATCGACACCTCCCGCGGTAAGGACTCACCCTGGTGTTCAACTCCCTGTCCGACCGGCTCACCTCGACGTTCAAGAACCTGCGCGGCAGGGGACGGCTCTCCGAGGCGGACATCGACGCGACCGTGCGGGAGATCCGCCGCGCGCTGCTCGACGCCGACGTCGCCGTGCCGGTCGTGCGCGAGTTCACGGCGGCGGTGCGCGAGCGCGCCACGTCGGCCGAGGTGTCGGGCGCCCTGAACCCGGCCCAGCAGGTCGTCAAGATCGTCAACGACGAGCTCGTCGAGATCCTCGGCGGCCAGACGCGCCCGCTGCAGCTCGCGAAGGTCCCGCCGACCGTCGTGATGCTCGCGGGCCTGCAGGGTGCCGGCAAGACGACGCTGGCGGGCAAGCTCGCGCTCGCGCTGCGCGAGCAGGGCCACACCCCGCTCCTCGTCGCGGCCGACCTGCAGCGCCCCAACGCCGTCACGCAGCTGTCGGTCGTCGCCGAGCGTGCCGGCGTGCCGGTCTTCGCGCCGCACCCGGGCAACGTGCACGGGACGGACGCCGAGTCGGCGCCGCTGATCGGCGACCCGGTCGCCGTCGCGCGCGACGGCGTGGCCGAGGCGAGGGCCAAGCAGCACGACGTCGTCATCGTCGACACGGCGGGCCGGCTCGGCGTCGACGAGGTGCTCATGCGCCAGGCCGCCGACATCCGCGCCGCGATCGACCCGGACGAGGTCCTCTTCGTCATCGACGCGATGATCGGCCAGGACGCGGTCGCGACGGCCCAGGCGTTCCTCGAGGGCGTCGACTTCACCGGCGTGGTGCTCTCGAAGCTGGACGGCGACGCCCGCGGTGGTGCCGCGCTGTCGGTCGCGAAGGTGACCGGCCGCCCGATCATGTTCGCGTCGACCGGTGAGAAGCTCACCGACTTCGAGGTCTTCCACCCCGACCGCATGGCCTCGCGGATCCTCGACATGGGTGACGTGCTCACCCTCATCGAGCAGGCCGAGCGCGCGTTCGACGCCGAGCAGGCCGAGAAGATGGCCGAGAAGGTCGCCTCGGGCCAGGACTTCACGCTCGCCGACTTCCTGGTGCAGATGCAGCAGATGAAGAAGCTCGGCTCGATGAAGAAGATGCTCGGCATGCTGCCCGGCATGGGCCAGATGCGCGAGCAGCTCGAGAACTTCGACGAGCGCGAGGTCGACCGCATCCAGGCGATCATCCAGTCGATGACGCCGGCCGAGCGCGACAACCCGCGGATCATCAACGGCTCGCGCCGGGCGCGCATCGCCCGCGGCTCGGGCCAGACGACGACGGCGGTCAACCAGCTCCTCGAGCGCTTCGACGCGGCGCAGAAGATGATGCGCCAGATGAGCAAGGGCGGGGCGGTCCCCGGCATGCCGGGCATGCCAGGAGCGCCCGGCGGCATGCCGGGGATGCCCGGGATGCCGGGCGGCGGCAAGAAGTCGCGTGGCAAGCAGCAGGCGAAGAAGAAGGTCAAGGGCAAGTCGGGCAACCCGGCCAAGCGGGCCCAGCAGGAGCGCGACGCGATGCAGCGGGCGCTCGGCGGGGGGCCGAAGGCGCCGGCCGGCTCGGCGTTCGGCGGCGGCGGAGCGAAGGGCGACGACGTCGACCTCGACGGGCTCGAGCTGCCCGCGGGCCTCGACAAGCTGCTCGGCGGCGGCCGCTGACCCATGTCGGTCCCGCACGTCCCGCTGCACGTCAAGGGCCACGTCCTGCTCGACGAGGACCGTGAGGTCGGCGAGCTGTGGGTCCGCGAGGGACGCGTCAGCCTGACGCGTCCGTCGCCGCAGGGGAGCGCGGCGCGCGTCCTGGAGGGCTGGGTCCTGCCGGGGCTCGTGGACGTGCACTGCCACGTCGGGCTCGACGCCGGCGGCCCCGTCGACGACGAGACCGCCGCCAAGCAGGCGCTCGCCGACCGCGACGCGGGCGTGCTGCTTGTCCGCGACGCTGGGTCGCCCCTCGACACCTCGTGGGTGCACGACCGTGCCGACCTGCCGCGGCTCGTGCGCGCCGGCACCCACGTCGCCCGGCCCAGGCGCTACCTGCGCAGCTACGGTCTGGAGCTCGACGACGTCGCGCGCCTGCCCGAGGTCGTGCGCGCCCAGGCACGCGCCGGCGACGGCTGGGTCAAGCTCGTCGGCGACTGGATCGACCGCGACCTCGGCCCCGAGGGCGACCTGCGCCCGCTGTGGCCGCACGACGTCCTCGCCGAGGCCGTCGCCGCCGCGCACGCCGAGGCGGCGCGCGTCACGGTCCACGCCTTCTCCCAGGAGGTCGTGGGCGACCTCCTCGCGGCCGGCGTGGACTGCATCGAGCACGGCACCGGCATCCCGCCTGAGCTCATGGGGGAGGTCGCCGCGCGCGGCATCCCCGTCACACCCACCCTCCTGCAGGTCGCCCAGTTCGAGGCGATCGCCCGGCAGGCCGACGGCAAGTACCCCGTCTACGCCGCGCGGATGCGGCGCATGCACCGCCGGCGGTACCAGCAGGTCCGCGACCTGTACGACGCCGGCGTCCAGCTGCTCGTCGGCACGGACGCGGGCGGGACGATCGCCCACGGGCGCATCGCCGACGAGTGCGCCGAGCTCGTGGCGGCCGGGATCCCGCCGCGCGAGGTCGTCGCGATGGCGAGCTGGCGGGCGCGCGCGTACCTGGGGCACGGCACGGTGGTCGAGGGATCGAGCGCGGACCTCGTCGTCTACCCGGCCGACCCTCGGGAGGACGTGGAGGTGCTCCGGCACCCGACCGCCGTCGTGCTGCGCGGGCAGGTCGTCCTCGGCTGACCCGGCACTCTGCCCGCGCGGTGCTCCCGCTGCCTCACGCGACGGGCTCCGGTGCCGGCGGAAGGTTGTCCTGCGCGCGCGACTTGCGGTAGCGCACCGCCGCCGGCAGCCCGTCTATGAAGCCTGTGACGGCTTTGCCGGCCGACAAGAAGTGCTGCGGGGAGAGCAGCCAGACGTCCCCGTGGCCGGTGACGAGCTCGTGGTCGCCATCCTTGTCGGTCCCGGCGAGAACGACGTCCTCGGCACGTATGGTGTACGCGCCCGCCGAGTCCTCGATCGCGAGTCGGTCGGGGAGCACCGTGAGGGTCACACCTCGCGCCGGCCCCCACGGCTTGCCGCGCAGACGCCGGCCACCGCGCGGTCGCGCATCGGATCCGCGGACCTCGTCGATCGACCGCAGCCCGGCGGCGCCGAGGCGCTCGTGCAGCGTGTCCACGCCCACGACGCCGGCCGGGACGACGAGGAGCAGGCTGTCCCTGAGGTCCGCCATCACGCGACGGACGTCGTCGGGGCCGATCCGCGGCAGAGCTGTCCGCAGCTCGTCGATACTCGGGATCGTGATCCCGCGCAACCGCAACGACGCCTGGGCCTCCAACCAAGATGCCTGCGTCGAGGCCAGCCCGAGCTCGTGCTCGGCGACGTCGCGCGTGTACTCGAGCTCTTCGGTGCTCGGCCCGTCCGTCGCGAGGCGGGACACGACTCGCAGCGCACGCTCGAGGACGTCGACGAGCCGGTCTGGCTCTGGGTCGAGATCCACCAGGATCACCTCGTCGTCGTCGGCGAGCAGCAGGCCGCTCGTCGCGACGTCGTACACGTCACCGGTCGAGGAGCGGAGCGACTGGGTAAGGGCGTCCGAGAGGACGAACGCCGTGAGCTGCCGCGTGGGTCCGTCGCTCACGAGGGAGCGCCCCGAGACCTGGACGCCGGGAAACGGCAGCTGGGCCCAGGCCGGCGCGTCCAGGACCGGCACCGGAACAGGCTCGCGCTCCACGACGCGAGCCGCGGGCAGCTCGAGGCGTAGGCCCTCCGGCAGCGGGCGCGTGGACGTCAGGGCCGCGTTCCCGGCGTGGAACCAGGCCTCGGCCGCGGCCCGGACGTCCGCCGCCGTCCAGTCGAGCAGGCACGCGTGCGCGACCGCCTGAGCGCCGACGCCACGCGGGCCGAAACGCAGGCAGAGCGGGTCGATGGCCGCGTACACACCCGGCTCACCGATCTCCGTGAGGATGGTCCGGCGCTCGGCGTGGAGGTCGTCGTCACCGATGCCGGACAGGTCGTGCACGGCCGCACAGACCCGCGCCATGAAGTCGACGGTCTGGTCCGGGGTGCCGACGACGAAGAACGAGGTGCTGCGCAGCGTCGACTCGGCGTTGACGGTGTAACGGACACGGCCGACGCGCCGCATCACGAGGTGCTCGATCAGGTGCGTGATCCCCGCGGCACGGGGCGCCATGTCCTCGAACCCGACACCGAAGAACAGCGTCGTCACGGGATCGACGCCGAGATCCGCCCAGACCGCCGGCACGCCGTCGACCTCCGTCCACGTGACCGTCGCCGTGCGATCAGGGGTCCGGCTCATGGCTCCTCCTGGTCCGGGACGCCCCGGCGCGGCCGACGGCTGCCGTCGGTTGCGCCGAAGCATAGGGTGCGGGTCGCGGATCCTGTGGATGCGCGTTGGAGCGTGCCCCGTCCGTCTGGCACAATAGGCCGGTACTCGGCGTGCTCAGGCCCCTCTCACCTGCGGCCCGCCGCGTCCTGACCCACCCACCGCCTGGACCCCACCCGGTGGTGCGCGCGGGTCGACCCCACCAGAACCAGGAGAGACCACCCAAGTGGCCGTCAAGATTCGTCTGAAGCGCCTCGGCAAGATCCGGGCCCCGTACTACCGTGTCGTCGTCGCCGACTCGCGCACCAAGCGCGACGGTCGTGTGATCGAGGAGATCGGGAAGTACCACCCGACCGAGGAGCCGTCGCTCATCGACATCTCGTCCGAGCGCGCGCAGTACTGGCTCGGCGTCGGCGCGCAGCCGACCGAGCAGGTCCTCGCCCTCCTCAAGGTCACGGGCGACTGGCAGAAGTTCAAGGGTCTCCCGGGCGCCGAGGGCACCCTGCGGACCAAGGAGTCGGCGTCCGACGCCCAGGCCGCCGTCGAGGCCGTGGCCGCCGAGGCCGAGAAGGTCAAGGCGAAGGCCGCCGAGAAGAAGACCGAGGAGCCGGCTGCCGAGGCCGACGAGGCTGAGGCCGAGGCCTGATGCTCGCGGAGGCCCTCGAGCACCTGGTGCGCGGCATCGTGGACCACCCGGACGACGTCCGGGTGACCGCGCGCCCGCAGCGCCGGGGTGACCTGCTCGAGGTCCGCGTGCACCCGGACGACCTCGGCCGTGTCATCGGCCGGGGCGGCCGGACCGCGAAGGCGCTGCGCACCGTGGTCGGTGCGCTGGCGACCGACGGCCCGGTGCGGGTCGACGTCGTGGACGTCGACAGGCGCTGAGAGGCCGAGCACACCCGATCCACGACGAGGCCCGGTCCCATCACGGGACCGGGCCTCGTCGCGTCGGCGGGACACGAGCGCGGGCGAGGCCCGTGCGGCACGCTGGGCCTGTCAGCAGGCCGGAGCAGGAGGACAGGACATGCAGCTGGTCGTCGCTCGCGTGGCACGCGCGCACGGGCTCAAGGGCGAGGTCTCGCTCGACCTGCGCACCGACGTCCCTGACGAGCGGTTCGTCGTGGGCGGGGTGCTCGCGACCGAGCCGCCGTCCGCGGGGCCCCTCACGATCACGCGGGTCCGTGTGCACCAGGGGCGCTGGCTCGTCACGTTCGCCGAGGCGACCGACCGGACGGGCGCCGAGGCGCTGCGGGGCGTCGAGCTCGTCGTCGACGTCGACACCTCGGACGAGGACGACGCCTGGTACCCGCACGAGCTCGAGGGCCTCCGGGCCGAGCTCGAGGACGGGACCGTCGTCGGCGAGGTCGTCGCGCTCGAGCACCTGCCCGCGCACGACGCGCTCGCGGTCCGCGAGACCACCGGGGAGCGCACGCTCGTCCCGTTCGTCCGGGCGATCGTGCCGGTCGTCGACGTCGAGGGCGGGCGCGTCGTGCTCACGCCGCCCGGCGGCCTGCTCGCCCGCGACGCCGCGTCCGCCGTCGTCGACCGCCCGGAGAGCGACGACGCCCCGCCCGAGGGTGAGGCCTGACGTGCGGGTCGACGTCGTCACGATCTTCCCGGACTACCTCGCCGCGCTCGACCTCTCGCTCGTGGGCAAGGCGCGGCGCGCCGGACTCCTCGACCTGCGCGTGCACGACCTGCGCGACTGGACGAGCGACCGGCACCGGACCGTCGACGACACGCCGTTCGGCGGCGGGGCGGGCATGGTCATGCGCCCCGACGTGTGGGGCCGCGCCCTCGACGACGTCATGGGCGCGGGGGGTGGCGACGGCGGGCCGGCGGCGCACCTCGTCGTCCCGACGCCGTCGGGCGAGGTGTTCACGCAGCGTCACGCGGAGGCGCTCGCCGCCGAGGAGCACCTCGTCGTGGCGTGCGGGCGGTACGAGGGGATCGACGCGCGGGTCGTCGAGCACTACCGGGCGACGGGCCACCGTGTGAGCGAGCTGTCGATCGGCGACTACGTGCTCAACGGCGGCGAGGTCGCCGCGCTGGTCATGATCGAGGCCGTCGGGCGGTTGCTGCCGGGGGTCGTGGGCAACCCCGAGTCGCTCGTCGAGGAGTCGCACGGGGCGGCCGGTCTGCTCGAGTACCCGGTGTACACCAAGCCGCCGGCGTGGGAGGGCCTCGACGTGCCCGACGTGCTCCTGTCCGGCCACCACGCGCGGATCGAGCGGTGGCGGCGGGACCGGGCGCTCGCACGGACGGCACAGCGCCGGCCGGACATGGTCGCCGCCCTCGACCCCGGGGCGCTCGACCGCCACGACGTCGACGTGCTCGCAGGGCTGGGCTGGGTGGTCGACGGCGGGCGGCTGCGCCGCCTGGAGGACGGGCCGGAGCAGGGCCCGGGCGAGGGCACCTCGGGGACTGTGGCAGAATAGTGCGTCGGTGTGCCGCCGGCTGACGCGGCTGCAGGCCCTCTGCCACAGGGGAGGTCCTGGCGCCACGCGCACAGCAGCACCGCTCCGCCGACGAGCCGGTACACCGCACCGTAACGTCAGATCCGGCGCGCTCCGCGCGCCACCGAGCTTGCTCCTGACCTGTGGCAGGGCGGGGAGAGAACCATGCACACGCTCGACATCGTCGACGCAGCCTCGCTGCGCTCCGACGTCCCGGAGTTCCGCGCCGGCGACACCGTCCGGGTCAACGTCAAGGTCGTCGAGGGCAACCGCTCCCGCATCCAGGCGTTCCAGGGCGTCGTGATCGCCCGCCAGGGTGGCGGCGTCCGCGAGACGTTCACCGTCCGCAAGATCAGCTTCGGCGTCGGCGTGGAGCGCACGTTCCCCCTGCACGCCCCGTCGATCGACTCGATCGACGTCGTCACGCGTGGTGACGTCCGCCGCGCGAAGCTGTACTACCTGCGCGCGCTGCGCGGCAAGAAGGCCAAGATCCGCGAGAAGCGCGAGACCCCGGCCGGCTGATCGCGTCCGGCGACCCGCGAATCGGGCGGTCCCTCCTCGGAGGGGCCGCCCGATTCGCGTCCCGGAGGAGGACCGACCCGTTTCTCCCGAGACGCGGGCGGATGAAAGAGTGGACCCGTGGCAGACTCCGAACCCGTGACCGAACAGCCCAGCGCGCCCGGCGACGACGCCGGCGGCACCGAGCACCCCGCCCGGCGCGCGCGGCACCGCAGCCGCGGGCTCGGGTTCCTGCGCGAGACGGCGATCATCGTGATCAGCGCGCTCGTGCTCTCGTGGCTCATCAAGTCGTTCCTCGTGCAGGCGTTCTTCATCCCGAGCGCGTCGATGGAGGACACGCTCGTCGAGGGCGACCGCGTCATGGTGTCCCGGCTCGTGCCCGACGTGCTCGACGTCCACCGCGGCGACGTCGTGGTCTTCAAGGACCCGGGCGGCTGGCTCGACCCGGTGGAGACGGTCGACCGCGGCCCGGTCGGCAACGCCGTGGCCGACGTCATGACGTTCGTGGGCCTGCTGCCGCAGGACACCGGCGAGCACCTCATCAAGCGCGTCGTCGGCGTGCCCGGCGACCAGGTCGCGTGCTGCGACGCCGAGGGCCGCGTGACGGTCAACGGCGAGCCGATCGAGGAGCCGTACACCAAGCCCGGGTCGGAGCCGAGCGAGGTCGACTTCGACGTGACGGTGCCCGACGGCATGGTGTTCGTGCTCGGTGACAACCGCCAGAACTCGCGCGACTCGCGGTACAACGCGGGGAACCCGGGCGGTGGCTTCGTCCCGATGTCGAACGTCGTCGGCACCGCGTTCGCGACCGTGTGGCCGGTCGACCGGGCCACCTTGCTGCGGAACCCGGGCGACGTCTTCGCGGAGGTCCCCGAGCCGTGACGACCGTCGTCCCCGACTCCTCCGGCGCGCGACGTCCGGCGCCGCCGCGCGCGTCGCGGGCACGCACGACGGCGGGGACGTCGGCGCGGCAGGGCCGGTCCGCACCGCCGCGCCGCAGCCCGTCCCTGCGGCACGAGCGGGCACTGCTGTCCGGGGGCGCGCGCCTGGTGGCCGGCATGGACGAGGTCGGCCGCGGCGCGCTGGCCGGCCCGGTGAGCGTCGGGGTCGTCGTGGTCGACGCCGCGACCCGGACGGCGCCGCAGGGGCTCACCGACTCCAAGCTCCTGACCGCCGGGGCGCGCGAGCTGCTCGTGCCGCAGGTGCGCCGCTGGGGCGTCGCCTGGGCCGTGGGGCACGCGGGACCGGCCGAGATCGACGCCCACGGGATCGTCGCGGCGCTGCGGCTGGCGGGCCGCCGCGCGCTGGCGCAGGTGCGGCGCACGTGCGGCGGCGACATCGACGTCGTCCTCCTCGACGGCTCGCACGACTGGCTGTCCCGGCCGCAGGCGGACCTCTTCGAGGCGGTCGCGCACGATCCCGACGCCGAGCCCGGCGCGGGGGACCCCGCCGTGCGCACCCTCGTCAAGGCGGACCTGCAGTGCTCGTCGGTCGCCGCCGCGAGCGTCCTGGCGAAGGTCGAGCGGGACGGCCTCCTGGCCCGTCTCGCCCGCCAGTACCCGGCGTACGCGTGGGACCAGAACAAGGGCTACTCGGCGCCGGCGCACCTCGACGCGCTGCGCCGGCTCGGCCCGACGCCGCAGCACCGGCGTTCGTGGAACCTCCGGGTCCTGGCCGAGGAGGACGACGTCGCCGCGTCCGACGCCTCGGCGGGCAGCGCCGGCTCGCCCGTCGACGCGGCCTTCACGTCCCCGCCCCTGGCCGACCTCGGTGGGATGATGAGCGGGTGAGCGCCGAAGACCTCGAGAACTACGAGACCGAGATGGAGCTCGCCCTCTACCGCGAGTACCGCGACGTGGTGGGCCTGTTCTCGTACGTGGTGGAGACGGAGCGCCGCTTCTACCTCGCCAACCAGGTCGACCTGCAGGTCCGGTCGGCGGCCGGCGAGGTGTACTTCGAGCTGCGCCTCGGCGACGCCTGGGTGTGGGACGTCTACCGCTCGGCCCGGTTCGTGAAGTCGGTGCGGGTCGTGACGTTCAAGGACGTCAACGTCGAGGAGCTCGCCAAGGCCGAGCTCGCCCTCTGACGCGACCGTCGCACGGCTGCGCGGCCCGGCGCCGACGGCGACGGCTGTGGACCGTCCGCTCGTCCACAGCGCCGGGCGACCTCGCGGCCGCGCGCCGGCGCCTCCCACGACGCTGGGCGCGGAGGTGGTTCCGTGCGAGCGAAGGACGCCGTCGGGCGGTACGGGGAGAAGGTGGCGGCACGCCACCTGGAGGAGCGCGGCTGGCGCCTGCTGGACCGCAACTGGCGCGGCACCGGGGGTGAGCTGGACCTCGTCGCCCTCGACGGGGACGTGCTGGTCGCGGTCGAGGTCAAGACGCGCAGCGGTGACCGCTTCGGCCACCCGGCCGAGGCCGTCACGGCGGCCAAGCTGCGGCGCCTGCGCCGGCTCACGGGGGAGTGGCTCGAACGGCACGGACGCGCCTGGGGCCGCGGGTTCCGCGAGGTGCGGGTCGACGTCGTCGCGGTGACGCTGCCCCGGGCGGGTGCGGCGCGGGTCGAGCACCTCGAGGGAGTCCTCTGATGGGGCTCGGCACGACGGCGGCGGTGGCGCTGACCGGGCTGCAGGGCCACGTCGTCGAGGTGCAGGCGCAGCTCGCCGCCTCGGTCCCCGGGTTCACGCTGGTGGGTCTCCCCGACGCCGCGCTCAGCGAGTCGCGCGACCGCGTGCGCGCCGCCGTGCTCTCGAGCGGGCTGCCGTGGCCGAACCGCAAGGTCACGGTCAACCTCTCGCCGGCGTCGCTGCGCAAGTCCGGCAGCGGCTTCGACCTGGCGATCGCCGTCGCGGTGCTCGCGGGCGCCGGCCGCGTGCCCCCGACGGGGCTCGAGCAGGTGGTGCACGTCGGCGAGCTCGGGCTCGACGGGCGGGTCCAGCCGGTGCGGGGCGTGCTGCCCGCCGTCGCCGCGGCGGTCGAGGCGGGGGCCACGAGGATCGTCGTGGCGGCGGGTGACGCCGACGAGGCCCGCCTCGTGCCCGGAGCCAGGGTCTTCGGCGTCGCGACCCTCGCCGAGGCGGTGCTGCTGCACGGCGGCCGGGTCGAGACGCTGCCCGAGGTCGAGCCCGTGCTCCCGCCGCGCGTCGCCGTCCGCCGTCGGCCGGCGGGCGACCTGGCCGACGTCGCGGGGCAGACCGAGGCTCGCGTGGCCCTCGAGGTCGCGGCCGCCGGCGGGCACCACCTGCTCCTCGTCGGGCCGCCCGGCACGGGCAAGACGATGCTGGCCTCGCGGCTGCCAGGGATCCTTCCCGACCTGACCGAGGCCGAGGCGCTCGAGGTCACGGCGGTGCACTCCGTCGCGGGGACGTTCGACCCGGGCGAGGGACTCATGACGCGCCCGCCCTTCGAGGACCCCCACCACACGGCGACGCCGGCGGCCGTCGTGGGCGGCGGCTCGGGCGTCCCGCGCCCGGGAGCGGTGTCGCGGGCCCATCGCGGGGTCCTGTTCCTCGACGAGGCCCCCGAGTTCCGACCCTCGGTCCTCGAGACGCTGCGCCAGCCGCTCGAGCAGGGCGAGCTCGTCCTGCACCGCACAGGCGGAGCCGCGCGGTACCCGGCGCGGTTCCAGCTCGTCCTCGCGGCGAACCCGTGCCCGTGCGGCAAGGCGGGCGACAAGGGACTGGAGTGCACGTGCACGCCGCTCGCGCGGCGTCGCTACTTCGGGCGGCTCTCCGGCCCGCTGCTGGACCGCGTCGACCTGCAGGTCCAGGTCCGGGCGGTGACCCGCGCCGAGCGGGTGCTCCTCGAGCGCGGCGAGCCGACCGCGAGCGTGGCCGCACGCGTGGCAGCGGCACGGGAGGCGGGGCGCGCGCGCCTCGCCGGCACGCCCTGGTCGGCCAACGCCGAGGTCCCCGGCCCGTGGCTGCGCGAGCGCCTGCGAGGGGAGAAGGGCGTGCTGCGCCGGGTCGAGTCCGCGATCGACGACGGCAGCCTGAGCCTGCGCGGCGCCGACCGTGTGCTGCGCGTCGCGTGGACGCTGGCCGACCTCGCCGGCCTCGGGGTGCCCACCCGGGTCCAGGTCGAGGAGGCGATCACGATGCGTACCGGGGGAGTCGCATGAGCGGCGCGCTGTTCGACCTGTCCGGGGACCGGGCCCCGGCGCGGCCAGCGGTGAGCCTGGCGTTCGACGCGGACGACCCGGTCCTCGCGGCCGCGGCATGGTCCCGCCTCGCAGAGCCGGCCGACCTCGTCGCGGGTGCGCTGGTGTCCCAGCTCGGGGCCGCGCCGGCCCTCGCGTGGCTCCTCGACGCGGCACGCGATCCCGGCCGCGCCCTGCGCGGCCCGGTCCTCGAGGTACCCCTTCCCGGCCCGTCCGGCGAGGCCCGGACGGCCCGCGGTGCGCGGGAGCGGCTGGCCGCCGCCGTCGGCCGGTGGGTGCCGCGGCTCGAGAACCTGGACCCGCGCCGCGAGCTGCACGTCCTGGAGCGCCGCGACGGCGCCCTGCTCACGCCGGACGACGAGCGGTGGCCCGGCGGCCTGCGGGACCTCGGCCCGGCGGCGCCGTTCGCGCTGTGGGTCCGCGGGCGGCACGACCTGGCAGCCCTGGCGGCGCGCTCGGTGGCGGTCGTGGGAGCCCGCGCCGCGACGTCGTACGGGGAGCACGTCGCGACGCGTCTCGCCACGGGCCTCGCCGACCGGGGCTTCACCGTCGTCTCGGGTGGCGCCTACGGGATCGACGCCGCCGCGCACCGCGGTGCCCTCGCGTCCGGCGGCCCGACCGTCGCGCTCCTGGCGGGCGGCGTCGACCGGTTCTACCCCCAGGGCAACCACGAGCTGCTGCGGCGCGTCGTCGCGGACTCCGGTGCGGTCGTGAGCGAGGTGCCGCCCGGGTCCGCACCGTTCCGCCAGCGGTTCCTGGCGCGCAACCGGTTGATCGCCGCGATGTCGCGGGCGACGGTCGTGGTCGAGGCGGCGTGGCGCTCGGGCGCGCTCTCGACGGCGCGCCGGGCGGCCGAGCTGCTGCGGCCCGTCGGCGCGGTGCCCGGTCCGGTGACCTCCATGGCCTCGGGCGGGTGCCACGTGCTGCTGCGCGACGGCCTGGCCACGTGCGTGACCGACGCGGACGAGGTCGCGGAGCTCGCGGGCGACCTCGGCGAGGACGCGGCGCCGCCGCGGCAGGGCCGGCACCTGCCGGTCGACGACCTCGACGACGTGGGGCGCCGGCTCTGGGACGCGCTCCCGCTGCGCTCCCCGGCATCGCTCGAGGCCGTGGCCCGCACCGCCGGGCTCGCCCCGCGCGAGGCGCTCGCGGGGCTGGGTGGTCTCCTGCTCGCGGGCCTGGCCGTCCAGCGTGACGGCCGCTGGTGCCGGGCAGGAGGCGGGGGCGGCCGTGCGGACGGGTGACCGGGGCACCGGTGGCCACGCCGAACCGCCTCACCCGCCGGCGGGTTCCGGTTGGGCACACTGACCTGCATGGATGCCACGACGCGCACCACCTCGGGCGACCCGGACCTGCCGGCGCTCCCGGAGGAGCTGGGACGCGCGCTCGACGGGTACCTCGCGCACCTGGACCACCAGCGAGGGCTGTCGGCGCACACCCGGCGCGCCTACCGGGCCGACGTCGCCGGGCTGCTGCGGTACGCGGCGCGGTACGGCGCGACGACCCTGGCGACGGTCGACCTGGCGCTGCTGCGCGGCTGGCTCGCGGCTCAGGCCGAGCGCGGCCTGGCGCGGTCCACCCTCGCCCGGCGGGGGGCCGCGGCGCGCGCGTTCCTGCGCTGGGCGCACCGCACGGGCCTCGTGCCCACGGATCCGTCGGCGCGGCTCGCGAGCCCACGGGTGCCGCGCACCCTGCCGACCGTGCTCTCCTCCGAGGGTGCCGCACGCCTGCTCGACATCGCGCGCGACGACGCCCGCGACGCGGATCCGGACGACCGGCCGGCGGCGCTGCGGGCCTGGGCAGCGGCAGAGCTGCTCTACGCCTCGGGGATCCGCGTGGGCGAGCTGGTCGCGGTCGACGTCGGGGACGTCGACCCCTCCGAACGGCTCGTGCGCGTCCTGGGCAAGGGCGGCAAGGAGCGCGTCGTCCCCTTCGGGGTGCCGGCCGCCCGTGCCGTGACGGCCTGGCTCGAGGAGGGCCGACCCGCCGTGGCGCGCGCGGCGACCGGGCCCGCCCTGCTCGTCGGCGACCGGGGCGGTCGCTGGGGGCAGCGCCAGGTCCGGGAGGCCGTCCACCGGCTCGCCGCCCGTGCCGGTGTCGACGACGTGGCGCCCCACGCGCTGCGGCACTCCGCGGCCACGCACCTGCTGGCGGGCGGCTCCGACCTGCGCTCCGTGCAGGAGGTGCTGGGTCACGCCGACCTCGCGACCACCCAGCGCTACACGCACGTCGACGCCGAGCGGCTGCGCCGCGTCTACGCGCAGGCCTTCCCCCGCGCGTGAGCGGGCGACGCGCCAGGGGTCACGACAGGGGCAGGAGCACGATGGGCCCGGCCAGACCCAGCAGCACCATGGGGTCGAGGTAGCGCTCCCCGCGGCGCACGCCCCAGTGCAGGCAGTCGGCCGGCGCGCAGTGGCCCGGGTTGTCCGCGGTGCCCGGCGCCGCGGCGAGGGTACCGACCACGGCTCCCGCAGGGACCGCCGTCCCCCGAGGCACGGACGCCTGGACCGGCTCGAGCGTCGACCGCAGCCCGCCGTCGTGCGTGACCACCACGAGCGGCTTGCCGCCCACGGACCCCGCGAACGTCACGACCCCGGCGCCCGGCGAGGTCACCGGCTCGCCCCGCGTCGCCGCCAGGTCGACGCCGCGGTGCCCGGCCAGCCAGTCCTGCGGCGGCGGGGCGAACGGGTGCACGAGCGCGCCGGGCACGGGTCGCACCCAGTGGTCGCGCGCGGCGACGACCGGCTCCACGCCGGCCGGTCCGACGGCAGACGTGGGCCCGCCGACCGATACGGCCGGCGCGGCCGGCGCGACGGGTGCGGCCAAGGCGGCCACGAGGAGCAGGGCGACGAGCGCGGCACGGGTGCGCGTGGTCCAGGTGGGTGCAGCCATGCGCCGAGCGTGGCGACCGACGGGAGGTGGCGTCGTCGTACGCCGCCGTGCTTGTGGGCGACGGCGGACGGTCGCCGCCCTGGGGGCGGGCTCCACCCCCGAGCACGCGGCGCACGGGTGCGCCCCGCCGTCGGGTAGACTGACGGCTGCGATCGCGCGCGTGCGCCCGCCCCTCCACCACGCCAGCACGTCTCCGGCGAGCCGGAGGGTCCACGGGTGCGCACGCACGGTCGACATCGCGCGTCACGAACGCGCCGGCCGGTCCCTCGGGACGGGCTGGGCGCGGCCGCGTCGGCAGCGGTCCGCACGCCCCGTGGGGCGGGCGGTGCCAGCGCGGCGTGACGCCAGGGGTGCCGGGTCCGATGCCCGTCACCGACAACCGAGTACCGCGACCGGTCCGCACGCGACCGGTCGCCTGACGCGCGTGCGCGCCGGGTGGATCCCGGGCGACGCGGCGAAAGGACGAGTCATGGCCGTCGTGACCATGCGCCAGCTCCTCGAGAGCGGTGTCCACTTCGGGCACCAGACCCGCCGTTGGAACCCGAAGATGAAGCGGTTCATCTTCACGGAGCGCAACGGCATCTACATCGTC
>JAPSLQ010000262.1 GCA_031180595.1 Isoptericola sp. | reverse complement strand
CGTCGCGAGCTCGCGTGCCGTCGTGGTCGCCGAGGCGATGGCCTCGGCCGAGATCTCGACGCCGCGCACCGTGCGGCCGGGGGCGGCGCAGTGCAGCGCGAAGCCGCCGACCCCGCAGTACAGGTCCCACAGCGAGGCGGGCGAGACCTCGTCGACCCACTCGCGCGCCTGCCGGTACAGGGCCGCGGCGACGTCGGTGTTGGTCTGGAAGAAGCTCTGCGGGCGCAGGTGCAGCGTGATCCCGTCGAGCCGCATCGGCAGGGTCTCGCGCTCGGTGAGGACGATCTCCAGGTCGCCCTCGAGCACCGCCGCGTGCGCGGGCTGGACGTTGATGCTCACGACCGCCACCTGCGGCAGCGCCTCGAGCAGCCAGGGCAGGTGCTTGCGGATCCGCGCGACCGGCTCCTGGGAGCGCAGCACGAGCCGCACCATGAGCTCGCCGTCGGGGGAGAGGGTCACGAGCACGTGCTTGAGCTCGCCCCGGCGCGCCGCCTCGCGCGGCGTCTCACGGCGACGGCGCCGGCCCGCGCCGCCGTCGGACCCGCCCGGCCCTTCGGGCGAGAGGTCGTACGGCCGGATCGCCGCGCGCGTGACCAGCTCGGCGAGCACCGGGAACGCCGCCTGGAGCGCGGGCGGGTACAGGCCGCAGTCCGTGAGGTCGATGCCACGGCCCGCGAACGGGCCGTCCGCCGCGCCGACGATGCCGAGCACCGGCTCGTCGACCGTCCCGGTGACGACCATCTTCGCCTTGTTGCGGAAGCCCGCCTCCGGACTCGTCACGGCAGGCAGCCACACGACGTCGTCGTACGCCGCGAGGAGCTCCCGGACGTGCTCGACCTTCCCGCGCACCTGGGTCGGGTACGCGACGTCGAGGAGGGTGCACGAGCCGCAGCGTCCGGCGTCGAAGTGGAGGCACTGCACGCCTCCATCCTCTCAGCCGGGCTCGGCTCACTCGGACCAGGGCCCGGACCCCACGAAGATGCAGAAGGGGTGGCCCTCCGGGTCGGCGTAGACGCGCAGGGCCTCCTCGGGGTCGTCGGCGCGGTCGTCCAGGAGCGTCGCCCCGAGCGCGAGCGCGCGCTCGTGGTGGCGGTCGAGCTCGGTGCGGTCCGGGACCGTGGTGTCCAGGTGGAGCTGCTGCGGGACGTCGGCGTCCGGCCAGGTGGACCGCGGCAGCTTCTCGACCTGCTGGAACGCGAGCCGCACGCCGCCGGGGTTCTCGAGCACGAGCCAGTCCGCGCCCTGGGTGTCGGGCTCCCCGGGCGGCGGCGGCTCGTCCCCGGCCCGGTACGTCAGCCCGAACATCTGCCGGTAGAACTCGGCCAGGGCACGCGCGTCGGTGGCGTCGAGCGCGACCAGCCGGATGTGCGGATAGGTGGGTGGCACGGTGGTACCTACTCTCCGAAGCTCGTGGCCAGGGTGCGGAGCCGGTCGACGTGCGCGGCCCACGCCGCGGCGTCCCACCCGGGCAGGTTGGTGTTGCCGCGGGCCAGCCCCGCGCTGCCGTCGAGCAGCTCGCGCAGGATGTCCGCGTGGCCGGCGTGCCGCGTGAGGTCCGCGTTCACGTGCACGAGGATCCGGCCGAGGCTCGCGTCGGTGCCCTCCGGCCACCACGGCACGCGACCCGGCGTGTCGAGCGGCAGCTCGGTGATCGTCGCGTCGGCGAACTCCCACACGCGCCGGTAGAGCCCGACGACGTCGGCGATCGACTCGTCGGCCGTCGCGTACAGGTCGGCGTTCGGGTCGGTGTCGTACGCACCCATCCAGGCGACCTCCGCAGGGTCGGGCCACGGGCGGCCGAACGTCACGCCGAAGTAGTCGATCTCGATCCCGGCCGCGTGCTTGACGAGCCCGAGCAGGTTCGTCCCCGTCGGCGTGCGCGGCCAGCGCGCCTCGCGCTCGGAGAGGCCCTCGAGCTTCCACACCAGCGCCTCGCGGGTCCGCTGGAGGTACTGGTGGAGCACGCGCCGGACGGCGTCGTCGGTGGCAGACATGTGTTCCATCCTGACGCTTGCCCCTGACAGTGCTTCTCTCTCCCTTCCGGTGACCGGGCGTGCGGACCACTCCACGGTCTCGCCGTGCCGCCGGCCACGCACGCGCGCCCGTGCGGGCCGAGCCGTGACGGGTATCGTCGGCGCGTGCCCCGTGACGTGCTGCGCCTGTCCGCCGCCGGTCTGGTGTGCGCCGCCGCGGTGCTGCTCTTCGCCGTGCACGTCCGCCCGCTCGCCTACGTGCCTCTCCTGGCCGGCGTCGCGCTCGGGCTGGCGGTGGACCGCCGCCTGGGCCGTGACCTCCTCCTCGTCGCGGCCGGCATGGGCATCATCTCGACGATCTCGCTCGAGGCGGACCTGTCGGACGCCGGGATGGCGAGCTTCGCCGTCGTGCTCTCGCTCGCGGTGATCGTCCCGTGGGCCGTGTCGCGCTACGTGTACCGCGACGACGCCGTGCGCTTCCCGGTCCGGACGGGCAGGCGGTGGACGCGCGGGCAGGTGCTCTACCTCGTCGCGGTCGTGGCCATCGGCTACGTGCTGCTGCCGTGGTACTTCCTCGGCTCGGGCGCGTACCGCAACTGGCCCTCGCTCGAGGGCAGCGGCGACATCGCGAGGCTCTTCGTCGGCGTCAACGCCGTGGGGCTCTGGGACGAGCTGTTCTTCATCTGCACGGTGTTCGCCCTGCTGCGGCGCCACTTCACGATGTGGACGGCCAACCTGCTCCAGGCCGTGGTGTTCGTGTCCTTCCTGTGGGAGCTCGGGTACCGCGAGTGGGGGCCGGTGCTCACGATCCCGTTCGCTCTGGTGCAGGGGTGGATCTTCAGCAGGTACAAGTCCCTGACCTACGTGGTGGCCGTGCACCTGCTGTTCGACCTCGTGGTCTTCGCCGTGCTGGTGCACGGCCACCACCCGGAGCTCCTCGACGTGTTCGTCACCGCGCCGCGATAGGGGCTCAGAGCGTGTCGAGGATGTCCTGCAGGCGGCCGATCTCGGCCGTCTGGCCCGCGCCGATGTCGGTCGCGAGCTCCTCGGCGCGGGCGTCCGACCCGTTGGTCAGCGCCTCGACGGACATGTCCACGGCGCCCTCGTGGTGCTGGATCATCCCCTCGAGGAAGAGCCTGTCGAACTCCGTGCCGGAGGCGGCCTCGAGCGCAGCGACCTGCTCGGGCGTGAGCATGCCCGGCATGTCGGCGTGCTCGCCGTGGTCGGCGTGGTCGCCGTGGCCGCCGCCCGGGGCGCGCGGTCCCGAGCCGTCGAGCTGCGCCACCTCGGCGGGTACGGGCTGGCCGCGCTCCTGCAGCCACGCCGCCAGCGCGCGGATCTCCGCGCCCTGCGTGTCGTAGATCCGCGACGCGATCGCCCGGACCTGCTCGGCCTCGGCCCGGTCCGCCGCGAGCTCCG
>JAPSLQ010000261.1 GCA_031180595.1 Isoptericola sp. | reverse complement strand
GGCTCAGGCCTGCTTGATGGCCGAGACGTCGAGGGCGATCTTGACCTTGTCGCCCACCAGGACGCCGCCGGTCTCCAGGGCGGCGTTCCACGTCAGGCCGTAGTCCTTGCGAGAGATCTCGATCTCGGTCTCGAAGCCCGCGCGCGCGTTGCCGAACGGGTCGGTCGCGGTGCCGGCGAACTCGGTCACGAGGTCGACGGTGTTGGTCACGCCGTTGATGGTGAGGTCGCCGGTGACGACGTAGTCGCCGCCGTCGGCCCGGACGCTCGTCGAGGCGAACGACCAGACCGGCTTCTCCTCGGCGTTCCAGAAGTCCGCGCTCTTGAGGTGCGCGTCGCGGTTGGCGTCACCCGTGCTGACGGAGGCGGCGTCGAGCTCGGCCGAGACGGACGTGGACTCGAGGTCCTCGCCGACCGTGATCGTGCCGGTCGTGATCGCGATGGTCCCGCGGACCTTGGCGATGCCGGCGTGGCGGACGCTGAACGACGCGGTCGAGTGCGAGCCGTCGATGACGTACGTGCCGGGGACGAGACCGGCGGGCAGGGGAGTAGCCATGATGTGGGTCCTCTCGCGGTTGGTGCGCTTCGGAAGTCGTGCAAAGGTCGGCGACGTAGTTGATCTATCAACTACATCCACATGCATCAACCGGAGGGTCTCGTAGCCTATTCCCGTGAGCACCGCCACGTCCGGACAGGCCCCGCAGCGGAGGCGCCCCAGCATGGACCAGCGAGCCGAGCGTCCCGCCGCGGACACGGTCCGCTGGCTCGACGACGACCAGCAGTGGGCGTGGCGACGCTTCCTGGAGGGCACCTCGCGCTTCTACGAGGCGCTCGACCGGGCGCACGACGCCGGGCTGCCGGTCGCGCTGAGCGAGTACCACCTGCTCGTGCAGCTGTCCGAGGCGCCCGACCGGACCCTGCGCATGTCGGCGCTCGCGGACTACCTCGCCCTGTCGCGCAGCCGGCTCACGCACACGGTCGACCGGATGGAGGCGCGCGGCCTCGTCGAGCGCCGGCCCGTGCCGGGTGACCGCCGTGGTGTCAACTGCGTGATGACCGACACCGGCTTCGCGACGCTCGTGCAGGCCGCGCCGCACCACGTCGCGGCGGTGCGCCGGCTCCTGGTCGACGTGCTCGACCCGGAGGAGATGGCGACGCTGGGCCGGGCGATGGCCAAGGTCACGCAGGCCGCCCGGGCCGAGGTCGCCCGGACGCCGCTCGCCCCCGGCCAGGCCGCGTTGCGCTCCGCCGACGCCTGACGTGAGACGGGTCACGCCCCCACCCGTGCGGGTCCTGGGGGCGGACGCCATCTGGGACACTGGGAGCCATGGCCACCACCACCGTGCACCTGCTGCGCCACGGCGAGGTCCACAACCCCGACGGTGTTCTCTACGGCCGCATCGCGGGCTACCGGTTGTCCGAGCGCGGCCTGGAGATGGCACGCCGCGTCGCGGCGCACCTGTCCGACGGCGGTCGTGACGTCGTCGCCGTCGTCGCCTCGCCGCTGCAGCGCGCGCAGGAGACCGCGACGCCCGTGGCGGACGCGTTCGGCCTCGACCTGGCCTCCGACGAGCGCCTCATCGAGGCGGGCAACTCCTTCGAGGGCAGCACGGTCGGGTCGCGGCCCCGACAGCTCGCGCACCCGCGCTACTGGCGCCACCTGTGGAACCCGCTGCGCCCGTCGTGGGGCGAGGCCTACACCGCCCAGGTCGCGCGCATGCGCGCCGCCGTCGACGACGCGCGCCGGGCGCACGCCGGCCACGAGGTCGTCCTCGTCAGCCACCAGCTGCCCGTGTGGCTCACCCGGCGCTCGTTCGAGGGGCGCCCGCTCGTGCACGACCCGCGCCGCCGCGAGTGCACGCTCGCGTCCCTCACGTCGCTGACCTTCGAGGCGGACCGGTTCGTCGGCCTGCACTACACCGAGCCCGCCGCCGACCTGCTCGCCGGCGCGAACCCCGTCCCGGGAGCGTGACGATGCGCGCGATCGTCGGCAGGACCGCCGCCGCCGTGGCCGCCGGCGCGCTCGCCCTCACGCTCGCCGCGTGCGGCGCCCAGGACTCGGGCGCGGGCGACGTCGTCGGGCAGGGCTTCGTCTCGGGGGACGGCTCGGTGCAGCAGTGGACGCCCGAGGAACGCCAGGAGCCCGTCACCGTGGAGGGCACCACCTTCGAGGGCGACGAGGTCACCACCGCCGACTGGCGCGGCGACGTCGTCGTCCTCAACACCTGGTACGCCGGCTGCGCGCCGTGCCGTGCCGAGGCCCCGGACCTCGTCGAGCTCGCCACCGAGCGCGCCGACGAGGGCGTGCGCCTGCTCGGCATCAACACCGAGGACGACGCCGGCACGGGTCTGGCCTTCCAGCGCACGTTCGAGGTGCCGTACCCCTCGATCGAGGACCGCAGCGGCCAGGTCGTCGCGCGGCTGTCCGGCGTCGTGCCGCTGCAGGCCGTGCCGTCGACCGTCGTGCTCGACGCCGAGGGCCGGGTCGCGGCGCGCGTCATCGGCCAGGTGGCGGGCTCGACGCTCGACGCCATCGTCGACGACGTGCTCGCCGAGGACGCCGCCTGATGGGCGAGACCTTCGCCACCACCGCCTTCAGCGGCTCGCTCCTGCTGGCCGTCCCGGTCGCGCTGCTGGCCGGCCTGGTCTCGTTCGCGTCGCCGTGCGTGCTGCCCCTCGTGCCCGGGTACGTCGGGTACGTGGGCGGCATGGCCGCGGCGCACGCCGGCGGCGCGACGTCGGGGCCCGCCGCGGGCGGCACGACGGCGGTGCGCACCGCGCCGGCGCGCGGTCGCGTCGTGGCGGGGGTCGGCCTCTTCGTGCTCGGCTTCACGGTCGTGTTCGTCGCCCTCATGGCGGCGGCCGGGGCGTTCGGCTCCTACCTGGTGCGGTGGGAGGACGTCATCACGCGCGCGCTGGGCGTCGTCGTCGTGCTCATGGGCCTGGCGTTCGTCGGCGGAGTGCCGTTCCTCCAGCGCGAGCGGCGCCTGCACCTGAGCCCGCGCACCGGCCTGTGGGGAGCCCCGCTGCTCGGCGTGGTGTTCGGGCTCGGCTGGACGCCGTGCATCGGCCCGACGCTCGCCGCGGTCCAGGCGCTGTCGCTCAACGAGGCGTCCGCCGGGCGCGGGATGCTGCTCGGGATCGCCTACTGCGTCGGGCTGGGCGTGCCGTTCCTCCTCGTCGCCCTGGGGCTGCAGTCCTCGCAGCGCATGCTCGCGTTCCTGCGGCGGCACCGGCTGGCGATCCAGCGCGCCGGCGGTGCGCTGCTCGTGGTCATCGGGCTGACCATGGTGACCGGCCTGTGGGGCGTGCTCACCAGCCAGCTGCAGGGCTGGATCGGCGGATTCGCGACGGTGGTGTGATGAGCGACCGGACGACGTACCGCCCCGAGGGCATCGC
>JAPSLQ010000260.1 GCA_031180595.1 Isoptericola sp. | reverse complement strand
CGCGGCGCGATCCTCAACGTCGCGTCGATCGCCGCGCTCACCGCGGGCGGCACCTACGCCGCGGCCAAGGCGTACGTGCGCACGTTCACCGAGTCCCTCGCGGTCGAGCTCAAGGGCACGGGGGTCACCGCGACCGTGCTGTGCCCCGGGTTCGTGCGGACCGAGTTCCACGACCGCGCCGGGCTCGACATGGACCACGTGCCCGAGCCCGGCTGGCTCGACGCGCCGTACGTGGTGTCCGAGGCGCTCGCGGACGTGCGTCGCGGTGTCGTCATCTCGACGCCGTCGGTGCGGTACAAGGCCGCGGCGGCGCTGCTACGGATGGCCCCGCGCACCGCGGTGCGCGCGGTCGGCAGGTACCGCTGACCCGGCCTCAAGGGGAGCGGGTTGCGGGCCGTAGGCTTGGGGCCGTGACGACCCCCGACTTCTCCCCGACCCCCCGCGAGCAGCTGCTCGAGCTCGTCAAGGAGCTCGCCGTCGTGCACGGGAAGGTCACGCTCTCCTCCGGCAAGGAGGCCGACTACTACGTCGACCTGCGCCGGGTCACGCTGCACCACCGTGCCGCCCCGCTCGTCGGGCACGTGCTGCTCGACCACCTCGAGGAGGTCGGTCTCGGCACCGCGGAGGTGGACGCCGTGGGCGGGCTCACGCTCGGCGCCGACCCGATCGCGACGGCGCTCCTGCACGCCGCGGCGTCCCGCGGCCAGGACCTCGACGCGTTCGTGGTGCGCAAGGCCGCCAAGGCGCACGGCATGCAGCGCCAGGTCGAGGGACCCGACGTCGCGGGCCGCCGGGTCGTCGTGCTCGAGGACACCACGACGACGGGCGGGTCGCCCATCACGGCGATCGAGGCCCTGCGCGCCGCGGGCGCGGAGGTGCTCGGGTGCGCCACGATCGTGGACCGGGCCACGGGTGCGGGGGAGAAGATCGAGGCCCTCGGCGTGCCGTACCACTACCTCTTCGGCCTGGACGACCTCGGCCTGGCCTGACCACCCCGTTTCCGGGCGCCGGCGGTCGAGACCTCGGCTCGGGTCAGATCCGGTCGATCAGGTCGGCGACGGAGTCGACCACGTGCGACGGCCGGAACGGGTAGGTCTCGACGTCGGCGGCCTTCGTCGACCCGGTCATGACGAGGAACGTCTCGAGCCCGGCCTCGATGCCGGCGACGACGTCGGTGTCCATGCGGTCGCCGATCATCGCGGTCGACTCGGAGTGGGCGTCGATGCGGTTGAGCGCCGAGCGGAACATCATCGGGTTGGGCTTGCCGACGTAGTACGGCGAGCGGCCCGTCGCCGCCTGGATCATCGCGGCCACCGCGCCGGTCGCCGGCAGCGGGCCCTCGGTCGAGGGACCCGTGGTGTCCGGGTTGGTCGCGATGAACCGGGCCCCGCCCTGGATCAGCCGGACCGCCTTGGTGATGGCCTCGAACGAGTACGTGCGCGTCTCGCCCAGCACCACGTAGTCCGGGTCCGTCTCGGTCAGCGTGTACCCGGCCTCGTAGAGCGCCGTCGTCAGCCCGGCCTCGCCGATCGGGTAGGCCGAGCCCCCCGGGATCTGGTCGGTGAGGAACTGCGCCGTCGCGAGCGCGGAGGTCCAGATCGCCTCCTCCGGGACCTCGATGCCGGACCGCGACAGGCGGGCGCGCAGGTCTCGCGGCGTGAAGATCGAGTTGTTCGTGAGGATCAGGAACGGGCGGCCGGCGTCGCGCAGGGCCTTGACGAACTCGGGCGCACCCGGGATGGCGAGGCCCTCGTGCACGAGGACGCCGTCCATGTCGGTGAGCCAGCTCTCGATCTTCCGGTGCGTCACGCGGCCACCGTATCCGGGCTCCCCGGCTCGCGGTAGCGGGACACGTAGGCTGCGTGCGTGATCAACCAGCACCACGACGACGGCGCCCCGGGCAGGGTGCACCAGGGCCCGGTCCGCCGGCACGCCACCCCCTCCGACCGCACGCGCTGGGCCCACGCGCCCGGCAACGCGGTGCGCGGAGGCCTCGTCGGCGCCGCGGAGTCGGTGCCCGGGATCTCGGGCGGCACGATCGCGCTCGTCGTCGGCCTCTACGACCAGCTCCTGACGGCGGCGAGCCAGGTGGTCCACGCGGGCCGCGAGCTCGTCCAGGGCGTGGCCTCGCGCCAGGGCGTCCGCCCGGCCGCCCGCGCGCTGCGGGAGGTCGACTGGCGGTTCCTGCTGCCGGTCCTCGTGGGCATGGTGGTGGTGCTGCTGGTCTCGCTGAACACGATCGCGCCCCTGCTCGAGTCGCACCCGGTGCCGATGCGCGCCCTGTTCTTCGGGATGATCGCGGTGTCCGTGTCGGTACCGCTGCGCATGATGCCGCACCGGTTCCGGCCGCTCGACGCGCTTCTGCTCGTCCTCGGCGCGGTCGCCGCGTTCCTGCTGACCGGCCTGCCGCCCGCCGAGGTGGCCGACCCGCCGCTGTGGCTGGTGTTCGTGGGCGCGGCGGTCGCGATCAACGCGCTGGTCCTGCCGGGGGTCTCCGGCTCGTTCGTCCTGCTCGCCATGGGCCTCTACATCCCGGTGCAGCAGGCGGTGCACGACCGCGACCTGGCGTTCGTCGGGACGTTCCTGCTCGGCGCCACGGTCGGCCTCGCCTCGTTCGTCAAGGTCCTGCACTGGCTGCTCGAGCACCGGCGCCAGGCGACGATGGCGGTGCTCGCCGGGCTCATGATCGGCTCCCTCCGCTCGCTGTGGGCGTGGCAGGACGAGCGGGGCGGGCTGCTGCCCCCGCCCGGCGCGGGCGACGCCGTCGGGCCGGTGCTCCTGGCGCTCCTGGGTGCCGCGGTCGTGCTCGTGGCGATCTGGTGGGAGGCGCGCCGGACCGGCGGGCCGCAGCGGTGAGCGAGGGCCCCGAGGTCGAGGTCGAGGTCGGCGTCGGGCCGTGGCCCGGCGGACCGGACGCGTGGCCGCGCCTGCCCGACGGCAGGCTCGACCCCCGCTTCGACCCCGAGCTCCTGACCCACGGCGACCGGCGCAACGTCGTCGACCGGTACCGCTACTGGACGGTCGAGGCGGTCGTCGCCGACATGGACCGACGCCGGCCGGCGGACCGCCACCTCCACGTCGCCATCGAGAACTGGGCGCACGACCTCAACATCGGCTCGGTCGTCCGCACGGCCAACGCGTTCAACGTCGCGGGCGTGCACGTCGTGGGCCGACGTCGGTGGAACCGCCGCGGCGCGATGGTCACCGACCGCTACCTGCACGTCCACCACCACCCGGACGCGGCGTCGCTCGCCGCCTGGGCGCGCGACGCCGGGCTGCCGCTGATCGGCGTCGACAACGTGCCGGGGTCGGTCCCGCTCGAGTCGTACGCGCTGCCCGAGCGCTGCGTGCTGCTGTTCGGCCAGGAGTCCACCGGGCTGACGCCCGCGGCGCAGGACG
>JAPSLQ010000259.1 GCA_031180595.1 Isoptericola sp. | reverse complement strand
GGGAGGCGTCGTGACCGGCCAGGACTGGATCGAGAAGGACTTCTACGCTGCGCTCGGCGTCCCCAAGGATGCCGACGCCGCCGCGATCAAGAAGGCGTACCGCAAGCTGGCGCGGCAGTACCACCCCGACCAGAATGCCGGGGACGCCGCGGCCGAGACGCGGTTCAAGGAGATCGGCGAGGCCTACGCCGTGCTCTCCGACCCCGAGCAGCGCAAGCAGTACGACGCGCTGCGGGCGATGGCCGGTGGTGGCGCGCGGTTCTCCGCGGGCCCCGGCGGACCGGCGGGCGGCGGGTTCGAGGACATCTTCGGCGCCATGTTCGGCGGCGGGGCCGGTCCGGCGGGCGCGGGCGGACCGCGCGTGCGGTACTCGCAGCCGACCTCGGGGGCGGGCTTCGAGGACATCCTCGGCTCGATGTTCGGGGGCGGAGGCCGGCGCACCGGCTTCGGCGGCCCGACGGCCACGCGCGGCGCCGACGTCGAGACCTCCACGACCCTTCCATTCCGCGCCGCCGTCGAGGGCGCGACGGTCGAGCTCGTCGTCGACGGGCGCAAGATCACGACCCGCATCCCGGCGGGCGTCAACGACGGCCGGCGGATCCGGCTGCGTGGCAAGGGCCGCCCCGGCGTGGCGGGCGGGCCGCCCGGCGACCTGCTCATCACGGTGCACGTCGCCGAGCACCCCGTGTTCTCGCTCGACGGGGAGAACCTGCGCGTGACCGTCCCCGTGACGTTCTCCGAGGCGGCCCTGGGGACGACGATCGACGTGCCGGCCCTCGGCGGCGAGACGGTCCGGGTCAAGATCCCGGCCGGGACGCCGTCCGGCCGCGTGCTGCGCGTCAAGGGCCGCGGTGTGACGACGGCGAAGGGGACCGGCGACCTGCTCGTCACCGTGCAGGTCGTGGTGCCCCAGAAGCTCAGCCGCAAGGCGAAGGAGGCGCTCGAGGCCTTCGCGGCCGAGAGCGACCACGAGGACGTCCGCGCCGAGCTGCGGCGCCAGGCCGCGGCGCGGTGACCCGGTAAGGTCACCGCGCAAGGGGCGTGGACGACGACGGCGGAGGAGGGCTGACGTGACCACCGACGACACACCGGTGCTCACCGTCTCGCAGGCCGCCGAGCTCGCGGGCATGCACCCGCAGACGCTGCGCCAGTACGACCGCCTCGGGCTGGTGGTGCCACGGCGGACCGCCGGGCGGGGCCGGCGCTACTCGCGCCGCGACGTCGCCCGGCTGCTGCAGGTGCAGCGCCTCGCGCAGGGCGAGGGCATCAACCTCGCCGGCATCAAGCGGATCCTCGACCTCGAGCAGCACGTCTCGGTGCTCGAGCGGCAGCTTGCCGACCTGCTGCGGATGCAGGCGGCCCGGGACGAGGCCGAGGGCCGCGTCTTCGCCGCCGGCAGCGGGGGAGAGGTCGTCGCGGTGCCCCTGGGCCGGCGGGTGCGCCGCAGCGAGCTGCGCGTCGAGCGGGGCCGCGGGGGCGCTCTGGTGCTGTGGCGACCGCAGCGGCGCGGTTGAGGAATCTTTTCGGAACGCAATTCTTGCGTTATTCCAATTTGCTTCGGCGAGGCATTCTCTTCTGCTCAGGCAAGCCATTCCTTGCTATGCAGGACGTCGTTATCGGTCATAGTCTCGGGAACGTAGGAGGCTTGCCGACCGACGTCGCCGCACGGCGACGCAGAGCGAGGAGAGAGCGATGAGCACCCTGATGGAGATGCCCGAGGTCGCCGAGTGCTCGGTGGACAAGTGCGGCTACAACCACGACCACGGCTGCCACGCCGGCGCGATCACGGTCGCCGGCCACACCGGTGACGCGTCGTGCGCGACGTTCATCCCGCTGACCACCAAGGGCGGCCTCGACAAGGTCATCGCCCACGTCGGCGCCTGCCAGCGGGGCGAGTGCATGCACAACCACGACCTCGAGTGCGGCGCGCCCGCGATCCGCGTCGGCGCGGGTGTCGACGACCCACGTCACGCCGACTGCCTGACGTTCGCCCCGCGCTGACCCGCGCCGGTCTGCAGGAGCAGCCCGTCAGCGCACGAGGTGGCGGAGCAGCTGCACGGCGCCCTCGCGCGTCGCGGGGAGGCGCTCCACCCACACGCGGGTGGGGCGCCGCAGCGCCTCGGAGAGCCCGAGGATCTCGGCGTTGCGCTCGACGACCCGGCGGACCGACCGTGCGACGCGCGTGATCGCGTCGCCGCGCTCGCACAGGACGGCGAAGACGCCGTCCGAGATCGCCGCCATGGGGTGCCCCTCGCCGAAGACCTGGTCGAGGGTGCGGCCCACCGCCGCCGACCGCGTCATGCGCTGCCAGGCGTCGAGGCCGTCGACGGCGACGTCCACCACGAGCAGGCAGTGCGTCGCGGTCACGTCGACGCCCGCGCGGGACGCCGTGCCGTACGTCTCCCGCAGCCGCTCGGCCAGGTACTGCGCGGTCGGCAGACCTGTCGCGGGGTCGTGGACGGTCGAGAGCTCGGGCACGCTCTCGTGCCCGTGGACCCAGCCGATCGCCGTCGCGCGCAGGACCTCCACGTCGAGCGGACGCCCGGTCGCCCGGTACAGGCACGTGACGTCGTCGAGCGCCTCGCCGATGCCCACGCCCGCCGCCCCGCGCACGCTGCCGAGTCGCTGCGCCGCGGCGTCGGGCGAGCGACCGCCCTCGACCGCCTCGACGAGCGCGTCGACCGCGGGGTGATACCAGTCCCCGGGCCGGAGCCAGACCTCCGCGAGGCTGGTGGCTCGCCACAGCTCGCGGGCATCTGACTGCCGGGGCGGGCCGTCCAGGGGCAGGCTCATGCCGATGAGACCTTCATGGGCGACAATCATGACGCCGAAATGCGGCACTGGCGACGGCCGAACGCCCGGAAAGCGGGATTTCACCCCGTCGCGGTGAGTGTGATACTCGCGTAGAGTTTCGCTGTCCCGTGCGATTCGCAGGGCGGTGCCGCAGGAGTCGAGGTTGTGACTGACGTCTACGTGGGTTCGGGTGACTCGGCTCCCAGTGATGCGGAGCTGATCCTCGAGGTGCGCGGTGGCGACCTCGAGGCGTACGGAGCGCTGTACGCCCGGCACGCGGCCGCGGCCCGCACCCTCGCCCGCCAGTACGTCCGCATGGCCGCGGACGCCGAGGACGTCGTCGCCGAGGCCTTCGACCGGGTCCTGCGCGTGCTCCAGCACGGCGGCGGACCGGACCTGACCTTCCGCGCGTACCTCTTCACCGTCGTGCGCCGCCTCGCCGCCGACGTCGCCAGGGGCGCGCGTCGCACCAGGCCGACCGACGACGACGGCACGTTCGAGTCAGCGCTCGGGCGCGACGCCGCGACCGACGACCCGGCCCTCGCGGACTTCGACCGCACGATTGTCGCGCGCGCCTACCGCTCGCTCCCGGAGCGCTGGCAGGCGGTGCTCTGGTACAC
>JAPSLQ010000258.1 GCA_031180595.1 Isoptericola sp. | reverse complement strand
CCACGACGCCGGACTGACCGTCGAACGACCCGCCGTCGACGTACGCGCGTCCGTGGACGTCCACCACGACGTCGTTCCACCCGGGCACGTCGACGCCGGACAGGTCGGCCCACGGCGTCAGCGTCCCGTCCCGCTCCCGACGCAGCAGGCGCGCGCGTGGCGAGTCGACGACGACGAGCCGCCCGTCCGGCGCCAGGGCGGAGCACAGCGGGAACGACTCGACGCGGGCGACCACCTCGGGCGCTGCGCCGGGGCGCGCCGGGTCGAGGCGAAGGACCTCCCCGGCGTCCCAGTCGGAGAACCAGAGACGGTCGTCACCCCAGCGCGGGGCCTCGACGAGGCCGCGGCCGGCCACCAGCACGGCGGGAGCGGATGCGGGCACGGTGCACCTCCTGGGAGTGCAGACCCGGCGCGCCCGCAGAACTCACCGTCGTCTAGAACACCCAGCTGCACACGGGCGCGACGGGCCAGCCGAACGCGGCGCTCGCGGGCGCGAGGGCGCCCGGCGCCCGCTCGGTCACCAGCCCCGCCGTGGCGAGCGCCGCGAGCGAGACGCCGCCGAGGTAGGCCGCGCCGAGCTCCCGCACGTCGAGCTCGAGGTCGGGCGCGGCGTCGGTGCGCTCGCACGACGCCTCCCCGAACGCGCTCGCGCGCACGCGCCACGCACCGGCGTTGTCGGGCAGGTGCGCGTCGCGGACGCCGAGGACGACGTCGACGTCCGCGGCGTACCGGCGCCCGGCGAGCGCGGTCGGGACGTCGACGACGCGGACCCACACGTTGTCGACGAGCTGGGGGCCGGCGGCCCGCGGGTCGACCAGGAGCTGCGTGAGCACGTCGTCGGGCGCGAGCAGGAACGGCCGGGTCTCGGTCATGAGGTCCAGGTCGAGCAGCACGCCCCACAGGGCGCGGGCGGCCGCGGCGTCGAGGGCGACCACCTCGCCGACGTGCGCCGTGCCCTCGGTGCCGGTGTGCGTCCAGTCGAGCTTGCGCCGGAAGGTCGCGTAGCCGCGGGGCTCGCCGCCGCGCTCGACGACGACGATGCGCCGGGACTCGAGCCCGCGGCGGAACGCCGGGTTGTCGTTCCAGTACGCGGTCCGCAGCGCCTCGGTCTCCCGCGTCGCCCAGCCTGGGCGGTTGACCCCGGGCAGACCTCCAGGAGCGGCCCCGGCCGCGCGGTGCACGCCGGCGACCAGGTCGCCGTGGCGCTCGCGGCTCGCGTGCTCGACACGGACCGTGTGCTCCGCCGCGCCCGGCACGTCCCGCAGCGCGGCGCCGCGCCGCAGCGTCACCCGGACGTCGGAGGCCGCGCGCCCGTACCCGAACCGGCCGTAGATCGGGTACTCGGCGGCGAACAGCGCCGAGAGCGCCTCGCCGCGCTCGCGGCAGCGGGCGAGGTGGAGGTCGATCATCGCGGTGAGGAGCCCGCGCCGCCGGTGCTGCGGGTGCACGCCGACCCACGTGAGGCCCGCGGTGGGGAGCTCGCCGCCGGGCACCGGGAACCGCGAGAACGGGTAGGACGCGTGGTGGCCGACGAGCGTGCCGTCGTCGGACCCGTCCGCCTCGATGCCGACCGCCCGCTCCCAGGTCAGCGGGGACGCCGACCGTGCGGCGTCCTCGAGCGAGCCGGACGACGGGAACGCCCAGGCGTCGATCTCGAGCACGGCCTGGTGGTCGTCGGCGGTGAGCTGGCGGAAGCGGTACCCGGCGGGCAGGGGTGCGTCGATGAGCATGGCTGCATGGTCGAGGGTGCGCCGGGTCGGGCGCCACCCCTTTACGCGGGGCACGCGCCTCGCCCGGTGCGGTTGATGTCACGGCCCGTGCGGTGCCAGGGTGCGGCCATGACCGCGCACGACGACCCCGCGCAGGAGGACACCGCGCACGACGACCCTGCCGCCTCTCCGGCCGAGGAGTACCTCGACGAGGTGCTCGCCGTCGTGGAGCGCGTCCCGTCCGGGCGCGCGACGACGTACGGGATCGTCGCCGAGGCCGTGGCCGAGGTCCTGGGCCGCGGGGGACCGCGCCAGGTGGGGCAGGTCATGGCACGGGCGGGGTCCGGCGTGCCGTGGTGGCGGGTCGTCAACGCGGCCGGGAGCCCACCCGCCCGGCTCCTGGACCGGGCGCTCGCCGAGCTGCGCGCCGAGGGCTGCCCGCTCACGCGCGACGGGCGGCGCGTGGACCTGCGGCGGGCGGTGTGGTTCCCCGACGAGTGACCGTCAGGCGGTGCGGGGCGCGACCCGGCCGAGGAGCGAGCCGACGGCCGCACGCGCGCGACCGGCCATGGTCGGCTCCTGCGCCGCGGCGAGCACCGTGAGGACCGACGACGGGTCTCCCTGCAGGAGCAGCGTGGTCACGGCGGTGCTCTCCCACCGCTCGAGGTCGCGCGCCACCTTGGCCGCCGGTCCGACGAGCGCGACCTCCTCGACGAGCTCGAGCGGCACCGCGCGGGCGGCGTCCTCCTTGCGTCCCGCCAGGTAGAGCTCCTGCACCTCGTCCAGGACCTCGCCGTAGCCGAGGCGGTCGAGCGACGCCTTGTGGAAGTTCGCCTCCTTGGCGCCCATCCCGCCGGCGTAGAGCGCCACGTACGGTCGCACGACGTCGGCCGCCTGCTCGACGTCGTCCCGCACGACGACCGGCACCGTGGCCATGACCTCGAACGACGCAGCGGGGGACCGCTCGTCCGTGCGCGCGGCGAAGCCCTCGGCGAGGAGCTCGCGGAATCGGGGGTCCTCGCGTGGGGCGTAGAACCCGGCCATCCACCCGTCCGCGATCTCGGCGGCGAGCGCGACGTTCTTGGGACCTTGTGCGGCGAGCACGATGGGGATCTCGCGCCGGAGGGGGTGGACGGTCGGCCTGAGCGCCTTGCCGAGCCCCGTGGCGCCGGGCGCGTCGGCCGGGAGGGGGAGGCGGAAGAAGTCGCCGTCGTGGATCACCGGGCGCTCCCGGGCGACCACCTGGCGCACCACGTCGACGTACTCGCGCGTGCGGGCGAGCGGCCGGCGGTACGGCTGGCCGTACCAGCCCTCGACGACCTGAGGCCCTGACGCGCCGAGACCGAGGACGAACCGGCCGCCGGACAGGTGGTCGAGGGTGATGGCCTGCATCGCCGTGGCCGTCGGTGTGCGCGCCGCCATCTGGGCGATGCCGGTGCCGAGGCGCAGCCGGCGCGTGCGCGAACCCCACCAGGCGAGGGGGGTGAAGGCGTCGGAGCCGTACGCCTCCGCCGTCCAGACCGAGTCCAGCCCGAGCCGCTCCGCCGCCACGAGCGCCGGGACGATCCCGCGCGGGGGACGGCGGGACCAGTAGCCCGTCTGCAGGCCGATGCGCATGGTGCTCCTCGTCGAGTCTGGGTGTCGAGCTCGGTACCCGAGACGCCGAGTCTCGGGTAGTGCGGTTCACACCCTAGCGGGCCCCGGCGTAGCGTCGG
>JAPSLQ010000257.1 GCA_031180595.1 Isoptericola sp. | reverse complement strand
GCCGTGCCCGTGGTCGGGTCGCTCGTGCTCGCCGCGACGCTGCGCCAGCCCGCGTACGCGCTCTTCTCCCTCGTGGGGCTTCTGGCCCTCGTGCCGCAGCTCGTGGGGCTGGCGCGACGCCGGCGCGCGGCGCGCACGGACGGTGCGGCGCCCGGCGGGTCGTCGTCCGGCGGTCCCGCGCCGGTCGGGTCCGCACCGCCCGACGCCGGCACCGGACCCGCCGTGCTCCTCGCGCGGCTGGTCGCGGCGCACCAGGCGTCGGACGGCGCGTGGCGGCGCGCGCTCGACGCGCACACGTCCCGGGCGGGCACCCGTCCCTCCGGCCGCGACGGCGGCACGGTGCCGCAGCTGCCCGACGGTGCCCTCGCCGTGCACGGGCCGGTCGAGGCGGTGCGCGCGGTGGCCCGCGCCGTCGTCGTCGACCTCGCGGCGCACGGGGCGTCGGTCGAGGTCGTCGGTCGCGGCCGCGCCGCCTGGGCGTGGTGCCGCTGGCTGCCCGGCCGCGAGGCCGAGAGCGCGAGCACGGACGCGGACGCCGGCGAGGGCGGCGGCCGGCTGGTCGTCGTCGACGGCGGGACGCTCGCGGAGGCGGACGCGGCGCGGCGGCGCGGCGCCGCCGTCGTGCTGTGCCTGCCCGACGGCGCGACCCCGCCCGCGTGGTGCCGCTCGGTCGTGACCGTGCGGGGCGACGGGCAGGTGCGCCGCACCGCCCCGGACGGTACGGACACGGTGGGGCCGCTCGTGGGCGTGACGCCGGCGTGGGCCGAGCGCGCGGCGCGCCGGCTCGCCGGGCTCGCGACCCTGCGGCGGGGTCTGGCCGACCTCGGGGCCGCCGTGGCGCCCGCGGGCCTGCTCGGCGCCGCGCCGGCGGCCGACGTCGACCCCACCGACCCGCGCCTGCCCGCCGCCGTGCCGCTGCTCCGCCTGCTCGAGGGCGCCGGCTCGCTCGGCACCACGTGGCGCACCACGACCGGCTGGGCCGTCCCGCTCGGTGTCGGCGTCGACGGGCGTCCCGTCGAGCTCGACCTCGTGGCCGACGGGCCGCACCTGCTCGTGGCGGGCACGACGGGCGCCGGCAAGTCCGAGCTCCTGCAGACGCTCGTGCTCGGGCTGGCGCTGCGGCGCTCCCCCGCCGACCTCGCGCTCGCGCTCGTCGACTTCAAGGGTGGCGCGTCGTTCGGCGCGTGCGCGCGCCTGCCGCACGTCGTCGGGCAGGTCACCGACCTCGAGCCCGGGCTCGCGGGCCGGGCGCTCGCGGGGCTGCGCGCCGAGCTGCACCGGCGCGAGCGGGTGCTCGCCGCGCACGGCGTGGCCGACGCCGCGCACCTGCCCGCGGGGGTGCTGCCGCGGCTCGTCGTGGTCATCGACGAGTTCCGCGCGCTCGCGGACGACCTGCCCGAGTTCCTTCCCGGCCTCCTGCGCGTCGCGGCGCAGGGCCGGTCGCTCGGGGTGCACCTCGTCCTGGCCACGCAGCGGCCGGCGGGCGCGGTGAGCGCCGACGTGCGTGCCAACGTCTCGGCGCGCCTCGCCCTGCGCGTGGTCGACGCGGCCGACTCGCACGACGTCGTCGAGACCGGCGCGGCCGCGCGGATCCCGGTGGGCACGCCCGGGCGTGCGGTGCTGCGGGTGGGTGCCGGCGCACCCGTCGCGCTGCAGTGCGCGCACGCGGGCGGGGTGCCCGACGAGGTCGCCCCGGTCGTGCGGCGGGCGGCGCCGTGGTCGACGGCCGGGGCGGAGCCCGGGGCGGGCGCGCGTGCCGCGGGCGCGGGCCACGGTGCCGCCCCGGTCGACCGTGCCGAACGGGCGGAACGTGCCGACTCGGCCGACGTGGTCGCCGAGCTCGTGGGAGCAGCCCGGTCGACGGCGCGGCGGCTCGGCCTGGCTCCCGGCCCGGCGCCGTGGCTGCCACCGCTGCCCGCCCAGGTGCGCTCCGGTCAGGCTGACGACGCGGACGCCGACGTTCCGCCTGGCGCGATCCCGCTGGCGCTCGGCGACGAGCCCGCGCACCAGCGCCGGGTCGTGGTGGGCTGGGACCCGGCGCACGGGCACCTCGCCGTGATCGGCCGGGCCCGGTCCGGCCGGACGACCGCCCTGCTCACGCTCGCGCACGCCGCGCTCGAGCGGGGCTGGCACGTGCACGCGCTGGTCCCGCCGTCGGCGGCGGGGACGTTCGCCCCGCTCGCCGCGCACCCAGGGTTCGGCACGCTCGCCGGACCCGACGACCCCCGGCGCGCCGGCCGGCTGCTGCGGGCGCTGTCCGCGAGCGCTCCCGCCGACCGGCCCACGGGCGACGCGCCCGCCGTGCTCGTCGTCGTCGACGGCGTCGAGGAGCTCCGGTCGGTCCTCGCGGGCGCGGACCGGTGGGACCCGCTCACCACGGCGCTCGCATCGGGTCGGGCGGCGTTCGCGCTCACCGCGGAGGGGGCGACCGTCGGCGGTGTCGCGTCGCGTGTCGGCCCGCGGCTCGTGCTCCTGGGCACCGACAAGCACGCCGACGTCGTCCTCGGAGCGCCGTCCGAGCTGGCCGGGACGGGCGGCCCTCCCGGCCGCGGTGCCTGGCTGGGCACCGACGCCGCGCTGACGTGCCAGGTGTTCCTGCCGGAGGCCGGCGCGCAGGTCGGCGCCCCGTCCGGTCGTGGACCGCTCGAGCCGCCGCTGCGCGTCCGGCCGCTGCCCGGCGTCGTGCGTGCGCCCGACCTGGCGGCCCGGATCCGGGTCGACGCCCTGGCACCGGCCGAGGTCGCGGTCGGGCTCGGCGGCGACGACGCCGCGCCGCTGGTCCTCGACGCCGGTGCGGGGGCGCTCGTCACCGGCCCGCGCGGTTCGGGGCGGACGGCGCTGCTGCGCCTCGTCGCACGCCGGCTGGCCCGGACCGGCGTGCTCGGCGGGGTGGTGGCACGCGACCACGTCCTGCTGGACGACGCCGCCGGTGCGCCGTCGTCGGACCACTCCGGCGCGGCCGTGCGCGACCTCCTGGCACGCCTCGCCGGCGAGCCCGGCGGCGGACCCGGCGACCCGCGCGTGCTCGTCGTCGACGACGCCGACGCGCTCGCTCAGACGTGCCCGGTCGAGGCGGAGCAGCTCGGTGCGCTCGCCGCCCAGGGCTGGGCCGTCGTGGCGTCCGCGACGACCACGGGTGCGCTGCTGGCCCACCGCGGCGTGCTCGCCGAGCTGCGCGGGCGGCGTACCGGCGTCGTGCTCGCTCCGGGTGAGCGCGGGGCGGAGGAGGTGTTCGGCGCGGCGCTCGCCGAGGTCGTCGACCCCGGTCCGCCGCGCCCCGGCCGCGGCGCGCTCGTCCGGGCCGGCGCCGTCGTGCCCCTGCAGGCTGCGCTGCCCGACGACGGGGGCTCAGCGCGTCGTGGCGTCGACGACCCGGCGCGTCATGAGCAGCAGCAGCACCGCGGCGGCGACGAGCACGAGCGCGATGCCGCCCGCGACCACCCAGGGCTGTCCGGCGCTCAGGAGAGTGATGCCGACGAGGCCCTG
>JAPSLQ010000256.1 GCA_031180595.1 Isoptericola sp. | reverse complement strand
CCACGTCGAGGAGAGCATCGCGCACGCGGTGCCGGGCGTCGGCGGCGTGCTCGCCTGGCTGTTCAACACGCTGTGCTCGGCGATCGTGGGGCTCCTGGTCGGGGCCGTCGTCGTCGCGGTCATGCACGTGCTGCCGTTCGGCCGCAAGGACCACGGCACCGCCCACGACGGCGCGCATGCGGGGGCGCACGACGCCGCACCCGCGGTCGAGCGCGACGGCGACGCCAGGCACGCCGACGACCACTGAGGAGGTAGCGCACGGTTCGCCGAGGTAGCGCGCGGTTCGCCGAGGTAGCGCGCGGTCAGGCGGGCGCCTCCTCCGGCTCGGGCGGGTACCAGACGCGCGTCCCGTCGACCTTCGCGAAGGACCGGAGAGTGTGCGGCCGTGCCGACGTCGCGGACATGATGTCGACGACGTCGATCCCCCGGACGAGCAGGGCGTCGCCGATCAGCGAGCGGTGGCATCGCCACGGCACGGCCTCGGCGCACATGACCGCCAGGTCGTCGTGCCGAGAACGGGCCACCAGGTCGTCGACCGCCGCCGCGAACTCGTCGGTCTGCATGTGGTCCGCGTAGCCCCGGAAGGAGGCGTTGCGCCACGCCCCGTTGGGGCTGCCCTTGCGCGAGTGCCGCAGACCGCCGAGCTCGCGGACCCAGCGGTAGGTGATGCCCGCCACGCGCAGCGAGGCGGCCAGGGCGTCGCCTGCGAACTGGGGGTTGGAGCGCGACTTCGGCACGGTCCGCACGTCGACGAGGCGGCGGACACCGTGCGCCCGGAGGATCTCGACGAGCTCGTCGATCGTGCGGTTCGAGTGACCGACCGTGTAGACCGTCGTCATGCCCCTCACCGTAGGAGCACCCGCCGTCCCGCACACGACGGCGGCGGCACCCTGCGCAGGAGTGCGGGGGCCGCGCCGCGGCAGGTGACGGCAGCGGTATGCCCGAGGGCCTGTGCCGGAGGGCAGGCCCGGCGTAGCCTCGAGAGGGGGCCACGGTGATCACCGACGATCCGAGGAGGCTTCACATGGCTGGGACGGAGTCGAGGAGTTTCGACGCACCCGACGAGGTGCGACCGTTCGCCGACAAGGGCGAGGGACGGGTCGTGACGCTCGGCGGCAGCACGGTGCTGAAGGGTCGGTTCGAACCGGGCTGGCGGTGGTCCGAGCACGTGCGGCCCATCGTCGGCACGGAGAGCTGCGAGTCGCCCCACTTCCTCTACATGCTCTCGGGGCGGATGCACGTGCTCATGGACGACGGGACCGAGGCCGAGGCCGGACCTGACGACGTCGTCCGCATCGAGCCGGGCCACGACGCCTGGGTCGTCGGCGACGAGCCGGTGGTCGCCGTCGACTTCGGGGTGTCGCCCGCGTACGCCGTCAAGACCGGCTGATCGCAGGCGACCGCGGCTGCACCGACGCGGTGCCGCTGCCCGAGGCCCACAACAGGCGCACCCCCGCCGCCACGAGGGCGACGGGGGTGCCGTCTGCGCGGATCAGCCCGACGGCCGCGGCCGCGGGCGAGCCCGGTCAGATGTCGTAGTACAGCTCGAACTCGTGCGGGTGCGGGCGCAGGCGGATCGGGTCGATCTCGTTGGTGCGCTTGTAGTCGATCCAGGTCGAGATGAGGTCCTCGGAGAACACGTCGCCCTGCGTGAGGAACTCGTGGTCGCGCTCGAGGTTGTCGAGCGCCTCGCCCAGCGACGCGGGGACCTGGGCGATCTGCGCGTGCTCCTCGGGCGGCAGCTCGTACAGGTCCTTGTCGATCGGCGCCGGCGGCTCGGTCCGGTTCTTGATGCCGTCGATGCCGGCGAGCAGCTGGGCGGCGAACGCCAGGTACGGGTTGGCCGACGGGTCCGGCACGCGGAACTCGACGCGCTTGGCCTTGGGCGAGGAACCGGTGACGGGGATGCGGATGCACGCGGAGCGGTTCCGGGCCGAGTAGACCAGGTTGACCGGGGCCTCGTAGCCCGGCACGAGGCGGTGGTACGAGTTCACCGACGGGTTCGTGAAGGCGAGGAGCGACGGCGCGTGCTTCAGGAGGCCGCCGATGTACCAGCGGGCCATGTCGGACAGACCGCCGTAGCCCTTCTCGTCGTAGAAGAGCGGCTCACCGTTCAGCCACAGCGACTGGTGGGAGTGCATGCCCGAGCCGTTGTCGCCGAAGATCGGCTTCGGCATGAACGTCACCGACCTGCCGGCGTTGAAGCCGACGTTGCGGATGACGTACTTGAACTTCATGAGGTCGTCGGCGGCGTGCAGCAGGGTGTTGAACCGGTAGTTGATCTCCTGCTGGCCGGCGGTGCCCACCTCGTGGTGCGCACGCTCGACGTCGAGCCCGACCTGACCCAGGACGGCGCACATGTCGTCACGCAGGTCCGCGAAGCGGTCCGAGGGGGAGACAGGGAAGTAGCCGCCCTTGTACCGCGTCTTGTAGGCGAGGTTGCCGCCCTCCTCCTCGCGACCGGTGTTCCACGCGGCCTCGACGGAGTCGATCTGGTAGAAGCTGCGGTGCGAGTTGGTCTCGAAGCGCGCGTCGTCGAAGACGTAGAACTCGGCCTCGGGGGCGAAGTACGCGGTGTCCGCGATGCCGGTCGAGGCGAGGTAGGCCTCGGCCTTGGCGGCGATGTTGCGCGGGTCGCGGTCGTACGGCTCGTCCGTGAACGGGTCCACGATCGAGAAGTTGATGACCAGCGTCTTGCGCTTGCGGAACGGGTCGATGAACGCCGTCTTGACGTCCGGGACCAGCTTCATGTCCGACTCGTGGATCGCCTGGAAGCCGCGGATCGACGACCCGTCGAACATGAGGCCGTCGGTGAACGAGTCCTCGGAGAACTGCTCGACGGGGATGTTGAAGTGCTGCATCACGCCCGGCAGGTCGATGAACCGGACGTCGATGAACTCCACCCCCTCGTTGCGGGTGAAGGCGATGGCCTCCTCGGCGTTGCTGAACATGAATGCGCTCCTTGGTGGGACGGTGCCAGGTGCTCGGCGCCTCGACGCTAGAGCCGCGTCGTTTCTCCGGCGTGGCGGAAGTGTTTCGTGCAGGTAACGCGGGGCCGCATCGAGCTCGCCGCGTACGCTGGGAGGCATGGTGTCACGGGAAGGACTCGGGTCTTGGCTCGAGGGAGGATCTGTCTCGGGTGATGAGACCTCAGGGTCCCGGCTGGGCCTCCCGGACGCAGGACCCGGCTCGAGGGCGCGTCTCGGACGCCGGCTCGTGGCGCTGACGGTGGACTGGCTCGTGGCGACGCTCGTGGCCGTCGCGTTCTTCCAACCGAGCGCGCCGAGCGTGTTCGAGCTCGTGTCGCAGCTGCCCACCTGGGCCCAGCCCGCGGTCTTCGCGGTGATGAACGTCCTCTTCGTGAGCACCGTCGGCAGCACGATCGGGCACCGCCTGCTCGGGCTGCAGGTCCGCGTGGTGGGCCCCGAGCCGACCGGGGCCGTCGGCTTCGCGCGCGGCGCGGTGCGCACCGTCCTGCTGTGCCTGGTGATCCCCGCGGTGG
>JAPSLQ010000255.1 GCA_031180595.1 Isoptericola sp. | reverse complement strand
GCGTTCCGCGAGCGCACCGGCCTGCCGGTCGTCATCAACACGAGCCTCAACACCGCGGGCCGGCCGATGGTCGACGACCCGCGGGACGCGCTCGAGCTCTTCGGCTCGGCGCCGGTCGACCTCCTCGTGCTCGGTCCGCACCTGGTGCGCCGGGCCGGGTTCTTCGAGGGTTCCTTCGAGGGGGTCTCCGAGGGGTTCTCCGTGGGAGCCGCCGGGGAGGGCGCCGCGTGAGCGCGTCGTGGTCCGTCGTCGTCCCGACCGTCGGGCGGCCGCAGCTGGCCGCGATGCTCGCCTCGCTCGCCGCCACGCTGCGCGCGTGCCCCGAGGCCCCGGCCCCGGCCGAGGTGGTCGTCGCCGACGACCGGCCGGTCGGCGGCACCGGCGAGGCTGCGCCGGACCCGCTCGACGTCCGGTGGGACGGTGACGTCCCGCTGCGCGCGGTCCGCACGGGCGGCCGCGGCCCGGCCGCGGCGCGCAACGCGGGCTGGCGCTCGACGTCGCCTGACGTGACCTGGGTGGCGTTCCTCGACGACGACGTCGTGCTGCCGCGGGCGTGGGCGGGCGCGCTCGCCAAGGACCTCGCCAACGCCGCGTCCGACGTCGCCGGCGTGCAGGGACGCATCGTGGTGCCGCTGCCCGGCGACCGGCGTCCCACCGACTGGGAGCGCAGCACCGCTGGTCTCGAGCACGCGGCGTGGGCCACGGCCGACATGGCCTACCGACGCGACGCCCTCGAGCGGGTCTCGGGCTTCGACGAGCGGTTCCCGCGGGCGTACCGGGAGGACGCCGACCTGGCGCTGCGCGTCCGCGACGCGGGCGGCCGGCTCGTGCGCGGCGAGCGCACCGTCGACCACCCCGTGCGCCCCGCCGACGACGCCGTGAGCCTGCGTGTGCAGCGCGGCAACCGCGACGACGCGCTGCTGCGGGCCCTGTACGGCCCGCGCTGGCGCGAGCTGACCGAGGCCGGTGAGGGGCGCCTGCGCGGGCACGTCGCCACGGTCGGCGCGGCGCTGGCCGCGGCAGGGCTCGCCGCCGCCCGCCGGCCCACGGCCACGGCGGTGGCGGCGACCGCGTGGGCCGGCCTGACGGCGGACTTCCTGGGCCGCCGCCTGGCGCCGGGTCCGCGGCCGGGCGACGAGGTCTTCGCCCGCGAGGTCCGGCGCATGACCGCCACGAGCGTGGCGATCCCCTTCGCGGCCGTGGCCCACCGCTCGGCCGGGGCGTGGCGGTGGCGCCGCGGGCTCGGCGGCACCGGGGCCGCGCCGTGGCCGCCGCCCGTGCGGGCGGTGCTCTTCGACCGTGACGGCACGCTCGTGCACGACGTCCCCTACAACGGCGACCCGGACCGCGTGGTCCCTGTCGCCGACGCGCGTGCGGTCCTGGACCGGTTGCGCGCCGACGGGGTGCGCGTGGGGGTCGTGTCCAACCAGTCCGGCATCGGGCGCGGGCTGCTCACCACGGAGCAGGTCGACGCGGTCGACGCCCGGGTGCGCGAGCTTCTCGGACCCTTCGACACCTGGCAGCGCTGCCCGCACGCACCCGAGACGGGGTGCGTGTGCCGCAAGCCGGGGCCCGGCCTCGTGCTGCGCGCGGCCGACGACCTCGGCGTCCTGCCCGCGGAGTGCGCCGTCGTCGGCGACATCGGGGCCGACGTCGGCGCGGCGGTCGCCGCGGGCGCGCGTGCGGTGCTGGTCCCGACGCCCGTGACCCGCGCCGAGGAGATCGAGGCCGCGCCCGCGGTCGCGGGGAGCCTGACCGAGGCGGTGAGCCTGCTGTGAGCGCGCGGGTGCTGGCCGTCCGGCTCGACAGCGACGGCGACGTCCTGCTCACCGGGCCCGCGGTCCGGGCGCTCGCGGCGGCGCACGGGCGCGTCGACCTGCTCGTCTCGGCGCAGGGCCAGCAGGCCGCGCGCCTCCTGCCGGGCGTGACCGACGTCCTGCGCTTCGACGCTCCGTGGAGCGGCTACGCGCCGCCGTCGTTCGACGGCGCTGCCGTGACCGCGCTGGTCGACACGCTGCGGCGCCGGCACTACGACGAGGTCGTCGTCTTCACGTCGTTCCACCAGTCGCCCCTGCCCATGGCCCTGCTCGCTCGCCTCGCCGGGGTGCCGCGCGTGGCCGCGACCAGCGAGGACTACCCGGGTGCGCTGCTCGACGTCCGGCACCGGCGGCCCGACGGGCTGCACGAGGTCGAGGCCGCGCTCGACCTGGCGCAGGCGGCCGGCGCGGAGCTGCCGCCGGGCGACGACGGCCGCCTCGCCCTGCGCCGGCCGCTGCCGCTTCCGCCGCGCGCGCTGCCCCCGGCCCCGTTCGTCGTCGTGCACCCGGGCGCCTCCGTCCCGGCCCGCGCGCCGCGGCCCGACGACGCCCGCGCGTACGTCGCCGCGCTCGCCGACGCCGGGTGGGACGTCGTCGTCACGGGCGGTCCGGGCGAGCGCGAGCTCGCCGCGCACGTCGCGGGCGGGTCGCCGCGCGCCGTCGACCTGGCAGGGCGCACCTCGCTCGCCGAGCTCGCCGCGGTGCTCGACGCCGCGGCGTGCGTCGTCGTGGGCAACACGGGGCCCGCGCACCTCGCGGCCGCCGTCGGCACGCCCGTGGTCAGCCTCTTCGCGCCGGTCGTGCCGGCCGACCGGTGGGCCCCGTACGGGGTGCCGACCGTCCTGCTCGGCGACCAGGGCGCCGCCTGCCGCGCGACCCGTGCGCGGGAGTGCCCCGTCGCCGGCCACCCGTGCCTGGCGTCGGTCACGCCCGCGCAGGTCCTCGACGCCGTCGCCCACCTCACCGGCTGTGAGCGGGCTTTTGGCCCGTTCTCGGTGCCCGCACCGGGCCAGAAGTCCGCTCACAACGACCCGACGGGGGTGGTCGCATGAGGGTCCTGCTCTGGCACGTGCACGGCTCGTGGGCCACCTCGTTCGTCGCCGGTGGGCACGAGTACCTGGTGCCCGTGCTCCCCGGTCGGCCCGCCGACGGGCGCGGGCGGGCGCAGACGTGGGACTGGCCCGCGAGCGTCCGCGAGGCCGGCCCGGACGAGATCCGGGCGGCGTTCGACGACGGCGCGGTCGACGTCGTCGTGCTCCAGCGCCCGCACGAGCTCGCGCTGCTCGAGGAGTGGACCGGGCGTCGCGCGGGCCGTGACGTGCCCGCCGTCTACGTCGAGCACAACACGCCCACCGAGCACGCGGCGCGCAGCCGGCACCCCGTGGCTGACGTGCCGGAGGTCGCGGACGGCCGCGTCCCGATCGTGCACGTGACGGCGTTCAACCGGCTCATGTGGGACTGCGGGTCGGCCCGCACCGAGGTGGTCGACCACGGGGTCGCCGACCCGGGCCATAGGTGGACGGGCGAGCGCGCGCACGTGGCCGCCGTCGTGAACGAGCCCGTCCGGCGCTGGCGCGTCGCCGGCACGGACCTGCTCCTCGACGTCGCCCGCGAGGTACCCCTCGAGGTCTACGGCATGGGCACGGACGGGCTCGCCGAGCACCTGCGCGCCACGGGGTCGCCCGTCGCGGCGGCGTC